>CALXBT010000083.1 GCA_944386585.1 uncultured Clostridia bacterium | reverse complement strand
AAGTACCGGCGGATTTCCGACTGGCCGGAACCAGCGTCCCCGGTAAACAGGGAAGAGCCGTTTTGAATGATGGCCATGCGGCCCTCCGGTTTCAGCTTGGACAGGCCATTGAGCAGGAACAGCATCTGCCCGTCACTTTTGCTGGGAAGCCCTGGGCCGAACCGTCCGGCAGCCCCACGCTTGTGCTCAGCCTCTACCCCTGGGGCTTCCCGCTTCCAGTCGATGCCGAAAGGCGGATTGGAAATGCAGTAGTCAAACTGGTAGCCCTCGAACTTATCATCGTCCAGGGTGTCCCCAAACTGCATATTATCCGGGTCGCCTCCACGGATCAGCATGTCCGCCTTGGCGATACCGAAGGTGAAGGGGTTTAGCTCCTGGCCAAAACAGGTTACATCCGCATCGGCATCCAACTGCTTCAGCCGCTCCTCCATGCAGGTGAGCATCTGACTGGTGCCCATGGTCATGTCATAAACAGTCTTGGTAATGCCCTCACCGTTGAAGGCGTTCTGATCTCCCGTCACCAGCAGATCGCACATCAGGTAAATAATATCCCGGCTGGTGAAATGCGCTGCGGCCTCTTCGTTGTAGGACTCGGAAAAACGCTGCACCAGGTTCTCGAAGATGTAGCCCATATCTACGGCGCTGATCTTTTCCGGACTCATATCTGCTTTGTCAGAACAGAAGTCCACAATGACCTGATAGAGCAGGCCCGCTTCCTCCATGCGGTCGATCTGGGCGCTGAAATTCATGCGGGCGAGGATGTCCTGCACATTATCGGAAAAGCCGTTGAGATAGGCCCGGAAGTTGTCATTGATGTTCTCCGGGTCAGCCCGCAGCGTCTCAAAGGTAAAAGGGCTGGTGTTGTAGAACTGGTACCCGGCGGAAGTCCGCAGGAAGCCTTCTTTCACCGCCAGATGCTCTACTTTTTTGTAGGTATCCAGCACCGCCTGATGGGTAGGCAGCAGACAGTCGTGGAACCGCTTGATCACCACCATCGGCAGGATCACCAGGCCGTACTCATGGGGCTTAAAAGCTCCAAAAAGGGTGTTTGCCACATTCCAGATGAGGGTGGCTTTCTCCTGGATATTCCGGCCCACGGAGGCCAACTGTTCGTTTGCGGTCATAAAATCGCCCTTTCTGTATCTGTTTGATATGAGATTAGATGCGCTTTGATTATATCATATGCCAATGGAAACAGCAACATTATTACACAAGAATCAATCATGTTATCATCAAAAAAGAGCGACCCATGCAGGATAGCATAGGCCGCCCTTTCTCAGTCAGATTCAAAGTCATAAAACTCGGAATTTAGGATGTAACGCAACACCGACAATGGTTTTGGAGCAGGCTGTTCCGTCCTCACGATTTCGGTAATATCGTGATAGCCAATGATTTTCCGGTTGCCGAAAGGAGAACGGGAACCAGTCATCATACCCATAGAAGTCGAGGTTTCTTCGTCATAGACCGGCACCTTTTTGACCTTGATGCTATAAGTGGCTCGTGGGCCTGCATCATGCCAGTATAAGGCCTTCGCCCGCAATCGCTTGAAACCATATCCATTCCCCTGGGCATTGATCCGTTGAATCATACTGTTTGTTCCCTCAGAGGCTGCATTTGTAAATTGGCACCCGTCATCAAAATAATTGAATATTTCCTGGTACCATTTTTGCGTTGTTCGACAAAAGACCATCAGTTCTGTATACAGACTTGCCGCAACTCCATATTGATGTTCCCATGCAGCGATTTTCTTGACTCCTTTGGGCGGAATCAGTTTCAGCCATTCAGCATAAGCGGCCTCTGCATCAGTTCTGGATTCTTGCTCATAGATACGTTCAAAGCCCTCTTTAATCAACCGCAGATGGTTGAATTCAGGAAATATCTGGCAAACATCTGCCATGATTGCAATGCGCCGGGTCTTTTCCGCCAACTTATCCTTTCCGAACTTGAACAGGTAAGCATTGTGGATCACTAATTCTCGCACTGCTTTCATCCGTTGAGCCTTAACAAGATTTGCCTCCTGAGCAATTTGCTGACCGATTTTCTCCATGATAGCCTTTTTTGACTTGGCTACCTTGGAGTAGAGATCCTGATAGACATGATACTTGTCCACGATCAACTTCGCATTTGGAAGGCATAGTTGGATGTGACTACGATAGTTATTTGCCATATCCGTAGTGACAATGCGAATGTTTTTGTCATAGTCTACCATCCGCTCAATTGTCCCTACAATATCCGCCTCTTTGTTATTCTCAGTCATCTCCAGAAGTCTGCCTGTTTTGATATCCACAAAGATTCCTCGCATAGCATGAACAATGTGCTTCTCATCGATGCCCAAGACCTCTGGAGCCACGATTGGCCCACGGTTTGCCTCCAGTTGCTCTGCGTATTCGTCAAATACATAGCGGATAGTACCTTCTGTAAAACCGTATTCAGTGGCAACTTGTGAGAATGGGCGGGTAAAAACATCTCTGCGCAGTTGTTCCAAAAGGCGAAAGGTAGAATGCTTGCCCTCTGGCACTGAGGTGAAAATGTGGCGAAATGCGGCTCCACAGTCCTTACAATGATATCGTGGGACTGTGATAACTAAATCCACACGCATGATTCCTATGTTTACATCATGAACAATTCTTGGATTCTGCGTTGGACCGTGGGAAATGTAGTTGATAGAACCACAACTGGGACAGCCGCCAACATATTTAGATATTGGCTTGCAATAGAAAACCAGATATGGAGAGCCGTCTTTGGGTTTCAGACACCGCTCTGCCATAATATCTGGCAAGTTAAGAGCCGGAGTAGGCGTAACTTCAATCATGTCATCTTCTTTGAATTCAATCTTTCTTGTATCTGACATTTGGTGCCGCCCCCCTTCCTCGTTACCGTATGAATTCAACTACATCCCCAATATTACAGTCCAATACAGAACAAATTTTCCACAGGACATCCATCGATACAGATTCTCCCTTCTTGAGTTTCGTCATTGATCCTGAGGAAATTCCAGATATCTTCCGTAGTTCTGCCTGGGAAATCTCTTTATCAATCAAGAGTTTCCAAAGTTTTTTGTATGATACTTTCATTAGGATACCTCCATAACTGGAGTTTTTGTAAAAATATTATATCACCAGAACAACAGAATTTCAACAATAAAATAGATAAAACTGCTATAAACTCGACAAAAATAACAACTTTAAATGAAAACAGAAAGAACCAGCCAATGCAGACTGACTCCCCGTGTAAGACTCTATTGCAGGCGAAAAACCGCCCACTCTTTTTTACGAAGCAGATGCTATTAGCATTAAGCGTAGTTTTCAAAGAGCACCCACTGTATTTTACGAAGAAATTGCTATTAGCGTTTTCAGCGTCACCCACTGTAAATTACGAATAACCTTCTAATCCGAAAGCTTGATTGTTTTAAAGCTGTATAGTATAGTAAAATACAAAGCTTCAAATAGAAACTAAAGGGAGATGATCAGCAAATGAGTACACAAAAAACGGTAAAAGAATTGCCTGCCTGTCCTGTAGAAACAACTTTAACTTTAATCGGTGATAAATGGAAAGTATTCATTTTGCGTGACCTGCTTACCGGGACAAAAAGGTTTGGAGAATTAAAAAAATCTATTGGCAATGTATCGCAAAAAGTGCTTACCGCACAGCTTCGAGCAATGGAAAATAGCGGTTTATTAACCCGAACAGTATATGCCGAAGTGCCTCCAAAAGTGGAATATACATTGACAGAATTAGGACAAAGCCTACATCCGATTCTTGATGCTATGCGGGATTGGGGAGAAAATTATAAAGCACAAAATAACTAAAATTTTATGCAGGTCGTTTTTTGAGAATTGTATTGTTTAGCGGCGGCAGGCCTGTATGTTCTGCAAATACCGAAAAATAAATAAACAAAACATATCCATACAAAAAGACTCTATGTGAAAGATGTTTCAATCACATAGAGTCTTTTACTTTTCTTTCTTATTTCAGGCTTTCCATTACATCGTACCCTGTATAAGATGGAACATTTCCAAGTCTCCAGACAGAAATTCCGCAAATTCCCATCATTCTTGCCAGCGCAGCCTTTTCAGCTACGCTTTTTTCATTCTCATACCAAAGGAAAATATTCTTTCCCTCCGCTGTCTCATATTTTAGATATGGATTACGATACTGCTGCGAAAAACCTCTTTCTGTTCCGTCGGCTGTAAGATAGCTATATACCGCCTCAGAACTGCCTCTAACCGGCGTTCCGGAAAGAAGTGAGCCGTCATCAGAAAGCTGCCAGCCGACGGAGGCAAAGCTGATTGCCAGTACAAGTTTTTCTTTGTCCTCTACACCGGTTTCGCTATCGGTTGCTGCTTTGATTGAATAGTATACCGATCCGATTGGCGTCAGAGCAGCGTTTTTATGCCACTCCGTTCCGATATATGCATCGAGAGAAGACGGATTATAATCGTGCGCCATAAGAATTACTTTATCAGCCAGACTTCCGATTGTTCTGTAATCAAACCCGTCAAAATAAATTCCATCAGAAAGCGCCGGCTGTACCATAACATAAAGCGTTTTTCCGGAAGCACGAAGCTGCAGAGAAAGCTCTGTCAAAAAAGCATTAAATCCTTCTTTTACGGCCGTTCCCCGCAAGCCTTCAAAATCAATTGTTACACCGGAATATGGATTTTCTCCTACAGCCTCATAAATACGGGAAGTTTCTTCCATAATCGCATTTACTGCTTCTGTTCTGGCCTCCGCGTTTGTCAGAAGTTCCGATACGCCCTGCGAAGCATCCATATAAACGCCTAAATGCATTTTTGTTCCGTTTTGTTCTAAATAAGAAACTGCAAGCTCATAGCCGTCAGGAATCCGATACTGTCCTTCTTCTGTGACAATCTTTGCATGTCCGTCTTCCATTGCCATCGAGCTCCAGCCCAGCGTTACTGCATCCATTTCTTTTGTCAGCTCAAGCTGAGAATAAGAGGAAATCGCATAGAATCCATGCAGAAATTCTGTATCTCCATAGTATTTCTCATAAACTCTCGTCAGCATCGCCGCAGCTTCTTCGCGCTTTGCCGTATTGTCCGGACCGAAAATTGTTTCCGTTATCCCGTTAATCATTCCAATGTCATAAGCGACTGCAATAAAGCCCTTATTTTCTATGACATCTGTAAACGGCAGCGACATGCTGCCCGCTGAAAGCGCCTTTTCTGCTGTCTGTGCCGCATCAGCAAGACCAAGTGCTCTCACAAACATTACGGCCATTTCTTCTCTGGTAATCGGTGTGTCCGGCAAAAATTCCGCTGTTTTTTCGACTGCTCCGTTTGCCAGTGCTGTTTCTATCTCTGCGTAATACCATTTATCTCTCGTTACATCAGAAAAAGATGGTACTGACGGTGTCTGTACCGTCCATTTCATCATATTGCACAGAATCGTTGCAAATTCTGCTTTTGTAATCGTTTTACCATAGCCGAACATACCGTCTCCCTGCCCGCTCATGAGGCCGTACGCCTTCGCAGAAGACACAGCCGAAATAGCCCAGCTGTCCTTTGGTACATCCGTATATCCTGTTATCGTATCTGCCTTCGGAAAAGAAACGCTGCCCAAAAGTATAGCTGCCAAAAGCAGACTGATAACTCTTCTTCTTTTTATCTCTTTTCTTTTTTCTGTTTTTTTCATCATTGTCTTCATTATCTTTTGTTCCCCTTTTTCTATTATTTTGCTATAACCACAATTTCGGCGGGTAAATTCCCTTGTCCTTCAGCGCTTGCAGTGCATTTACCACATCTTCTTTATCCTCATGATAGGTTACTCCGTACCATTTATCCCGCGTCTTCAGCATGCGTACCCGCGCTTTTCCCTCCTCCAGAAGCTCCTCCACCGCCATCGGCAAATAAAATTCCGCTTTTAAAGGGTCTTCCGTCAGCGCTTTTTCAAGAAATTTTGGAAATCTCTTTTCAAGCTCTTTCATGAAACTCTCTGTAAATCCCCAGAAATTCATAGATACCGGCGTTCCGCGCGGTACTGTTACAAAAGTTTTTCCGTCATCTTCCGTATATGCAATCTCCCCGTCTTTCCACATAATTTTTGTTCGTTCATGGATTTCCGCAAGATATTTATCTTCTGTTTCTGCACATACGCCGCGCGCTACAAAACCGTTTTCTGTCAGCGTATTTTCCAGATTATAGCTGACCATTGAATAATCATAAGACTCTCCGTCCTGCGCCTTGCTCAGATAATCGTAGATTACTGCAAAAGCGCCGGTTCCGTAATAATCGTCCGCATTGATAACTGCGAAAGGACCATCTATCAGATTGCGGCAAGCAAGTACCGCATGACAGGTCCCCCAAGGCTTTACTCTGCCAGAAGGCACGGCAAAGCCTTTCGGAAGATCATCAAGTTCCTGATATGCATATGCTGTTTCTATATATTTACCGGATTTCCCTTCAATAAGTTTTTTGAAATCCTCTTCCATTTCTTTTTTAATCACAAAGATAACTTTTTTAAAGCCGGATAATATGGCATCATAAAGAGAAAAATCAAGAATGATTTCTCCTTTATCACTGATCGGATCCATTTGCTTTAACCCGCCGTAACGGCTGCCGAGTCCTGCTGCCATAATGACAAGTACCGGTTCTTTCATAAATTTCTGCCTTCTTTCCCTTTTACTTTTTCATTTCCTTTTATTCTATACCAACCGCCGCTTTTTTTCAACGCATGTTTTCAGCACATCTTTTGGAATCTGTTTCCTGCTTCCGCATCCTTTTTCTTGTCTTTGTCATCATCTTTATGTTACAATGGGTTTAATCTTTTTGAATAAAGGAGAGTATTTTTATGAATATGCCTGAAAGACATTACATCATCGGATATCTCGGTGCCCAAACCCGTAAGGAAGGTGAGGCTCTTGCACGCCTTCTTCAGTGTCCGCTTCTTTTTGTCGACGATGAAATCGAGCGGCTGGACGGACGCAGCATAAAAAGAATATGCATGATCAACGGTGAACATGCATATCGAAATAAAGAATTTGAAATTCTCTCCAAACTGGATGACCCTGCTTATGATCTTGGTCTTGCCAAAAATGAAGTCTATCCGGACAGGCTTGTTGTTGTCTGCGGAGACGGTGCAGTTCTTGACGAAATGTCGCTTGAAATTCTGTCACGAGCGCATACTGTCTTTATCGATGAGGATGTCGATGCGCTCTGGGTCCGCGCAAATGCAGAAAACACTGCTCCGTATGCTTTTATGTACGACAGTGAGCCGGATGCCAGAGAAAAGCTGTTCCGTGAAAAATATAAACTGCGGCTACCTCTTTACAAAGCCGCCGCATCAGAAATCTTGCAAAACAAGCCAAAAAAAGAAACGGCCGGAAAGGATTAAATCATGAACGATGATAACAAGAGACAGGAAAGGATTTACTGAATCGCTATGAATACTGTAAAAAAAGATTTTTCACGCCATCCGTTTTTGCTTTTTTTCTCCTATTTCAAACCTCACCGCAAGCTTTTTGCTGTTGATATGCTCTGCGCTGTGACCGCTGCGGCTGTCGATCTCATTTTTCCATACGTTTCTAAAAAAAGCATGGAGCTTTATTTGCCAAATCAGCTTTTCCGCACTTTTTTTATTGTAATGGGAATTATCATTATCGCCTACATCTTTCGCTCTGCCTGTTATTATGTTATCACTGTTATCGGACATAAAATGGGTGTGCTTGTTGAGGCCGATATGCGGGAAGATGTTTTTCGGCACATGCAGGACCTTAGTTTCAGCTTTTACGACAACAACCGCACGGGTGTACTGATGAGCCGCATTACTACCGATCTTTTTGATATCACAGAACTGGCGCATCACGGTCCGGAAAATGTTGTGATTTCTGTTCTTACCCTAGTAGGAGCGCTTGCAGTACTGATGACAGTTCAGTGGCAGCTTGCTCTTGTTCTTGCCATTCTGATTCCGATATTTATTTTTTTCATTTTGCGTCAGCGGGTCAGCATGCTCAATGCAAACCTTGAAGTAAAGCGAAAAACAGCAGAAATCAACGCCGCCATTGAAAGCAGCATCAGCGGAATCCGCACAGCGAAAGCCTTTGTCAACGAGCAGGCAGAAGACGATAAATTTAAAAAAAGCAACGACCTCTTTAAAACAGCAAAGGTCGGTTATTACAAAACGCTGGGACTTTTTCAAAGCGGCATGGAATTTACGGTCGGCATTATGCAGGTTGTCGTCATTACTTTCGGCGGTTTCCTTATTATGCGCGGGCAAATGGGATATATTGAACTGATTACCTTTTCTCTTTATGTGTCTACATTTCTCTCTCCCATCAGAACTTTAGCTTCCTTTATGGAAATGTTCATGCAGGGCAGTGCAGGCTTCAGCCGTTTTCTTGAAATTATGAGAACAGAGCCTGCTGTCAAGGATATGCCAGACGCTTTTGACGCCGGTATACTGCGCGGAGAAATCCGCTATCAGAATGTTTCCTTTCAGTACGATGACGGTACGGAGGTTTTAAACAACATCAATCTTACAATAAATGCCGGCGAAAGCTTTGCGCTTGTCGGACCCTCTGGCGGCGGCAAAACGACGATGTGCCATTTACTCCCGCGTTTTTACGATGTCTCAAGCGGTTCTATTACAATTGACGGCATTGATATCCGGAAATTTACGCAAGACAGTCTGCGGCGCAATATCGGTATTATTCAGCAGGATGTCTTCATGTTTGCCGGAACGATCCGCGAAAATATTCGTTACGGCAGACCAGATGCAACAGATGAAGAAGTAATTGCGGCAGCCATTCACGCAGAAATTCACAAAGAAATTCTTGAAATGCCGGACGGCTACGATACCTATATCGGGGAGCGCGGCGTCATGCTTTCGGGCGGGCAAAAACAGCGTCTTTCGATTGCCCGTGTATTTCTCAAAAATCCGCCGATTTTGATTCTCGACGAAGCGACAAGTGCACTCGACAGCGTAACAGAACAGAAAATCCAAGAAAGCCTTGAAGTACTGAGCAAAGGCCGCACTACAATCATCATTGCCCATCGCCTTTCTACAATCCGAAAAGCCGATCGAATCGCTGTTATCGAAAAAGAGCATATTACGGAAACAGGCAGCCACGATGAACTAATGATACTCGGCGGCAAATACGCTGCTTTGCAGCAGGCACAGAAACAGTAGCACGATAACGCACTTTATAAAAAGCATTAAAAAATCCGGCCCGGTAAAAAATTCTTCCGGCCGGATTTTCTTCTTTACTGTCCTTCAAAGTACTGCTGCAGTGTAAGAAACAGGGTAAAGAGCGCACCGCCTAAAAACCATCCCGCAAGCACATCAGACGGATAATGAACACCGACATAAATACGGCTCAGCCCAATCAATAAAATCAATAAAATTCCTGCTACTGTAACGGCTGTTCCGCAGCGCCTTGCGCGTTTTTCTTCTATAGACTCCAAAAACTCCTTTTTTACTGTATTGCTCAAACTACTGCCCTCTGCCACCCGCAAAGGCCGCATACTGCTATGCAAAATTTTCTGCCGCAGCCAATAAATCAGCATCCCGTAAAAAACAAGGCTCGTCATCGCATGTCCGCTTGGAAACGAATAACCGCCCTGTTCAATAATATGAAGCATGCTGTCAGGCCGCGCTCTCATCACACGAACTTTTACAAATCTATTGACAAAATCAGAAAAAAGCGCTGAGATTCCTGCCGGAAGTCCGAATTTTCTGCGGGTCTTTGGAAAAAGAATCAGTGCAAGAGAAATTCCCGTCAGCATCTGCCAGTTTCCCAAATAAGTAATCGGAATCAGCAGAGCAGAAAGAGCCGGATTTCTAAGACGATAAAAGAAATATCTAATTGTATCGTCAAACGGCGATATGCGATTTGTCGTAATGAGAAACATGACTGCTGCAAAACCTGCAAGGCAAACAGCAATCACTGCAATTCTTCTTTTATAATGAATCTTTTTCTGTTCCATTTTCTTTCCTTTTATTTTCTCACAGAAAATCATATCCTTTTTGAACATTGTATTGTCCTTTGTTATATTTTGCAATACTTTTTTGACTTTTATGTGATACTTAGGATATAATAAAAAAATACCTATATTTTGATATCATTTGAGGAGCGTCAGAGAAAATGAAAATTTTACCGAATCTTATTCCCGCAGTGAAGCTATATCTTTCTCTAAAATACTTGAATCGCTTTAAGAAGCAAATCATTGAAAGCCGCTGCATAGAAAATTACGAGGCTGAACGCAGCGCTATTTTAAATGCTACTTCTACATGGGGAAAAAACATTTTTCGTATCTTTGATGCGGAGCTTACTGTAAACGGCCGTGAAAATCTGCCGCAGCAAGGTCCAGTTGTCTATGTCGCCAATCATCAGGGATACGGTGATATTCCTGCTTGCTGCGCCGCACTTGATACTATTCAATTCGGCTTTGTTGCAAAAGAAAATCTGCAAAGAGTACCACTTTACGGCCGCTGGATTCTGCGCATCAGAAGTATTCTCATCAACCGTGACGATCCGCGTGAAGCGCTGCGAACAATGGAAGAAGGCATTCAGCTTATCAATCAAGGATTCTCTCTTCTTATCTTTCCGGAAGGCACGAGAAGCAAAGGAGGCCCTATGGGAGATTTTAAAAAAGGAAGCCTGCGGCTTGCTACAAAACCAGGCGTGCCAATCATTCCGATTACGATTGACGGTACCTGCCAGTTTTATGAAGCAAACGGTGGCGCAGTTAAAAAGGGAGCTAAAATTACGATTACCGTGCACCCTCCTGTTCCGACTGCCGGCCTCAGCAAACATGAGCAAAACGAGCTGACGGAACGCATACAAGAAACTGTAAAAAGTGCTCTTCCGCAATAAATTTCTTTCTGCATATCTTAAGTGCCTAAGTATTTTTTTAAAGAGATCTTTATAAAAAAATGTCCTGTTTTTCCACAAAAGAAAAACAGGACATTTTTTCTGTATCACATTACTAAATTCGCTCAAGACAAGTCTTCAAAAGATTCATGCAGACAGCAAGCCCACTCTGGTCTTTGTCGTTTTTAGGACTGTACTCAACAAAATCCATAGAGCAGACCTTACCGCTTTCCATCAGAAGCGAAAGACAAAGAGCAGTATCTGCAATAGAAGGTCCGTCTGGAACCGGCATTCCGGTGGCAATGTATTCTTCCTCACCCATAAAGTCTACATCGAAGCTCAGATGAATATATTTCGTTTTTATCAAAGAAAGCAGCTCGCGGGTGGCTTTTTCGATTCCTTTCTCTTTTACTTCCTCCATCGTAAAACAGCGAATATTATGTTCTTTAATAATTACCTTCTCTCCGTCATCGATGGAACGGGACCCGATATAAAACAAATTTTCCGGCAGGAGCTTCACTCTTTCTTTCCCAAATCCGTCAATCAGCTTATCGCTTCCAAGTCCCAGACAGGCAGACAAAGGCATACCGTGAATATGATGCGAATCCGAACTTTCATTTGTATTGATATCCGTGTGAGCATCTACCCAGATAACTGTCAGATCCTCTTTCGGAATATGATGGTTAATACCGGCAATAGAGCCGATACTGAGAGAATGGTCTCCTCCCAATATCAAAGGAAATTCTTTATTTTTCAGTGCAGAAGCTACCGCCGTTTCCAAATCCCGGCAGGCACTCACAGTTCCGTTCAGATATTGCATTGTAGGATCAAAATTTTCCTCCTTATCAAACGGCACATCAACAATATGTTCTGTAGTCACCTGATGTCCGCAGGAATGACATAATTCTTTTACTCCGGCCTTGCAGAAACAGTCATAGGCCTTCTCTGTGCCGGGATTATTGCAGCCGTACCAAAGAGGTACGCCGATCAGTTGAATTTTCATTTTATCTTCTCACTTTCTTTTTCCTTATATTTTTTCGGCACGCGGATTTTTTAACTATCTTCCGAGTCCAAAATCAGTCTTAACGCGCGCAAGCGTCTTTTCAGCAATGGCCTCTGCTCTTTCGCGGCCATCGTCCAGTACTTTTGTCAGCTCTAGCGAATTCCTAATTTCTTCAAAGCGTTCTCTAATCGGACGAATTGCATCAATCGTTACTTCTACAAGGTCTTTTTTAAAGTTACCATAACCGCATCCTTCATATTGTTTTTCGAGATCTTCAATAGAAATACCGGAAAAAGTACTGTAAATAGAAAGCAGATTGCTGACACCCGGCTTCTTTTCTATATCATATCTTACAACAGCATCAGAATCTGTTGTCGCTTTCATAATTGCCTTTTTAATTTTTGTATCGCTGTCCAAAAGAGAAATACGACTGAAGTCGTTTTCTGCCGATTTGCTCATCTTAGAAGTTGGATCATCAAGCGCCATAATTCTTGCGCCTTCCTTAAGAAATCTTCCCTCCGGTACAACAAAGGTCTGTTTTTGAAATCTATTGTTGATTCTGATTGCAAGATCCCGTGTAAGCTCAATATGCTGCTTTTGATCGTTTCCTACCGGTACAATATCCGCATCATATAGAAGAATATCTGCCGCCATCAGAACCGGATAAGTAAAGATTCCCGACGGAATAGAGCCATTTTCTTTTCCCTTGCTTTTATCCTTAAACTGCGTCATTCTCGAAAGTTCACCCATATAAGAGGCACAGTTGAGAATCCAGCCCAGCTCCGCATGTCCGGAAACTTCTGACTGTATAAAGATAATTGACTTTTTCGGATCTACGCCTACTGCCATGTAAAGCGCTGCAATATCGAGGATATGCTCTCTTAGTTCCTGCGGCTCCTGCGGTAGTGTAATGGAATGCATATCTACCACGCAGTAAATACATTGATGTTGCTCCTGCAACTCTACAAACTGCTTCAGCGCACCGAGATAATTTCCGATATGTAAATTTCCGGTAGGCTGTACGCCTGAAAAAACTCGTTTCATCCTACTATTCTATTTCCTTTCTTATTCCGTAGAAATTTCGCCTTTTTCCGATTTTATTTTTGAAGCTCTTTTAAAAACTTCTGCTTAATCGTTTTTTCCAGCCGGGAAACTGTCATCTGTGAAACACCCATCAGCCGTGCAATTTCTCCCTGTGTTTTGTTTTCAAGAAAACGCCTTCGAAAAATAAGCCTTTCGTTTTCTGAAAATCCGGATACTACCGAGTTAATAAGCTCCGCCATTTCAAAACGATCATAGCCTGCTTCATTCATCGCCATGTATTTTTCAAAAACGGCATTTTCTCCGTCTTCTCCGTTTTCATCAAAGGTCTGGTTAAGCGAATACGTTCCGTATGCCTGACTGCTTTCCATTGCCTGCAGAATTTCTTCTTCCGAATAACCAAGCGCCTCAGAAATTTCTGTAATTGTCGGCGTTCTGCCCAGCTTTTCGTAAAGGGTGTTTTTCGCGGTTGGAATTTTGAGCGCAATTTCTTTTTGGCGGCGCGGTACTTTAAGCGTCCATTCCTTGTCACGGAAATATTTCTTGATTTCTCCCAAGATTGTAGGCGTAGCAAAGCTGGAGAATTCGTATCCCTTTTCGGGATCGAATCTCTCCACTGCCGATACGAGGGCCATTGCGCCGACCTGATAAAGATCATCGTACTCTACACCCTTGTTTAAATATTTACGGATAAGAACTTCGACCATATACAGATATTTTTCTACCAGCTGATTGCGAATCTCAATATCGCCGGTTTTTCTGTACTGATCAAATAATTCCCGATTCATCATCTAATTTTCACCATTTTAATGCTTCTGCTGCCGTTTTCGTTGCTGAAAAGCTCTGTCTCATCCATCAGGGAATCCATTACAAAGATTGCTAAATCTCCGTCCTCCGGACAATGCGTACACTGCTGACAATACTTTTCAATCGTATGTCCGCTTCCCAGATCAGAAACCGTAATCTGCATCCTGCCATCTTCAATTTCAACGGTCAGTTCATATTTTGCCGAAAGGCCGTCGCGTCCGTGACAGGTAACGAGCTTGCATGCTTCCGCTACTGCTACCTTGATATCCTCTATTTTTTCTACATCAAATCCGGATTTTCCGGCAATGGAACCGATTGCAAGTCTGAGCATCTGAATATACTCCGGCTTTCCGGGTATTGAGAAATTTAATACATCTAACATTTTTCTTCTCCTTACTTTGAGAATTTATTGGATAACTTCCTTATACCCTTTCTACTCAAGCGTAATCGCAATTTGCGGATCATCGCTCTTTTTTGCTTCATCGTCCGTACCGCTATCGGCATCTGAGCTTTTGCTCTCTTGGGCACTACTCTCGCTGTCGTCTTCTTTGATTACCCTTGCAATGCTGACGATATTGGCATCCTCTCCAACTCTCATAATGCGGACACCCTGCGTTGCACGGCCCAGTCTTGAAACATCGCTTGCTTTAATGCGGATGATAATACCGTCCGAATTGATCATCAGCACCTCATCATCATCGCTTACAACCATTGCGCCGATTAACTCACCGGTTTTTTTAAACTTTGCTTTATCGTAAGTAAGAAGGCCCTTGCCGCCTCTTGCCTGAAGCTTATACTCTTCCACCTTTGTTCTCTTGCCGTATCCGTTTTTTGTAACAACAAGCAATTCCTGACCCGGCTGTACAAGCTGCATTGCCACAACCTGATCGTCCGCGTCGAGGCTAATTGCCCTGACGCCTCCTGCCATTCTGCCCATCGGCCGCACATCATCTTCAGAAAAACAGATACATTTACCGTTTTTCGTAATGATAAGAACATTATCATTGCCCGAGGTTTCCTGCACGCCGACCAGTTCGTCTCCATCTTTTAGACTGATAGCAATCAGCCCTGTTTTACGGTTAGTATTGAATTCAGAAAGTGCCGTCTTTTTAATCGTGCCCTGTTTTGTTACAGCAATAAGATATTTTTCTTCGCTTCCTTCATTAAAATCTTTTGTCGTAATAATGGCCGTAATTCGTTCGCGCTGCATGAGATTAAGGAAATTGATTGCTGGCGTTCCCTTCGCTGTCCGCTGTGCCTCCGGAATTTCATACGCCTTAATTCTATGCGCTTTTCCGGTGTTTGTAAAAAACACGAGATAATCATGCGTCGAAGTCATGATAAGGTCCTTTACAAAATCGTTTTCCCGCATCGTAAGACCAGTGATTCCTTTTCCGCCGCGCTTCTGCGTTTTATAAGTATCAGCCGAAACACGCTTGATATATCCAAGATGCGTCAGTGTGATGCAGACCTGCTCCTCCTCAATGAGATCAGCTTCGTCAAACTCCGTCGCATCCGCTACAATTTTTGTCCTTCGCTCATCACCGTACTTTTCTTTGATTTCTAAAAGTTCTTCTTTGATTACTCCCATCAAAAGATGCTCGTCAGCCAAAAGCTTTGTATAGTAAGCAATTTTTTCAAGCAGCTCATGATATTCATTTTCAATTTTCTCTTTTTCCAGTCCCTGCAATCTGCGGAGCTGCATATCAAGAATCGCCTGCGCCTGAATCTCAGAAAGACCAAACCGTTCTATCAGTTTTTCCTTTGCATCATTGTAGCTTGCACGGATAATCCTGATAATTTCATCAATATTATCAAGCGCAATTAAAAGACCTTCGAGAATATGTGCTCTTGCCTCTGCCTTTTTCTTGTCATAAATTGTTCTTCTCGTTACAACATCTTTCTGATGTTTGAGATATTCACTTAAAATATCGTACAGATTGAGAATCTTCGGCTGTCCATTTACAAGTGCCAGCATAATCATGGAAAAGCTTTCCTGAAGCTGCGTATGCTTATAAAGACGATTTAGCATAATCTGCGGATTCACATCTTTTTTCAGCTCAATAACAACTCTTGTTCCCTGACGGTTCGACTCATCTCGTATTTCTGAAATTCCTTCGATTCTTTTATCCTTGACCATATCAGCCATTTTTTCAATCATTCTGGCTTTATTGACCTGATATGGAATTTCACTGACGACAATCTGATGCCTTCCTCTATTTGTTTCTTCAATTTCAGCAACTGCACGGATAATGACCTTTCCCTGCCCTGTCCGGTATGCTTCTTTAATACCGCTTTTGCCGGTAATCGTTGCACCTGTTGGAAAATCAGGCCCCTTGACGATCTTCATCAGATCCTCTACCGTACAATTTTCGTCGTCAATCATTTTAACAGCGCCGTCAATAACTTCCGAAAGATTATGAGGTGGAATAGAAGTCGCCATTCCTACCGCAATACCGTTACTTCCGTTCACAAGCAAATTTGGAATTCTCGACGGAAGAACCGTTGGTTCTTGTTCCTCTTCATCAAAATTGGGAACAAAATCTACTGTTTCTTTATCGATATCACGCAACATTTGAAGAGCAAAGGGTGTCATGCGTGCTTCTGTATAACGCATTGCAGCTGCACCATCACCGTCTACCGATCCAAAATTTCCGTGTCCGTCCACCAGCATGTATCTTGTAGAGAACGGCTGTGCTAATCTTACCATCGCATCATAAATCGAGCTGTCACCGTGCGGATGGTATTTACCCATAACTTCTCCCACGATACGCGCTGATTTTTTATGCGGTTTATCCGGCGTAACACCCAGTTCACTCATTCCATAAAGAATTCTTCTGTGCACCGGCTTCAGTCCGTCTCTTACATCAGGAAGGGCTCTGCCTACAATAACACTCATCGCATAATCAATGTAAGAATTTTTCATCTCATCATGGATTTCGTGCTGTATCATCCTTTGATCTTCCAGTAAATTTGTCATAATGCCCCTCCCTTCTTAAATATCGAGCGTCGCATAAACTGCATTTTCTTCAATGAATCTTTTTCTCGGCGGTACTTTATCACCCATCAGAGTCGTAAAAATCTCGTCAGCCGCTGTTGCGTCTTCAATTGTAATCTGAATCAGCGTTCTATTATAAAAATCCATTGTTGTATCCCAAAGCTGTTCTGCATCCATTTCGCCAAGCCCCTTATATCTTTGGATTTCCGCCTTTCCCGGTTTTTCTGCGAGTTCCGCCATCAGCTTTTCCTGTTCTTTATCGGAATAAGTATAATAAGTATCTTTTCCCTTCTTTACACGAAATAAAGGAGGCTGTGCAGCATAGACAAAACCGTTCTCAATCAGCGGTGTCATATACCGATAGAAGAAAGTGAGCAGCAGTGTTCTAATATGCGCTCCGTCCACATCGGCATCAGTCATAATGATAATTTTATGATAACGGAGTTTTTCAAGGTCAAAATCCGCTCCGATTCCACAGCCAAAAGCTGTAATCATATTTTTAATTTCATCAGAATTGAGAATTTTATCAAGTCTTGCCTTTTCTACATTGAGAATCTTGCCTCTCAGCGGTAAAATCGCCTGACGTTTTCTGTCTCTTCCTTCCTTTGCACTGCCTCCGGCAGAATCACCCTCCACAAGGAAAATCTCCGATAGCGCCGGATCTTTTTCAGAGCAGTCTGCCAGTTTTCCTGGTAAAGAAAAGCTTTCAAGCGCACCCTTTCTTCTCGTTAGATCTCTTGCTTTTCGGGCTGCCTCTCTTGCTCTTTGCGCCCGAAGACATTTTTCCAAAATTATTTTAGCCTGCGTCGGATTTTCTTCAAGAAATGCTGTTAAATTCTCTGTTGTGGAAGTCTCTACAAATCCCCTCATTTCACTGTTTCCGAGTTTTGTTTTGGTCTGCCCCTCAAACTGCGGATTTGTCAGTTTCACAGAAACAATTGCTGTCAGACCTTCTCTGATATCATCTCCTGTAAGGGCATCATCATTATCCTTTAAAATCTTGTTCTTTCTCGCATAATCGTTAAATACGCGTGTCAATGAAGAACGGAAGCCGGCTAAATGCGTACCTCCCTCTGTCGTATTGATATTATTTGCATAAGAAAGAACAAGTTCACTGTAACTGTCAGTATACTGCATTGCAACTTCGATTTCTAAGTCCTGCTTTACCAGTTCAAAATAAATAATTTCCTGATGAATCGGCTCCTTATTTGTATTGAGATGCTTAACAAATTCTTTAATACCGCCTTCATAATGAAATTCTTCTTTTCTTTTTCTTGCTTCCCTTTCATCTTTCAGCGTAATCTTAATGCCTTTATTGAGAAATGCCATTTCTCTTAAACGATGTTCCAGTGTTCCGTAATCAAATTCTACTTCTTCAAAAATTTCCGGATCCGGCCAGAAAATAGTTTTTGAACCAGTCTTTCTCGATTCTCCGATTTCCAGAAGAGGTGTTACAGTTTTACCTCTTTGATAGGTCTGCTGATAGATTTTGCCGTTTCTTTTTACTTCTACTATCATTTCCGTAGAAAGTGCATTTACTACAGATGCTCCTACACCGTGAAGCCCTCCGGAAACCTTATATCCTCCTCCGCCGAATTTTCCTCCGGCATGAAGCACAGTATGAATTACCTCTACAGCAGGAATCTCAAGCTTTGGATGCTTGTCCACAGGCATTCCTCTTCCGTCATCTTCTACCATAATAGAATTATCTTTTTGAATCGTGATATTGATATTTTTGCAGTATCCCGCCAAAGCTTCGTCAATAGAATTATCTACGATTTCATATACCAGATGATGAAGTCCTCTTGGTCCTGTACTTCCGATATACATACCCGGTCTTTTTCGGACTGCTTCCAGCCCTTCGAGTACCTGTATTTGCTCGGCATTATATTGTTCTTTTTTAACCTCCGGCGCCATAAAAACTCTCCCTTTTCTTTTAAATTTTATTTTTAATCAAATTAGAATTTGCTAAAATTCATAGATAGTATATTATAACATAAAAAAGCCCTTCTTTCAAATAAAAAAGGCTTTTTATGATAAAAGTCTTTTATTTTATTTTAAATTGCTCTACGGGTAAATTTTCGGGCTTTTCTGTATTAAAAAATCTTCTATATATATCAAGAAAATATTTTATTTTTATTACTTTCTTTTTCTTTCTAAAGCACTCTCAGATACTGTTCCTTTTCTGACATAAAAAGTATATCCTTCCGGAAGCGCTTTTTTCACTTCTTCCGTAAGATCAGTAGTTGTAATAAAAAGCTGCACATCACCAAGAGAATGAACAAGAAATTTCTGCCGTGCGGCATCAAGTTCACTCATAACATCATCAAGAAGCAACACCGCATTTTCTCCCGTTTCTTCTTGAATGAGTCTAATCTCTGCCAGCTTCAGCGAAAGCGCAGCAGTCCGCTGCTGTCCCTGCGATCCAAATCTGCGAAGATCAACACCATTTACAATAATTTTTATATCATCACGATGCGGACCGCGTCCAGTAGTAGCATTTTTTATATCCGAAAGAAGATTTTCCTGAAGATCTTTCTGAAACTGTTCTTTTTGTTCTTTCAATTCTTCTTTCAGTGTTATACTCGGCTCATACTCGATTTCAAGCTGTTCCTGTCCATCCGTAATATTTCTGTGAATTTCTCCGCTGATTCTTTTCAGCTTTTCAACAAATGCTTTTCTTTTCATCATTACAAAAGTACCGGAAACCGAAAGCTGCTCATCCCAGACATGAAGAATTTCAGTATCAACTTTCTTTCCCTGTATTTTTGCTTCTTTCAAAAAGGCATTACGCTGACGAAGCACTCTTTTATAATCAGATAAACTGCCGTAATAGGAAGGAACCGTAAGACAAAGTTCGGTATTGATAAAACGCCTTCTTTTTTCTGGATCTTCTTTTACAATCCTGAGATCTTCCGGAGAAAAAATAACTGTGTAAATATGATCAAAAAGTTCTGATATCCGTTTAATTTTTACACCATCTACTTTTGCTCCTTTTCCCTTTTCAGTAACAGCAAATTCTACCGTCAGGTTTTCTTCTTCTTTTTCAGCAGTTACTTTAACCTTCAGAAAATCCTTTCCAAACCGAATCATTTCATTATCCTGTGCAGTCCGAAAGCTTCTTCCAAGTGATGAAAGATAAATTGCTTCAAGAATATTTGTCTTTCCCTGTGCATTTTCTCCTAAAAAGAGATTTACCTTATTATGAAACTGTAAATTGAGACTTTCGTAATTCCGAAAGTCTCTGAGTTCAATTTCTTTTATAATCATAAAATATCCTTTTTAATTGCTGCCTGTAATTCTAACAGGAAGAATCAAATATTCATAAGAATTGCCGCTAAGCGGTTTTACAAGACAAGGATTGATATTAGTATTAAATTCCATTGCAATTTCCTCATCTTCAATATTTTTAATAACATCGGAAATATATTTAGAATTAAAGCCTATCTCAAGATTTTCGCCTTCTTTTGAAATAATACATTCCTCTCTGACATTGCCCTCTTCTGACCGGGAACTGATGATAAGAAGATTTTCTTCCAGCCTGATTCTTACAAGATTATTTTTTCCTTCCTTTGCAAGCAGAGAAGCTCTTTCAATCGCATCAAGAAGATCTGCCCTGTTTACGATAACTCTAATTTTATGCTCCTTAGGGATGATATCCTTATATTTAATAAATTCTCCCTCCAAAAGCCGAATAACTACCTTTGTGTCAGTAAAAACAGCAACTGCTTTTTTACTTCCAAGAAGCAGTTTCATTCTATCTTCTTCTGTATCAGAAAT
Organism: uncultured Clostridia bacterium; assembly: GCA_944386585.1. GTDB lineage: Bacteria > Bacillota > Clostridia > Peptostreptococcales > Anaerovoracaceae > QAKD01. The sequence goes on along the minus strand of CALXBT010000083.1, from coordinate 41,585 downwards.
AATCTTCGCAAGCTCATTCATAATCTTAGCTGCAATTATAAATTTCTTCTGGCCGTTATTTTCACATTTCTCTCTTGTTACAGCCATACGAAAGCCATCAAGGGCAACCATATGAAGCATATTATCGCTAATTTCGGTTAAAACACCGGTAATAATTCCTTTTGATTCATCAATACTGGCAGAAAAAGCTGTTTTTCCAATCATATTTCTAAATGTTTCCTGATCCAGTAAAATTTCTTCCGCATCTTCTTCTACCATACCGAAAGAAGGAAATTCATCGGAGGAGAGCCCCACTACGGTAAATTCGGACTTTGTACTTTTTATCGTAACTTGATTATCTCCTGACGCTTCAATGACAAGTTCTTCATTTGGCAGTTTTCTGATAATATCTACAAACAGCTTAGATAAAACAACAACAGACCCTTCTTCAACAACATCTACGTTAATTGTTTTTTCAATACTGAGGTCAAGATCAGAAGCAGAAAGTATCAATTTTCCGTCGTCAGATGCTTTTATTAAAATTCCCTTTAAAATAGGAATTGTAGTTCTTGCCGATACGGCTTTTGATACGGTGTTTAATGCTTTGGAAAGTATTTGTTGATTGCAGGTAAATTTCATGTTAAACCTCCTTTGCGGTTTTTCGTATTATTAATAGTTTTCTTAGTAGTATTAGTAATAGGTCCTGTGGATTTGTGGATAAGTAGCTGATTCCTTTTTATATAAAGGAAAAGTTATCCTAAAAAACTGTTGATAAATTGTTATTTTTAATGAACAGTGCTGTTGATATTATTTTCCGCTGATATCATTTTCCAGTGTCTCGATGATTTCTTTGACAGAATCGTTAACAGCGATATCTTTTGAAATTTTTTCATAGGCATGAAGCACTGTGCTGTGATCACGCCCTCCGAAACAGTCGCCGATCTTTGGAAGAGAAAGTTCTGTCATTTCTCTGCAAAGGTACATAGCAATCTGTCTTGGAAAGGCAAATTGTCTTGCTCTTTTTGCTGATTCGATATCGGTTACTTTGATATTAAAATACTTGCAGACCTTTTTTTTGATATTCTCAGGTGTTACATTAAAATCAGAAGCAGAAAGAATATCCTTCAGTACTTTTCTTGCAAAAGGAATGTTTATTTTCTCATTCATCAGTTTGGAAAAAGAAATGATTCTGGTGAAAGCCCCTTCCAATTCTCTTACATTTTCCTGAATTTTTTCTGCGATTAAATTGATAACATCGTTCATATCTTCGTCGATTTCAATATTATCGAGCTCTGCCCGGTTAATAAGAATCGCGATTCTCGTTTCATAATCCGGCGGAATGATATCGGCAACAAGATTCCATTGGAAACGTGAGCGCAGCCGTTCGTCAATATTGATAAGCTTGTTTGGAGGCCGGTCTGATGAAATGATAATTTGCTTATTGAGAGAATAAAGCGTGTTAAAAGTATTGAAAAATTCTTCCTGAATTGAAGTTTTATTTTCTAAAAACTGAATATCATCGATAAGGAGCACATCAATTTCTCTGTATTTCTTTCGGAATTCTCCCATATTATTTTCATTTCTGAGTTCGTTTTTTCTCAGGGCGCTTACCATTTCATTTACAAACATTTCGGAAGAAACATAGAGAACCTTGAGATTTTTTCTCGTTTTTAAAATATGATGTCCGATTGCGTGCATCAGATGTGTCTTTCCAAGTCCTGAACCGCCGTAGATAAAGAAAGGATTATATGCTTCTGACGGCGCTTCGGCAACAGCAACAGCTGCTGCGTGAGCAAATTTATTGTTGTTTCCTACTACAAAATTTTTAAAATTATATCTTGGATTTAGATAATATTCGTCTTTAAATTCAGGCTCTTTATCACCGACATTATTGACGACAGGTTCTTCCTGATCTTCCTGAAATTCAATGATAAAAGAAAATCTGCTGCCATAAACATGCTTGATTGTATTTTCAAGGATACTCCTGTATCTGTCTCGGATTAAATCAACAGCCATATGATTATCTATTGTTAGATAAATCAGGCCTGCGTCTTTATCTATGCTTTTTACTCTGATAGGCTGAAACCATGTACTGAAGCTAATTTCTGTCAGTTCTGGCTCAAGAAGCTGTAATACCTGATGCCATTTTTCTTTTAAATCTGTTATTTCCGTCATATTTTTTCCTCTGAATTCTGATTTTCAGTTTGTCCTTTTTTTGTACTTATATCATAACAAAAAAAGTTATCCACAAGCAAGGAAAAAATAGAAAGCGTAAAAAATAAATATTATCGAACTTATCCACTACTTGTGGACAAAATTGTGCAAAGTTTTCACATATGCAACAAGATATTGATTTTTAAAGCAATATGGTTATTTATGGGAATAAAAATAGACTCATTTTCGTTGACTTTTTTAAAGAAAATATGTATAATAATGAAGCATATGTGTATGGATTGAAATTCAGATCATACAAAATGATAGTAAATGCAGAAATAAAATTAAATAATAAAAGGGAGGTGTAGTTCCTATGAAAATGACTTATCAGCCGAAGAAAAGACAGAGAAGCAAAGAACACGGCTTCAGAAAGAGAATGAGCACAAAAAACGGTAGAAATGTGCTTAAGAGAAGAAGAGCAAGAGGAAGAAAGAAGTTATCAGCATAAGGGCCGCATATGTGGTCTTTTTGTTGTTTAACAAGGGAAATCTAAATGCTTAAGAAAGATGTTCTGCGCAGAAAAGAAGATTTTTCTGCCATTTACAGCAGAGGAAAATCTGTTGGAGAGCGCTATATAGTGCTTTTTTACAAGAAAAATAATCTTGGATATAGCAGAAGGGCTTTTTTAGCTTCTAAAAAAGTGGGAAAAGCTGTTCAGAGAAACAGAGCAAGAAGACTTATGAAAGAAAGCTTAAGAGCGCTTGCAGATAGTTTTCCGCAGGGCTATGATTATATTTTCATTGCCAGAAATACAATCGTGAATTCGAAATGTGCGGATGTGAAAAAATCAATTGAAGCCGCAATAAAAAAGACGGGTCTTATGAAAAACAGCGAAAAGGAAAAAGAGGCTGCAAAATGAAGAAATTGATGATTTTGCTCATTAGAGGATATCAAAAATTTATTTCCCCTTTTTTTCCGGCTACCTGTCGATTTTACCCGACATGCTCTTCGTATTTTATACAGGCACTTGAAAAATACGGTGTGCTTAAGGGTACTTATCTTGGAATAAAGAGGATTTTAAAGTGTCATCCGTGGAATCCCGGCGGATACGATCCTTTAAAATAATCGAAGGAGAATAATTATTATGGGAATTATAGCAAAACCTTTAGGGATGCTTTTAAATTTGATTTATGGTTTTGTAGGGAGCTACGGCATTTCAATTATTATATTTACGATTATTGTAAAATGTTGTCTTTATCCGCTCTATGCAAGGCAGATCAAATCCACCGCAAGAATGGCTGATGTTCAGCCAAAAGTAATGGCACTTCAGAATAAGTACAAGGATGATAAGGAAACGCTGAATGCAAAGCTGATGGAGCTTTACGAAAAGGAAAATTATAATCCGATGAGCGGCTGTCTGCCGATGCTTATTCAGATGCCGATTATTTTTGCATTATTTGCATTGCTTAGAAATCCGATTCTTTATATGGGCGACAGTACGGAAATTCTCCTTGCTGTTCATGATTCATTTTTATGGATTCAGGATTTGTCACAGCCGGATCTTTGGATTCTGCCGCTTGCAGCAGGAATTTCCACTTTTATATCATTTTCTCAGACACAGGCACAGTCGGCCGGAACGGAAGCCGGAAATGCACCGTCTATGAAGATTATGAAATACATATTTCCAGTAATGATTGTTTATATGGGAAGATCATTTCCGGCCGGACTTGCAATTTATTGGTTTGTCAATACGCTCGTTCAGATACTCTTTAATTTCCGTTTGAACAAGGTAAGAAGAGATATCAAGGAAGGTAAAATAAAAGAGAAAGTAAAAAAGAATAGCTGATAAAAAGCGATTCGTTTGGAGGAAAGATAAATGGATTTTTCGGAAAAGTGGGGAACGGATATAGAAGAAGCCGTGAAACTTGCCTTAGCTGATCTTAAGCTTGAAAGAGATGAAGTGGAAGTAACTGTTTTGGAACAGCCAACAAAAGGTTTTTTTGGAATTGGGTCAAAGCTTGCAAAGGTAAGAGTAGAAAAGAAAAAGCCTGAACCGAAAACAGAGAAAAAAACGGCTTTTGAAACTGGAAAAGAAATTGGAAAGAAGCAGAGTTTAAGCGGCACAGATACAGTGCAAGTAGAAAAAGAAGAAAAGAAAAAGGAAAAAAAGGAATCTTCAGAAAAGAGCAGCAGAAAACCTGCTCACAGAGAAAAAGAAAAAAAAGTTGAAATAGTATCGAAAGAAAGACCGGAGAATCTTGTTCCGGTAGCAGAACATGCTGCCATTGATTTTCTAAAGGAAGTAACAGAAAAAATGGGGCTTTCGCTTAACATTACGGCCATGATGAACGAGGAATGTATTTATATTGATATTGACGGCAAAGATTCTGGCACGATTATCGGAAAAAGAGGCCAGACGCTTGATGCGGTGCAGTATCTTACAAGTCTTGTTGTCAACAAGGGAGAAAATAAAAAATATATCAGAGTCGTAGTGGATGCAGAAAATTACAGGTCTAAGAGAGAACGGACGCTGGAACAACTGGCTGAACGGCTGGCTGATAAGGTGATAAGGACAAAGAAGAGTGTAAGACTCGAACCGATGAATCCTTATGAAAGAAAGGTGATTCATGCAACCTTACAGGCAAATCCGAATGTTACGACAAGAAGCGAAGGCGAGGAGCCGTACAGAAGGGTTATTATTGAACTCAAATAAGGATTGATGAAAAGGTTGTTTCATAATAGAAGCAGCCTTTTTCAGTGGGGAAATGTATATATCAAAAAAGGTAAGGAGAATTGCTTTGAAAGAAGATACGATTGCTGCAATCGCATCTCCGGTTGCGGAGGGTGGAATCGGCATAATCAGAATCAGTGGTGACGACGCATTAGCAGTGCTGGAAAAGGTTTTTTATCCGGTGCGAAAGCATATCAGTGGAAATATTCCTGTTGCTTCAGAAGAAAAGCTGACGGAGGAAGCTGATATTTCTATCGGCGCTTATGAAAAGAGAAAAAAGGAAATGTTTTTGCCGCAGGCAATTTCGGAAACAGGCGGACTGCCGCTTGAAAACCGCAGGCTGTCTTATGGATATATCATAGACAACCATACAGGACAGGTGATTGACGAAGTACTTGCTGTAGCAATGGCAGCGCCTTATACTTATACGCGGGAAAATGTTGCAGAGATCTATTGCCACGGCAGTGTTGTTGCACTGCGTAAAACGCTGAAATTGATATTTCAAAACGGGGCGCGTCCGGCAGAAGCCGGTGAGTTTACTAAGCGTGCATTTCTCAATGGCCGGCTGGATTTATCACAGGCAGAGGCTGTGATTGACTTAATCAAGGCAAAAACAGATACTGGATTTGATGCAGCAATGTCACAGCTTCAGGGCGGACTTTCAGAAAAAATCCGCGAAATTAGAAATAATCTCATGGATGCCCTTGTTAATATTACAGTAAATATCGATTATCCGGATGAGGATATTGAGGAAATAGTATACAGTGAGCTTTTGCAAAGTTTATCGCAAATAGACGATGAAATTGCAATTCTGTTGAAAAGCGCCGGTACTGGCAGGATGATAAAAGAAGGGCTGAAAGTTGCGATTATTGGGAAGCCGAATGTAGGAAAATCATCTTTGATGAATGCGCTGCTGAAGGAAAACCGCGCGATTGTAACGGAGATTCCTGGAACCACAAGGGATACAATTGAAGAACAAGTAAGTATTCGGGATATTCCGGTTGTATTAACTGATACTGCAGGCATCCGGGAAACGGAGGATACAATTGAAAAAATCGGAATTGAACGAAGCAAGGAGACGGCAAACCGTGCAGATCTTATTATTCTGATGATTGACGGAAGCAGCAGCCTTACGCCTGAAGATGAGGAAATCATCAGTGCTCTGAAAGAACATAGACTGCTTGCTGTTTTAAATAAGAGAGACAAAGGGACAATCATTTCTAAGTCACAGATGCAAACACTTTTGCCGAAGGCAGAGATTATCGAAACTTCAGTTGCATACGGAGAAGGAATTGAGGCTGTTGAAAATGCGGTGGAAGCGCTCGTTTATGCCGGCGGCGTAAAACCGGGTGAGAGTTTGCTTGTTACAAATGCGCGTCATGAAGATCTTCTTCGGCGTGCGCAGAAATATCTTGCTGATGCAGAAGCGGCAGTAAAAGCAGAAGAACCGCTTGATATTATTGAAATAGATGTTAAAGAGTCTTATACAGTACTGGGAGAGATAATTGGAGAGTCGGTGACGGACGATATCATTAACGAAGTATTTGCAAGATTTTGCCTGGGAAAATAATTTAGGCTTAAAAAATACCCGCTGGCTGAAAGCGGCAGAGAGATAAAAAGAAAAGGATAAGACGGATATGAGCTATTTTGTAATGGATGAGTATGATATTATTGTAATCGGTGCCGGTCATGCCGGCTGTGAAGCAGCGCTGGCAGCGGCGCGGATGGGGTGCAAGACACTGATGTTTTCTATTACGCTGGAAGCGGTGGCGATGATGGCCTGCAATCCGTCTATCGGCGGAACAGGAAAAGGGCATCTTGTGCGGGAGATTGATGCGCTTGGCGGTGAAATGGGAAAAAATATTGATAAAACTTTTATTCAGAGCAGAATGCTTAATATGGCAAAAGGACCGGCAGTTCACTCGCTCCGCGCACAGGCAGACAAAGAGCTTTATCACCGCGAAATGAAGAAAACCATTGAAGCGGAAGAATTACTTCATCTCAAGCAGGGTGAAGTGATAGATTTAATTGTGGAGGAAAAGAAGGCGGCAGGAGTGGTTCTAAAGACGGGAGCCGTTTATAGAGCAAAGGCCGTTATTATTGCAACAGGAACATTTCTTTCAGGTAAGATTTTTATTGGCGATGCTGCTTATGAAAGCGGACCGAACGGACTTGCACCGGCAAGAACGCTTTCCGATAATTTAAGAAAACATGGCATGGAGCTGCGGCGGTTTAAAACCGGTACGCCGGCAAGGGCTCTTTCCAAGAGCCTTGACTATTCAAAAATGATAGAGCAAAAAGGTGATCCTGTTGTTGTACCGTTTTCTTTTCTAAACGACGAACTGGAAAAAGAGCAGATTTCCTGCTGGCTGACTTATACAAATGACAAAACGCATGAAGTTATCCGCAGTAATTTTCATCGTTCTGCACTGTTCAGCGGAAAAATTGAGGGAATCGGACCACGATACTGCCCGTCAATCGAAGATAAGATCAATCGGTTTTCTGATAAACAAAGACATCAGCTTTTCATCGAACCAGAAGGACTTGAAACGGACGAAATATATATTCAGGGTATGAGCAGCAGTCTGCCGGAGGATGTACAAAGGGAATTTTACCGGACGATTTCAGGCCTTGAAAATATTGAAATTGTACGGCCGGCTTATGCGATTGAATACGACTGTATTGACCCGCTTAAGCTTAGGACAAATTTAGAATATAGAGATATTAAAAATCTTTTCTGTGCCGGTCAGTTTAACGGCAGTTCCGGGTATGAGGAGGCAGCAGCACAAGGTCTTATGGCGGGAATCAATGCGGCGCTCAGAGTACAGGGAAAAGAACCTTTTGTGCTTGACAGAAGCGAGGCGTATATTGGCGTATTGATCGATGATCTTGTTACGAAAGGGACGAACGAACCCTATCGGATTATGACCTCACGGGCCGAATATCGACTTGTGCTTCGTCAGGATAATGCAGATCTACGCCTGACGGAAAAGGGGTACCGGATTGGTCTTGCATCGCAGGAACGGTATGACCGTTTTTTGGAAAAGAAGAAACATGTTGAAGAAGAAAAGAAGCGCTTGGAAACAACTTATGTAACTCCGTCGCAGGCCAATGTTTTTCTTGAAGAGATGGGGACCTCTCCTCTGCAAAATAGAATTACCTTAGCGGAACTTCTGAAACGCCCTCAAATAAACTATCAAAGTTTATCGCAAATAGACGATAAGATGCCGCAGCTTTCTTCGCATGAGCAGACTCAGCTTGAAGTGCAGATAAAATATGAGGGATATATCGGAAAACAGATGGCGCAGATCGAGCGTTTTCAGAAATTAGAGGGAAGAAAACTTCCAGAAGATCTCGATTACGAAGAGATTGACGGTCTCCGGATTGAAGCAAGACAAAAGCTGAATCAGATTCGGCCGGTTTCTCTTGGACAGGCGTCTAGGATTTCCGGCGTATCGCCGGCCGACATCAATGTGCTGCTTGTTTATTTTGAAAAACAGCGCCGTCTGAAAAAACAATAGATTTTAGGAAAGGAGTCTGAAATGCAGAAACTGATAAGCGCGCTTGAAAAGCTGAACATTTCCTATACCGAAACGATGATCAGCCAGTTTCGGCAGTATATGGAAGAGACGCTTATATGGAATGAGAAAATCAATTTAACAGCGATCACTGAGCGGGAAGATTTTATTATAAAACATTTCATTGATTCTGTGCTGGCTGCGGATGCTCAAGAAGTAAAAGAAGCAGAAAATATTATTGATGTTGGAACCGGTGCCGGATTTCCCGGTGTTCCGCTGGCGATTTTATTTCCGCAAAAACAATTTGTTCTCATGGATTCTCTGAATAAGCGTTTAAAGGTAATAGACGATATTTGCGCAAAAACGAAAATCCGCAATGTAACGACTGTTCACAGCAGGGCAGAGGAGCTGGCGCAAAGCAAGCAGCATAGAGAAAAATACGATCTCTGCGTATCGCGTGCAGTGGCAAATATGGCAACGCTTTCTGAATATTGCCTTCCGTTTATCAGGCTGGGAGGTTATTTTCTGGCCTATAAAGGACCGGATTATGAAGAAGAGCTGACGAAAGCGAGAACGGCGATTCAAGTGTTGGGCGGACGCGTAGAAAGCGTGCGGGAAACGGCGCTTTCGGATCTTGGTCTTCATCACAAAATTATTTATATAAGAAAAGAAAAACAAACTCCTGCAAAATATCCGAGAAAAGCAGGAATTCCGTCGAAAGAACCCCTGAAATAGCGAATACAGGGGTTTTTTGTTGAGAAGAAATTATTTCCTTGCATTTCCCGCAGTGATACAATAATGTCAGGAAGGGGGATAAAATATGTACAGAAGAAAGGTAACGGAAATACCTCTCAGCATGATCTGCGCGAACCCGTCACAGCCGCGTAAAATTTTTCAAGAGGAAGAACTTTCGGAACTTGCCGCATCGATACAGGAATTCGGAGTCATTCAGCCGATTATTGTAAAAAGGGACAAGCTGGGAAAATATATGCTGATTGCAGGAGAACGCCGTACAAAGGCCGCTGCACTTGCGGGACTTACAAAAATACCCGCAGTAATTCGGGAAGAGGATGAAAAAAATACTGCAATTATTGCATTAGTGGAAAATGTGCAGCGAGAAAATCTGAGCTACATAGAAGAAGCCTATGCTTATAAAAATCTGATGGACGAGCATGGACTGACACAGCAGGAAATTGCCAAGCAAGTCGGAAAAAAACAATCTACGATTTCCAATAAAGTAAGGCTTTTGACTTTGCCACCGGATATTCAGGAAGTGCTTGCGGAGAATAAACTTACAGAGCGACATGCAAGAGCACTTTTAAAAGTAACTGACGAAGAAGCTCGGCGGAACATTCTGAAACGGGTGGTGGACAGCGAACTTAATGTGCGCCAGACAGAAAAGTTGATTGAAGATTTTTTGGAGAAGAGTGAGGAAGAAAAGCGGCGCAGTAATAAAATCTGCTATATCAATTATAAAATTTATGTTAACTCTATTCGCAAAGCTTTCGGGGAGATTTGTACAGTAGAGAAAAATGCCAAATATTTCCAAGAGGAAAAGGACGGCTTTGTAGAAATAAAAATTATCATTCCTAAGAATAATGTTTCACAGCGAAAATTTTTCACGTGAAACATTTTCTTTTTATAAAATAAAGTGAAAAAAAAATAATAGCTATTGTATAATATTATAGTAATGAAAAGCTGACAATAGAGATCTATATATACTCGGGGGAGGACTAAGTTTTGGGAAAAGCCATTGCAATATTTAATCAAAAGGGCGGCGTAGGAAAAACTACGACAAATATCAATCTGGCGGCCTGTCTTTCACTGAAAGGCAAGCGCGTTTTGATTGTGGACATTGATCCGCAGGGAAATACGACGACAGGTATGGGAATTACAAAAAAAGGGCTTGAAAATACCAGTTATGAACTCCTTGTGGATTCTTCCGTAAGGCCTGAAAGCGTTATCATGAAAACAAATGTAAAAAATCTCGATATCATTCCTGCCAGCGTGAACTTAGCCGGTGCAGAGCTTGAGATGGTACAGGTGGAGGGAAGGGAACGGCGGTTAAAGAAAGCGCTTGACCAGGTAAAACCAAAGTATGATTATATCTTTATTGATTGTCCTCCGTCTCTGGGACTGCTTACAATAAATTCTCTGACGGCAGTTGACAGTGTTCTTATTCCAATTCAGTGTGAATTTTATGCACTGGAAGGTGTCAGTCAGCTGATGAGTACGATTGACCTTGTAAAAAAAGGTTTTAATCCAAAGCTGGAGATTCAGGGTGTTATTCTCAGTATGTTTGACGGCAGAACGAATCTTTCGATTCAGGTAGTGGAAGAGGTAAAGAAATATTTCAAAAACAAAGTATATTCAACAGTAATTCCGAGGAATGTAAGGCTGGCGGAAGCGCCGAGCTACGGAATGCCAATTACAGAATACGACCCGGCATCAAGAGGTGCGGAAGCATATAGAGAATTTGCAGAAGAATTTCTTGAGCTTGAGGAGGAAGATTGATGGCAGCACCAAAAAACAGAGGACTTGGAAGAGGGCTGGAAGCTCTGTTCGGAGAGGTTGAAATAGAAACCTCTGCGGAAAGCGGCATAGAAAGCGAAGCATCGGAAATAAAGAAGCAGGAAAACAGAAAAGCAGCAGAAAACAGCGTTGTTTTTATTGACATTCATGAAATAAAGCCAAATGAAAATCAGCCGCGCAAAAATTTTGATGAGGATAAGATTGCAGAGCTTGCAAATTCTATTTTAGAGCATGGTATCATTCAGCCGATTGTTGTCAGAAAAAAAGCAAAGGGTTATGAAATTGTTGCGGGAGAAAGAAGATACCGTGCGGCAAGAAAGGCAGAACTGAAAACTGTTCCATGCCTCGTAAGAGAACTGACAGATGAACAAAATATGCTGCTTGCTATTATTGAAAATATGCAGCGTGAAGATTTAAATCCGATTGAAGAAGCACAGGCGATTGAAAAAATGATTGATACTTATGGTCTAACGCAGGAGCAGGTATCAAAAAGTTTATCAAAAAGTCGTCCGTATATTGCTAATGCGCTGAGACTGCTGAAGCTGCCGGAAAAAATACAGGATATGATTACTGAAGGGATGCTGTCGCCGGGACATGCGCGCGCATTGGTAGCAGTAAAAGATGAAAAAAAACAGCTTGCTCTTGCTGAGAGGACCGCGCAAGAGGGTCTTTCTGTCCGGGAAATTGAAAAACTTTCCGGTGAGAGCAAGAAAACATCGCGTTCTGATTTGCGGATAAAAAAGAAGAATATTGAAGTGGCCAGCGCCGAAGAAGATCTGAAGGAAATCTTCGGAACAAAAGTGAATTTGATAGAAAGGGGAAAACGCGGAAAAATAGAAATAGAGTATTACAGCAGAGATGAGCTTGAGCGGCTTCTGGAGCTTTTAAAAACTCTTAAATAATCCATTGATTTCAATGTGTTTAAGGCTATGTTTCACATGAAACATAGGTCTTATTATAAATGAAAATGATAAGCAAAACATGCGATCTTGGCGAAAAACTTCGGTTTTACAAAATATAGAATGAACTAGATAACATAGAAATTTAAAGGGAAAGGCGGAACTTTCTGCAAGACCTGTAATTTTGAAATTTAACAGAAACAACCGCTAAAAGAAAATCAGGAAAAGAAATGATAAGCTTAAAAGAAATGAATCCGATTCTGCTAATTCTTATAGGGTGGAATGCAATTACATTTTTATTGATGGGACTTGATAAATTTTTCGCTAAACGGCAGAAAAGGCGAATCAAAGAATCTACACTTCTGGGCAGTGCTTTTTTTCTCGGGGCTGCGGGAAGCCTGCTGGGAATGCTGGTTTTTCGTCATAAGACGAGAAAGAAAAAATTTGTTTTTTTTATTCCGGTTGCAGTGATTGTCAATGTATTTACCTTTATTGGCCTTTATACGATGCTGAATTAAAACGGGGACAGACGGCAGGACAATAAAGCAGAAAGGATTTTGGGAAAAGGAGTAGAGATGGTAGAGTTCTTAGAGGGATTGGGACTGAGTCCTGAGCTTCTCATCTTTGTAATATCTATGGTACCGCTGATTGAGCTGCGGGGCGGCGTTATAGTAGGACTTGCGCTGGGACTTCCTTGGGCGGAGGTGTTAAGTATTTGTTTTATTGGCAATCTTCTGCCGGTTCCATTTGTGATTCTTTTCGGCCGTAAGCTTTTAGAGTGGTTTGGAGGCACAAAATTTTTTGGTGGCTTTATTACGCGTTATAAACGAAAGCTGGCGGAAAAATCGAAAAGCATAAAAAAATACGGACCGATTGGACTTGCTCTTTTTGTGGGTATTCCGATACCGGGTACCGGTGCTTGGTCCGGTGCATTAATTGCAGTTCTTTTAAATCTGCGGCTTGCGCTTGCAGTGCCGGCAATTCTTGTCGGTATTATTTTAGCAGGAATTATTATGACGCTTGGAATGAGCGGTGTTTTAGGCGTGTTTGAAGCAGTTGTGTAATAGGAAAGCATGACATAAAAAGGAAAATTATGTAAAAAAGGGAACGGAATTTGTTCCCTTTTTTTAATGATAATTTTTTTGGAGAAGAAAAACGACTGTAATAATATTAGACTGTTTTTATAGAAAACTTATTATGGGTGCATACTTACTGTGTACAAAAATAAAAAAGGAGGGCTGCTCTTATGGCAGGCAATATTTACGGATATGCCCGGGTCAGTACGCGCGAGCAGAATGAGGACCGACAGCTGATAGAACTGATGCAGCTGGCAATTCCAAAAAAAAATATCTTTTTGGATAAACAATCAGGAAAGGATTTTGAAAGACCGCAATACCGCTGTTTAATCCGGCGGCTGAAAAGAGAGGATATGCTTTATGTAAAAAGCATTGATCGGCTGGGGCGCAACTATGAGGAAATTTTAGAACAGTGGCGTGTTCTTACAAAAGAAAAAGGCGTTGATATCATCGTGCTGGATATGCCTCTTTTGGATACGAGACGGGGAAAAGACCTGATGGGTACTTTTTTAAGTGATATTGTACTGCAGGTGCTGTCCTTTGTTGCAGAAAAAGAAAGAAACAATATCCGGCAGAGACAAGCAGAAGGAATCGAAGCGGCCAAACGGCGCGGTGTCAAATTTGGACGGCCTGCACGGCCGCTGCCGGATAATTTTTATGAAATACACAAAAAATGGAGAAATAAAAAACTGACACTCAGTCAGGCGGCTGAAGCCTGCGGAATGCCAGTTGGAACATTCTATGCAAAAGCGGTAAAACAGGAAGAAAATGTTCTGCCGATTTATGGAAAAAATTTATAAAAGTGTACTTTTACAAATTTTAAAGATTTGCTTTATACCAATTTATCATAGCATAAAACCACTTAAAATTCAATCTTATTTCTACATATCGGGGAAAAAGTGTACCTTTTAAAAAGGTACACTTTTGCATACTGGGGGGGGTGAAGCAACATATCAGAATGCAAAAGACCAGTAAATCGGCAAAAATAAGGAGGATACAAAGGATGAAAAAGAGAGTTTTATCAGTATTGCTGATACTGTGCATGATTCTGATAGCTGCTCCAGCGGTATTTGCGGATTCCGAAAGTGAAAGCGGAATCATGACGCAGGAGGAGCTGCAAACGGCGCTTAATGAAGCAGCCGAAGCAGAAAGTGAAGAGGAAAAGATAGTAGTTTTAACAAACGATATAGAAGTAAATGATTCTTCTCTTGGAAAAAATCAGGCGGTGCTGACAGTCCCAGAGGGTGTAACACTGGACGGACAAAATCATTTTATTATGGTCAATGAAGACTGGGTAGGTGAAAATAAAAACCATATTTTGTCCGTTGAAAATGCAGAAAACGGAGCAACGATTAAGAATGTTGTGATTGTAGGAAATGAAAAGACGAAGTCAGGGATACATGTCTATCAATCGAAGAAAGTTGTTTTAGAAAATGTAACTATTAAGGATTGTGGCAATGCGGGACTGGTAGTCAACGGTTCAGAAGTTACGGCAAAGGGCTTGAAAACAGACGGAAACAAATGGGGTGCTGTCAATGTCGATAAAGAAGGTGCGAAATTTCATTTAAATAGCGGGACATTGGCAGAAGAAGTGCAAATTTGGTCGGAATTAGAAGAACCGCCGGTGTTTTTTGAAGAAACGGGACTTTACGAAACATTTCTTGGCGGCAGTGAAGATGACGGGGACTTAAAGGGTTATACTTATTACACGACAGATCCTGCGAAACTGGGAGAAGCAGTTGTTGTTTCTTCAGAAAACACTGTTAAAACAGTATATCGCACGATAGAAAGCGCAGTAGAAAAAGCAGAAACGGGCTCTGAAATCAGGATTTTGAAAGATGTAGAGATTGAAAGTACTTTAAAAATTGAAGGAAAAGAAATCACGATAAAAGGAAACGAAATTCGGCCTCAGGAAATATCATCAATAGAAAGACTTTTAGAAATCACAGGCGGGGCAAAGGTTAGGCTGGAAGATATCGTGATTGACGGCATGAAAACAGCAGGCTGTGTTTCAGTGGAAGCTTCCGGACTTGTAATAGAAGAAGGAACTGTGATTAAAAACGGTATAGCAAAGTATGGCGGCGGTATTTACTATAAGAGCGGAACTTCCTTGACAATGAATGGCGGTATCATTCAAGACAATGAAGCGACAGGCGGATACGGCGGCGGTATCTATTACGGCAACAGCAGTGGTGGATTTACGATGAACGGCGGTACGATTACAGGCAATAAAGCGTCATATTATGCAGGCGGCGTCTGGATTGCAAGCACGGCCAAAATGGTGATGACGGACGGACAAATTACAGGAAATCATTCGGCGCATGGTGCAGATGTCTTTGTTAATGCAAACAGTTCGTCTGATCCGCAGAATACCGGACTGAAAATGGAAAAAGGTGCAGTCGGCGAAGTATGGGTAGAATATTACGAAGGGCAAAGCACTTCGTTTCAGTATCAGGACGGCACCATTGAAACGATAAAAATGCCGTTGGACGGAAATTACAACGCGGTTGTTTCTGTTGATACACCATCAGCAGGACAAATATATGAAGGAGGACATCTTAAAGAGGGTCAGAATGTTACGATTGACGGGGATACAGCATTATTGGACGGTATTATAATTCCGGAAAATACAACGCTTACAATTCCTAATGGCACAACGGCAACGGTTAGTGGTGCGGGAATTACAAACAGAGGAGGACTTCTTGTAAACGGCATTCTGAATGCAGATGAAAATGTTGAAACACCAATCAGTGGAGACGGACAAATCGGTATCGGAAAAGAGGGAAACTTTGATATTGCAGATGAAAACGACGATTATTTTAAAGTTACTTTAAAAGCAAACGGCGGTGTTTGTACTTTTGAAACAATAAAAGTGAAGAGCGGAAAAACGGTAATGCTGCCAGAGCCTGTAAGAAACGGCTATAATTTTAAAGGCTGGTATGATGGAAGCGGCCAGAAAGCGGATGCTTCTTATACAGTTACCGGAAATACAGAGCTGACGGCTCAATGGAGCAAAAAGTCAGGCGGAAGCTCGGCGGGAGGCTCTTTTGTGCAGAAATATGCAGTAAATGCAGAAACTGCAAAGAACGGAAAGATAACAGTAAGCGTCTCAAATGCAAGCGAAGGAACATCTGTAACGATCACTGCCTTGCCTGATAATGGCTATGAGCTGACGACCCTTACAGTTACAGATGCCTTTGGCAAGACAGTCCTTATAAAATCCAGCGGAAACAATCAATATATTTTTGCGATGCCATCGTCAAAGGTAACAGTTTCAGCAGTCTTTACAGAGGAAAAGAAAACAGACGAAACATTGCCGTTTCTGGATGTGTCGGCAGAAGACTGGTTCTTTGATGCGATACAATATACTTATGAAAATGATATGATGTCGGGAATCTCTAAAACGGAATTTGGCCCTGAGCTTAATATGGACCGAGGCATGATTGTTACTATTTTGTATCGCTTGGAAAAAGAACCGGAAGCAGGAAAAGCAGTTTTTTCTGACATAGAAGACGGACAGTATTATGCAAAAGCAGTTGCATGGGCGTCGGTAAATAATATTGTAAACGGCTACGGAGAGAATTTGTTTGGGCCGAAGGATCCTATCACGCGTGAGCAGCTTGCGGCAATTCTTTACCGCTATTCGGTTTATAAAGACTATAATCTTTCCGGCAGCGGCGTTCTTTCAGCTTTTTCCGATGAGGAGAAGGTGAGCAGCTACGCGGAAACAGCAATGCAGTGGGCAATCGGAAATAATCTGATTTCTGGAATGGGAGACAGCATGCTTATACCGCAGGGAAATGCAACGCGTGCGCAGGCAGCGATGATTTTTATGCGGTACTGCGAGCAGCTTGGACAAAACTAAAGATATGCAGGAACTTTAAAAAATAAATTGGCCGAGATAAACAGCGGCAGTTTATGACAGCGAAAAAATGCAGCTTTGAAAGCTGCATTTTTTAATTCACTTTATTTTTATCTAATTTTAGTCTGAAATTATTCTAGTTCAAAAGCGCCGGTATAGAGCTGATAGTAGGTGCCTTTCTGCTTTATTAAATCATCATGTGTACCGCGTTCGATGATGTGTCCGTGATCAAGAACCATGATTGCATCGCTGTTGCGGACGGTAGAAAGACGGTGTGCGATGACAAAGACGGTGCGGTCTTTCATGAGCGCATCCATACCACGCTGTACGAGCAGTTCTGTACGGGTATCGATAGAGGAGGTCGCCTCGTCAAGGATCATTACCGGCGGATCGGCGACAGCCGCTCTTGCAATCGAAAGAAGCTGGCGTTGCCCCTGTGAAAGATTTGCACCGCTGCCGTCTAGCATTGTATTGTAACCGTCTGGCAGCCGCGTGATAAAACTGTGTGCGTTTGCCAATTTTGCCGCCGCGATACATTCTTCATCTGTCGCATCAAGCTTTCCGTAGCGGATATTTTCCATTACCGTACCAGTAAAAAGATTGACATCCTGAAGAACGATACCGAGACTTCGTCTTAAGTCAGATTTTTTGATTCGATTGATATTGATACCATCATAGCGGATTTTTCCGTCAGCGATATCATAAAAACGGTTAATCAGATTGGTAATTGTCGTTTTGCCTGCACCGGTTGCACCGACGAAGGCGATTTTCTGGCCTGGTTCTGCATAAAGCGAAACATCGTGCAGTACAGTTTTTCCTTCTTCGTAACCAAAATCGACATCAAAGAAACGGACATCGCCGCGTACGCGGACAAATTCCGGCTCTGTATAACCGTTAGATGCTGGATATTTCCAGGCCCACATACCAGTACGCTCATTGCATTCAAGAAGCTTTCCGTTTTCTTCCCGACTATTGACAAGGGTTACATCTCCGTTATCTTCCTCTGGTTTTTGGTCAATCAGTGTAAAGATACGCTCTGCACCGGCTAGGGCCATTGCAACAGAATTGATCTGCTGAGAAATCTGGCTGATATTTCCGGTAAACTGTTTTACCATACCGAGATAAGAAGCAATAACAGGCAGTGAAAGAGCGCCGAACATAGTTCCGGAGGTAAAGAGATTCTCAAAAGAAAGATTCGGAACGGTACCGCCGGAGGTAACAAGAAGTCCGCCGATAAAGGCAACCATGACATATAAAAAATTGCCGATATTGCCGATGATTGGCATAAAGATGTTTCCGTACTTGTTGGCAGTCGTTGCGTCATTGCAGAGCGTTTCATTCAGCGCATCAAAAGCTTCCTGTGTTTTTTCTTCATGGCAGAATACTTTTACGACCTTTTGTCCGTGGATCATTTCTTCAATATAGCCTTCAACAACACCGAGGGACTGCTGCTGACGAATAAAATACTTTGCAGAATTGCCGCCGATTTTTTTGGTTACTAAAACCATGAAAAAAATACCGACAAAGACAACAAGCATCAGAGGAATGCTGTAATAGAGCATAATCAAAAGAATTCCTGTGATAACAATACCTGCCGAAAACAAATTCGGCAAACTTTGTGAAATCAGCTGACGAAGCGTATCAATATCATTGGTATAATGACTCATGATATCACCGTCAGTATGCGCGTCGAAGTAGCGGATAGGAAGTTTCTGCATACCAGAAAACATGCGGGTACGCATTTTGTGCAAAAATCCCTGTGTTACGCGTGCTGTAATTTGAGACTGCAGGGTAGAACTGATCAAGGCGACGATATAAAGTGCAATCATCAGAAAAATTGTAGCAGCAATATCACCTGCGATGCTGCTCCATCCACTAGAAAGCCCTTCTACGATATAGGATGTAATCGTTTTAATGTAGACGGAGGGCATAATACCGATAACAGCTGTAACAACAATGCAAACGCCGATCATGCAGAGTGCTGCTGGATAATCCTTAAATAAAAATTTGAGCAGCCTTCCGATGGATTTCATACTGATTTTAGCAGCCGGTTTCTTGTTTTTATTACTCATTGTCATCACCTCCTGCTTTATTCTGTGAATAATAAACTTCCTGATAAATTTCATTGTTTGCAAGAAGCTCTTCATGCGTGCCCATACCGTTAATCGTGCCGCCGTCCATCACGAGAATCAAATCGGCGTCTTCAACAGAAGAAATACGCTGTGCAATGATGATTTTTGTAGTACCCGGAATCTCTGTTTTAAAGGAACTGCGTATCAGCGCATCTGTTTTTGTATCAACCGCTGAAGTAGAATCATCAAGAATAAGAATCTTCGGTTTTTTGAGAAGTGCGCGCGCAATACAAAGACGCTGCTTTTGTCCGCCGGACACATTCGTACCTCCCTGTTCGATATGTGTATCGTATTTATCCGGAAAGCTTTGAATAAATTCATCAGCCTGTGCGAGTTTGCAGATACGGACAAGTTCTTCATCTGTTGCATCGGCGTCTCCCCATTTTAAATTTTCGCGAATTGTACCGGAAAAAAGCTCATTTTTCTGAAGCACGACTGCTACTGCATTTCTCAGGACTTTAAGATCATAGCTGCGGACATCGATGCCGCCGACTTTTACTGTTCCGTCAGTAGCATCGTAAAGGCGGGAAATCAGCTGGATTAAAGTTGTTTTGCCGCTTCCGGTGCCGCCGATGATTCCGACCGTCATACCGGATTGGATATGAAGATCGATTCCTTCCAGTGCTATTTTTTCAGCGTGTTCAGAATACTTAAAGTTTACATGATCAAAATCAATGCTGCCGTCAGCAACTGTCATGATTGGATTTTCCGGATTATGAATGGTGCTTTCTTCGTCAAGCACTTCGACAATACGCTTTGCGGAAGCTGTTGACATTGTAATCATAACAAAAATCATGGAAAGCATCATCAAACTCATCAAAACCTGCATGGAATAAGTGATCATGCTGGTAAGACTTCCGATATTAAGATAAGTACCGCCGCTTGCAATGATAAGTCTTGCAGCAAAATAGGAAATCAAAATCATGGATGCATAAACGCAAAGCTGCATCAGCGGCGTGCTAAAGGCAAGGATAGATTCAGCACGGGTAAAATCTTTGCGGATATCATTTGATGCAGCAGAAAATTTTTCTGTTTCAAAATCTTCGCGTACAAAGCTTTTTACAACGCGCATAGCTTTGACATTTTCCTGTATGGAGCTGTTAAGATTATCGTACTTTTTAAATACGGATTTAAAAAGCGGCATTACTTTTTTCATCATCAGGAATAATCCGAACATCAAAAACGGAATAATTCCAACGAAAATCCAGGAAAGTTTTTTTCCTACAAGAATAGAAGCGGTTACCGCAAAAATAAGCATCAGCGGGCTTCGTACTGCAATACGGATGATCATCATAAAGGCTACCTGCACGTTGGTAACATCGGTAGTTAGACGCGAAACGAGTGAGGCAGTAGAAATTTTATCAATGTTAGCAAAAGAAAACTGCTGTACTTTTTCAAAAAGATCGCGGCGCAGATTTTTCGCAAAGCCAGAAGACGCAATAGCGCTGTAGTGGCCGGAAAGAACGCCAAGTAGAAGCGAGCAGATTGCCAGCACAATTAAAGCAAGGCCGTATTTTATGATAGTATCCATACCGCAGCCGTTGCTCAGATTATTGATCAGTTTGGCAGTTAAAAGCGGTATAATACATTCGAAAATTACTTCTCCCGTAACAAAAATTGGAGAAAGAATGGCTGCTTTTTTGTATTCTCGGACTGATTTTAAAAGATGTTTTATCATGAATTGTCATTCCCCCTTTTTAATTTCCGGCAAAAGCACAACACCGATGTTATCGGCTGCTTTCAGCAAAAAAGAATAAAACAAGTCTGCCTCTTCTTTGGAAAACCCGGTCATCATTTTTTTCTCAAGCTCATCAAAAGCTTTTGCCGTCTGGATATGGCCGCAGTAGGCCTTCTCTGTCAAAATAATTCGCTTCAGCCGGTGATCTTTTTCATCCGGAGCAAAGGTAATAAAGCCGTTTGCGGCCAAACGCCGTAGAATGCCGGAAACGGTTGAGTGTCTGAGTTTAAAATGTTTTGCAAGCTCTTTAGAATGAATTGGAGTGCCTTTTAGTTCATTCAGACGGATGAATCCCAGAAAATAGGACTGCGCGCCCGTGAGGCCCTGCGCAGCAACCTTTTGATTTAATATCTGCTCAAAGGCATTGTTAAGCAGTTTGATTTTTTGTCCGAAGCGAGGACTTGTGTCCATAATAAAAAAATTACCCCCTTTAATTTATGTAGCACGCTAACAATTATAGCTTTGCTGAAGTGAGAAGTCAAGAGGGATTTCCAAAAATAACTGGACGCAGTAAAAATACAGAAAACTATGGAAAATCAAGACTAAAGAAATTTTGTGAAAAAGAGAAGGAGCCGGCAGCGCGTCTGCCGGGGCTCCTTATTTTTTCTTTCTTCTTTATTTTTCCTTTCGCAGAGGAATTTACTCTGTGAAGTTTTGCTTTTCTGAAAAAATTTTTTATTCGTATCGAAGCGCTTCGATTGGATCAAGCCTTGCAGCCTTTCTGGCAGGGAATAGTCCGAAGAAAAGTCCTACTGCGGCAGAAAAGATTACGGCTAAAAGGATGCTTTGAAGATTTATCGCTAATCTTACACCGGCTACTGTCGTACCGAGTGCTGCAATGCCGACACCAAGCAGTGTACCGATGATTCCGCCGATGACGGAAAGTATCATGGCTTCAATGAGGAACTGCGTGAGAATATCCTTTGTTCTTGCACCAAGTGATTTTCGGATTCCGATTTCGCGCGTCCGCTCTGTTACTGAAACAAGCATGATATTCATGATTCCGATTCCGCCGACTAAAAGGGAAATAGCGGCAATAGCACCAATAGCAAGAGACAGATACCCAAGCATTGAATTGATCATCGTAAGCTGATCTTCTGCCGATTGATAGGTATAGGTGCCTTCCTCAAATCCCTTGTACCGCTCCATGTAACGGGCAAAGGAGTTTGCCAGCTGGGAGATATCTTTTGTATCGTCAGCATAGATTTCAATATAAGAAGAAGGCCAGTCGCTTCTTGAGATTGCAGAGTACGGTGCATAACAGCTGTAAGAAGTGCTCGTATCCATTGAGGAAAACAGCGACGGCGGTATTTCATAGATTCCGACAATGGTGTAGTCCACAGAGTTTCCCATCGCAGTCGCAGGAAGAATTTCACCGACGGCATTATCCTTGCCAAAAAGTCGTCTTGCGGCTTCTACCGGGATAACAATATTGGTACGGGAGCCGTCAACATCGTTTTGATTGAGCATGCGGCCGTAAATAATCTGTATATTCGGAGAAAACTCATTGTAATCAGCACCGACACCCATGACGGAAAGCGTCGCGTCCACTCTCCCGACTCTTGTTTCCGTCTGTTCGTAGGCATACGGTGCAGCATACAGGATATCATCCGGAAAACGCTGCTTTAAAACTTCTATTTCATCCCAAGTGAAATACATATTTTCTGTGATTTCATCTACGGTGTACCAATTTGGCATAAGATACATATATCCTGCGCCAACGCTTTCAAACTGATCTTCAATTGCACCCTGAGCACTGGAACCGATAGAGGAAATGGCAATTACTGAACTGATACCGATAATGATACCAAGCATCGTCAGAAACGAGCGCATTTTATTGATTTTAATAGCGTTGATTGCTAATTTAATGTTTTCTATAAGAAGCATTTGTACACCTCCTTTCCGGAGGCTCTGCCTTTTTCTGTGAGTTTGTCTTCAACAATCAGACCATCCTTAAAAACAACAACTCGATCGGTAAATTCTGCAATATCCGGTTCGTGGGTAACAATAATAACGGTATTGTTTTTATCACGGTTGAGCTTTGTGAATATTTCCATAATCTCAATCGAAGATTGCGAATCAAGATTTCCGGTTGGTTCATCTGCCAGAATAATGGGAGGATTATTAGCAAGCGCGCGTGCGATAGCAACTCGCTGCCGCTGTCCGCCGGAAAGCTCATTTGGCATGTGCTGATACCGAGTGCCAAGCCCGACGCTTTCAAGAAGATTCATTGCGCGCTTGTGCCGTTCTTCCGCCGCAGTTTTTCCGTATACCATCGGCAGCTCTACATTTTTAAGTGCAGAGGTACGCGGAATCAGATTAAAAGACTGAAAAACAAATCCGATCTGCTGATTGCGGATATAAGAAAGCTCATCGTCTGACTGAGTTTTAATGCTGATGCCGGAAAGAAAGTATTCTCCGTCAGTCGGACGGTCAAGACAGCCGAGGATATTCATCAGTGTTGATTTACCGGAGCCGGAAGTACCCATAATGGCAACGAATTCACCCTGACGGATCGTCAGATTGATGCCTTTCAGTGCCTGCACTTCGATGGAGCCGTTTGCATAAGTCTTGACAAGGTCAAGCACTTTGATGACTTCATTGTCAGGTATTTTAAAGCTTTGAGAGGCTTCGTTCATTTTTATATCGTTTTTCATAGAGGCCTCCTTGTTACTGCAGTACGGTAACAGGCATGCCGTCCTGACATTCATAAGTTGGAGAAAGCATTATGCGCCTGCCTTCTGTAATTTGTTCAGAAGCGCTTCCTGTCTCAGCCGGCGAAATTTCTGTGTATAGATCACCCTCAAGCCCAACTTTGACAGCTACCTTTGAAAGAGTATTATTTTCGGTGATAACGAAAATGTAAGTTTCGCTTGTTGCAGGATCCTCGAGAATTGCGTCAATCGGAACCGTAAAAACATCGATTGCCTCATCAATCAGAATCGTCGCTTTTGCAGTAACGCCTGCAATCAGATTTGTATTTCCTTTGTCGATGTCGATAACCACTGGAATTACCATTTCACTGCCACTTGCATCACGCTGCTCACCCGTCGGTGAAATGTGCGAAACAGTGCCGGTAACGGTTTCGCTTCCCAGAACTTCAGCGGTGATTGTCGCCGTTTGGCCAACGCGGATCTTGCTGATATCGTATTCGCTGACCTTGACCTTCATCTGAAGTTTATCAAGATTTTCAATAACAAACAGCGGTTCACTGTTTCCGCTGCCTCCGTTAGCAAGCTTTCCGACAGTTGCATTCACTCTGGTTACCGTACCGGAAATTGGACTGGTAACATTTGCATTTTCCGTGAGGTTTAGGGAATTAAGTGTAAGCCGGCTTGTTTCATAAGTAGCTTTCGCTGAAAGATAGTCGGATTCAGCAATTGCCCCTTCTTCATAAAGCGTTTTGGAAGTATCATAGGCTCTTTTTGCTTCATCGTAGGCAATTTTAGCTTTGCTATATTCATCAGCGAGATCTTCTGCGTCGAGTGTTGCAAGAATTTGACCTTCTGTAACGACATCGCCTTCCTGTACAGTAACGCTGTTAATTCGATAATTGGCGGCAGAATAGATATTTGCGGAATCAGATCCTTCAACAGTACTTTTGATTGCAATCGTTTCCTGCAAATTGCCGCGTTCAATCGTTCCGGAAGAAATCTGCATGCCGGCTGTGCCGCTTCCTCCGAAATTTGGGAGCGCAAGACCGGCGACAACACAGAAAACAAAAATTCCTGCAATAATAAAAATGACTTTTTTCTTTTTTGATGCGTTTTTAAACGGATTTTTTAACATGTGTATATCCATCCCCTTTTTACTTGATTGTGTGTTACCGGAGGTGAGTCATGCATGGTATTGCGCGCCGCCGGTTTTTGTACTTCACACATTATACTATAAGAATGAAAAAACAGTATTAAATTTCTCTTAACAAATCATTAAAATCTGGAAAAATTGATAAAAGAATCTATTTCTGCTATTCTGTATATGGGGTCAGAATAAAATCGAAAATCATAGATAGAGAAGAACAGGTAAAATAGCGGAAGCAAAAGACAAAAACAGGATAAAAGGAAGAAAGAGATGAAAAAGAGGATCGTTTTGATAACAGCTGCAGCAGTTATTGCAGCAGGCTTTGTTTTGGCAGGAGGAATAAACCTTTACATTGTAAAAAGCACAGAGAAAGATATCGCAGTTGTTATGGACAGTGCATTTTTTGCAGAAAAAAATAAGAAAAGTGCGCTAAATGTGCTGAGAGAATTCGGCCCGGACTGTATTTTGGTGCTTGGCGCCGGGTTAAAACCAGACGGTACACCGAACCATATGCTGGAGGACCGGCTGGAAGCAGCGCTGATATTATATAAGGAAGGAATTGCGCCGAAGCTGCTTTTGACAGGGGACCACGGACAAGAAGGATATGATGAAGTGAACGCTATGAGACGATATATGGAGGAAGCTGGGGTTCCGGCAGAAGATATTTTTCTGGATCATGCAGGATTTTCTACTTATGAGTCGATGTACCGGGCTGCAGAAATTTTTGCAGTCAAAAAAGCAGTGATTGTAACACAGAAGTATCATCAGCATCGGTCGCTTTATATCGGAAAGCAGCTTGGAATTGAAGTAATGGGCGCAGCATCGGAACAGCGCGTTTATACGGGTCAGAGTTACCGGGAGGTGCGGGAAATTATTGCAAGAAATAAAGATTTTTTAAAAGTGCTGATAAAACCGGAACCTACTTATCTTGGCGATATAATATCCATCAGCGGAAGCGGGCTTGCAAGTCATGATGAAAAGAAGAAATAGAAAAAACCGAGACCGCCGGTCTCGGTTTTTTCTTTGTGAAAGTGTGTGTATCAAATAAAAGAAGGAAAGTGTGTAAGTTAATATACCCCTTATCTTACATACACAGTATACTTAATTTTTGTGTTCATTTTATGTAGAAAAAATAAAGAAATTAAAAAGAAAAATCACTGAAATCTACATATTTCCATTCGACACTGTCTCCGTCCTCAAGGTTACAGGCATCGGCAGCTTCCATGATTTCTTCTCCGTTTACTGTATATACCCATCCGCTGATATCACCGTAGTCGTTTTCACTGACGCCGCCGATTCCGGTGACATATGTTGTCGTTCCTGTTTCTATTGCAAGATCGATGCCGTTTATTTCACAGTAGTCTTTCAGTGCTCCCAGCACAGAACTGTCGGATTCATAAAGAGAAGCCTTTCCGTCGGTATTTTCAATACCGGATTCTTCCGGAAAGAGAATGGAAACAGTTACTGTTCCGATTGGAGTTTTATCCTGATGAATTTCTTGATGCTCTGTCGTAGTAAAAGAGATTAGTAAATTAGAACAGGCGGTAAGGGAAGACGCAAGAAGAAAAACAAGCGTTATAATCAGGACGGATTTTATTTTTTTTGTATCACCGGAAAATTTTTTCTTAAACATTCAAAATCTCTCCTTTTCATTCTTTTTTTGACGAATATGTTTTGTTTTTATATGACTATAATAACGGAAAAAGTACAGAGGAATCAAGAGAAAGAGAAAAAATCAAAGCTTTCGCAGCAAAAAAGTAGAAAACCTTCGGAAGAAAGATCCGAAGGTCTCGGTAAATAGTTTAGCTGTTTTACCTTTGTGCCAGAATGGCGACTGGCTATGTAATATGTTTTATAAAAGGAGTTTTACAGGTATTAATATACACGGCACAATATTTACTGTCAAGTATTTTTGTTTGAAAAACATAAAAAAATTAAATATTTTTGTGTTTTGTAACATACATGTAACAAAAAAGACATAAATAGTAAAAAAAATCAAGGGAAAAAAAGGAAAATATTCAAAATTGATAAATTTTCTTGACAAATATTGACTACAAATGTAAACTAAAAATAGAAAGACTACGTTTGTAGTCTTGCTTGCTAAGGCTTTGGCGGGAAAAAATTGAAAAAGGGGAGCAGATAAATGATGAAAAACAAAAACATAAGCGATTCGGAATGGAAAATTATGAAGATTCTTTGGGAAGAACCGTATCTGACCCTGCGGCAGATTGATGAAAGAGTAAAGGAAAAATCCGGCTGGAGCTATACGACAGTTAGAACGCTGGTAACGAGGCTTACAGAAAAAGGCGCAGCGGCGGCAGATAAAAGCCATCCCGGAAATTTCAGATATTATCCGCTGATTTCAGAAGAAGACAGTAAAAACAGAGAAGTAAAAAGTTTTCTTGACCGAGTATTCGACGGGAAGAAATCGATGATGATGGTTTCTTTGACGAAAGACAGCAATCTCACAGAGGATGAAACAAAAACATTGATGTCGATTATTGAGAAAATGGACTGACAGGAGGTAGGAAATGATACAGTTTCTTTTGAATGCATCTTTTACAGTAACGGCATCAATTCTTTTAGTTCTGCTTTTAAAATATGCGCTGAAAAAACATACTACGCCGCGCTGGCAGTTTTTTATTTGGATCATACCGGCAGTACAGCTTGTACTTTTTCCATTTTCTGAAATACTGCCGAAGAGCAGTTTGTCGCTGCGGAATTATATCCCGCAGGCAGAGATGCAGGAAGTCGGAAAAACAGAAAAAACAAGGGATTCGGAGTTTGAATTTTACGGGATTTCAAGCGGTCTTGCAGGAAATACTGCGTTATCAGATTTGCAGGAAGGCGCAGGACAAGGAAATTCATTTGGCGGGATTTCTGAAAATAGTGCCCCTTTAAAAACGGGCGAAAAAAATCAGAACGGTCAGGAAATGATTTTTTCGGAAGCAGGAGTGCAGGATAAGGCAGATAGAGAAGAAATGAAAGTGGAATCTTTTTCTCCTTTGCAGTATAGCCTTTCGATTGAATTGCTTTCCGGCCGCAGGCTGATATTTGGAGCAGGCGTAGAAAAAGCCGCTTCCGGAATTTGGCTGGCAGGAGTGTTGGCTATCGTTTTTATGCAGATTTTGCAGTATTTTGCCTGCCGGAGGATGAGAGAAAAGCTTTTGCCGTGCGACAACGAGGAAGTACTGCAAATTTTTGAGGATTGTAAAACAGCGCTGAGAATTCAAAAGAAGATTTTGCTGAAGACAGGGGCCGAACAAACGATGATAGTAGGAATTTTCAGGCCAGTGATATATATAAAGGAAGATTTTCACAAAGACGAGCTGAAATATGTCTTTATGCATGAGCTTTGTCATGAAAAGCATAAGGATGTGCTTTTTAGTTTGGTCGCTGCTGTGCTGATGACGATATTTTGGTTTAATCCTGTTGTGTGGCTTGCATTTTGGGTGTTCCGTCGTGATCTTGAGGTTTACTGCGATGACCGGGCAATTAAAGCTTTAGGCAGCCGCCGTGAGTATGCGCGGGTTTTGGTAAAATCTGCTGCTGGAAAGTCAGGTTTTATTCCTGTCAGTACTTCTTTTCTTGGCGGAGATAAGGAGGTAACTGCGCGCGTAAAGCGAATTGCAGCGTTTCAGGAGCCGCGCCGTATTGTAACGGTGATTTCATTATTTCTTGCTGTACTGGTACTTGCAGCATGTACAACGGGTGTGGATCGTAACGGCCTTTCCTTTAGAAATAAAATGACATCTGTAGCGCTTGCTTTTAACTGGCAGCTTGATATTCCTCAAACATGGCTCAGTGATATGCGAATATCAGATGGCAGTGAAGGAGATGAAAGCGGTCTTCCTGAATACGGAAAACAATTCTTTGATAGGGAAGGGACTCTTTTTGCCGAGGTGTATTATGCAGGGCAGGATTTTCTGACAGAAGAAGAATTTATGCAGGCATCCGTTTCTTCGCAGTATCCATCGGTTACGAGGGAACAGGCGGAAAAAGGACTTGTGCGTCATTTGGAAAAAAGGGGATTTTCGAATATTAAAGGAATGCAAATAGACCTTTCTGAAATAGAAATCGAAGAATTTGAAGAATTCTTTGGTTTTACAGCCCAAAAAGACGGAGATTTTTATGAAATCGTAGCACTGCAGCAGAACTTTTTTGCAGCAGTAATGAATACGGTAAATGAAGCTGTTTCAGTGGAAGAACTGATATCTTATCTTGCAACCTGCCGCAGCTTTGACCCGAATTCAACAGAGGCAGGAACCGCTTTTCTTGAAAATCTCTCGGAATTTCATATGGGAAATCGGGATTTGACAGATGCACAGTATCGGACATATGCAGAAAAAGTCTTTCAAAAATCGTTTGATGATTTTATTACAGAAGATCTTCCAGTAGAGTTTAAAATCAAGGATTATACTCTAAAATCATTGACAGAAGTACCGCCGCAGGGAGGAAGTCCTGATACTTCGGATATTTTTCTTGGCGCATTCTGTGATGAAGTCAGATGGGATTTTATCTATCCAAAAGCAAAAGTTTTTCGGATACAGTATGAGGTTACGCCGTACAGCGCGGAGCATTTCGTGGGAGAACCAAAAAGAGAACGGTTTGCACTGTTTATTGTTAACGACTATATAACGGGACTTTCGGAAAAAGAAAAACGAGAGCCGGTTGGGGATTTTTATTTTGTCGGTTTTTTAAATGAAAATCAGCTTGCAGTTTACGGTATGGACTCTGTTGTGCTTAGACAGCTGGAAAATTGGTATTATAATTTAAATCCGCAGGATCCGGCCTATTACCACACTGATTATATCGGAAATGCGCCGGAGGTGAGCAGGATTGTTGCTTCGCTGCCGCTTCACGAGTATATTGATACAAGGAATGGAACTTTCAGTGAAAATGCGCTTGTACTTCAAACAGCAGAAGAACCGTACAGCTTAACAGTGAATTACAGTTTTTCAGAAAAACCGGAAAATGTAAGTGATGAAATTGCTTTAACGCCGGTAGATGCAGAAAGCCAGGCTGTTCTTGACTTGGGAATCAACGCGTATGTCGGGCGGCAGATTTTTCTGAATATGAATCGAATGTTTTCCAGCATTGGAAATCTTGGAGAAATTATAATAAACTTGAATTACCCGGAAGATGGTGAAAAGATAAGAGAAGTTGTTCATGTAACTCGCCAAGAGTATGAAAACGGGTATCAATAGAAAACACAAAAATTTGGGAGCGGCATACATTGAATATATGATATTAAACTCGGAGGAAATATATGCTTTATCCTGAAATTTACTACAAGGTACAGCCTTATATTCTGTCTATCTGTGATGAAATGGACAGTTTCGGCGGTCTGCCGACAAAGAAAGCAATTTCTTTTATGTCTGATAAGGCTTATGAACAGATTATCAGCGCTTATCCGGAACTTAGACAGTATGAAGAAAATACAGCAATGTCTGCTGCCATTGCATATCAATCGGCAGAAGCCATGCAGGAACGCGGGTTGTTTCGGGATTTTCTCGATATTCTGCTGATTCGTGAATTGATCGGACGCCGCCGCTGGTAGAAAAACAGCCATAGAATCCCAAAAAGCGTTATGATATAATGATAGTACAAAATATCATGAATACATACGGGAGGATTCTATGGCTTTTGGATTTTTTAAAAAGGCTGAAAGCGCCGATTTGATTCTGACAAACGGCAGTGTTTATACGGCAGACGCCAATGCGCTCTGGGCAGAAGCAGTCGCAGTAAAGGACGGAAAGATTATCGCAGTGGGCGATGCAGATAGTATAGAGACGCTGGCAGCAGCGGAGACGGAAATCATTGATTTGGAAAACGGTTTTTTGCTGCCCGGATTTATAGAAACGCGCGGAACACCAGTGCTTCGTGCTTTCGATGGGGAATATCTTATGATTTCCGAAGATTACGATATGACAGAGATACAGGATGCGCTGCATGATTTTATTGAGGACGAGCCGCAGCGCGAAGTATATTTTGCCGTCGGATTTAATGAGACGGTAAATAATAAAATGAATTTGGAAGAGAAGAAAGATGCGCTGGATGCTGTTTGCAGAGAAAAACCGGTCGTTTTATTATCAGCCAGCGGACTTGCTGTCTGGATGAACAGCTGTGCGGCGGAAATGCTTGCGGAAGCGGCAGAGCAAGATCAGGTTAAAAATATGACAATTTCTTATATCATGTCTGTTTTTGCGTGTCTTGATTTTGAAGCAATTGAAAGGAATATTATGGAGATTGCGGGCATGTACTGTGAAAAAGGGGTTACCTCTGTAATGAATGTTGGAAGTATAGATTATTTTGACGGCATTTACCAGGATATTCTTTTGTCTTATGCATCGCAAGGCATGCTCAAACAAAGACTGTTTGGTTCTCTTTTTGTAAACAGAGCAGCATCTCCGCATCTGGTTGTACAGAAGCTGCGCCAAAGAAAGACAAACTGCAATGAAATTGAATGGGGAATTGAGTTTCGGGCTCTGTATTTGGATATTTCAGAGAAAAGCGGCTTTTTTAAGCCGGAAGAAAACAGAGTAAAGGAAGGTGAAAATAGCGGACTTTTGACAGCGCTTGTAAAAGAAACGGCAGACGCAGGATTCGATATTCATATAGAAACACAGAGTATGCAGGATGCATTTAAGGCGGTGCGGGCAATGGAAGCGGCAATATCCGCCGGATATAAGAAAAATGTCTTTGCAGTTGCCTGTGAAGAAGGCTTTTCTCAAGAAGACTTTGCAGATACAATGCTGGGGGAAAACATTACGAAGGCGCCGATAGCCAGCCGGAAAGACGGAGCTTTTATGCTTTCAGCGCTTGATACGGCAAAAACGATTGCAGAGGCAATTGATGCGCTTACGATTGATGCCGCAGTACTGCTTGGAAAGGAAGATGAGATAGGATCCATTACAGTTGGAAAAGCGGCTGTTTTTGCTGTTTTTGAAGAAAATCCGTTTGAACTTACGAATTTTGCGGCGTTTCGGCGGTGTACAGCTGTAATGACTATTGTTAACGGGCAGGTTGTTTACGATAAAGAAGAAGACAATCGTTCTGAATGGTATGAGTTGATGACGGGAATGTATCTGTAAATGAAAAATGCTGTCAGAAGGCTTTCAGAAAAAGGGTGCGCGCCTTGCGAAATTGTCAGAATTGTGATACACTTAGGGAAAATTGTTATTGCATGATTTGATTTGTTCGTGCTTTTGGGCAGAAAGGGAGTTTTTATGAAAGTTGCTTTGTTATCATTATCATTTCGCCGTTATCATTTAGATAAAATTTTTGAAGTAGCTGGATATTTCGGTTATGACGGTGTGGAAATCTGGGGCGGGCGGCCGCAGGCATATCCGTATGATATGGACGAGGCCCGCTGCGAGCATGTGCTACAATTAAAAGAGAAATACCGGCTGGAAGTGCCGATGTATACGCCGGAGGTGCTTGGATATCCGTATAACATTTCTACACCGGATATAAAAGAGAGAGAAGAAACAGTTGCATATCTGAAACAGGCAATTGATGTTGCAAAACTGATTGGTGCACCAAGAGTGCAGCTTGCCTGCGGACATGCGGGATATCAGACAAGCCGCCGGCAAAATTATCAGAATGTGCTGACGGTGATGAAAAGCCTGACAGAACATGCTGAAAAGGTCGGTGTTGATCTGATCATAGAAGCAGTAACGCTAATGGAAAGCAATACGATTATTTTTCTTGATGATTTGGTAGAGCTGCTTGATGATCTTGCAAGCCCGCGTGTTAAAACGATGATAGATACTGTAACGCCGATGGTGCACAAGGAAGTCTTTGGAGACTATTTTGAAAAACTCGGCAGCAAAATGGATTATATTCATTTTATCGACAGTGATGGTGTAAGTCCGACGCATATGCCGGTAGGAACGGGAATAATTCCAATGGAAGCGCTGATGGCTGTCTTAAGAAAATACGGTTACGACGGCTGGCTCAGCTCGGAACTTGTTTCATATGCCAGCGAGCCGGAGCTTTCTGCGGCGCGGGAAATCAAAAGCATCCGCGCGCTGATTGAAAAGTAAAGGATAATTTGATTTTTTAATAGAACGGCCGCAAATCCGATAAAGACGGAAAGACAGGAGGAAAAATTATATGAGAACGATTAAAGAAGTATTCGGTACGGAAAAACCAATCATTGCGCTTTTGCATCTGCGGGCGCTGCCAGGCGATCCGATGTACCCGCACGGCGGTAAAATGGATGATGTGCTGAAAGAGGCGAGAAAGGATCTTGCGGCACTGCAGGAGGGCGGCGTGGACGGAATTCTTATTTCCAACGAGTTCAGCTTGCCGTATCTCGATCATGTAGACGCCGTTACACCAAGTGCGATGGCCTATCTTATCGGGCAGCTTAGAAGCGAGATTAAGACGCCGTTTGGCGTTCATGTTATCAGCGATTCAGATGCGACAATTGAACTTGCGGCTGCTGTTGAGGCACAGTTTGTCAGGAGCGTATTTACCGGTGCTTATGTTAGTGAGATCGGAATTCGCAATAGAAATGCAGCAGAGATGGCACGGCGCAAAAAGGCGCTGGAACTTGACGATTTGCTGATGTTTTACATGATCAATGCTGAATCTGACGGGGATCTTTCCGGGCGTGATATCGGAACAATTGCAAAGGCAGTACAGTTTAAGTGCCATCCGGATGCAATGTGCGTATCAGGAATTCAGGCAGGGCATGGTGTTGACAGTGCTTTAATTGAGATGATTAAAATGGCAGTGCCAGAAGTGCCGGTCTATGCAAATACTGGCTGCAAGGCCGAAAATATTGCAGAAAAGCTGGTTTACTGCGACGGCGCCTTTGTAGGAACGAGCTTCAAATATGACGGGAAGTTTGAAAATTCTGTTGACCCAGTCCGTGTAAAGGAATTTATGGAAATTGTGCGTAGTGTACGAACTGTATAATAAAGGACAGAGAATGCGCTGTTTTATTACAGCAGCGGGACAGTGCGGGAAACCGAATAGTTCTGCAAAAGCGCGGATACAGAAAGCTTTTTGAGAAAGGAAATTAAAAAATGAAAAAGAAATATTTTCTTGGTGTTGATATCGGTACTTTTGAAAGCAAGGGCTTGCTTATGGATGAAAACTGTGCAGTCATAGCGACGCATGCAGAAAAGCATACGATGGAGAATCCGAAACCGAATCATTTTGAAATGGATGCAGAGACGATCTGGTGGGGAGATTTCTGTAAAATATCGAAAGCACTTCTTGCAGAAACGGGAATTTCCAACGCTGAAATTGCCTGTGTGGGAGTTAGCACAATGGGCGCCGGACTTGTGGCGGTTGATGAAAACTGCATGCCGCTGATGAAAGCAATTCCTTATGGTATTGATGCAAGAGCTGAAAAAGAGATTGAATACATGTATGAGAAATACGGTGAGGACGAAGTGATTCAGTTTAATGGCCGGCCGCTGTGTGCTAACGATGTACCGCCGAAAATACTTTGGATTAAAAATAATCTGCCGGAAGTTTATGAAAAAGCGCATAAGTTCCTTACAGGATCATCTTTTATGACGGCGAAGCTGACGGATCGGTATGTAATTGACCGGTTTCTTGGCTACGGCGGATTTACACCGCTTTATGATCCGGATGCCGGCACGGTCAGTGAAAAATACTGCCGTGATTTCTGCCGTCCGGAGCAGCTTGCAGAGCTGCATGACAATACGGATATCGTAGGCACAGTGACGGCAAAGGCAGCTGCACAGACAGGGCTTCTGGAGGGAACGCCTGTGATTACCGGTGCGGATGATTCCGGTGCAGAGGCGATCTCAACAGGGATCCTTGAAGTAGGGGATTTAATGATTCAGATTGGTTCCACTCTCTATTTTATTGGAATTGCAGATCATCTTGCGCATGACAGACGAATTTGGAGCGGCGGATTTTTAATTCCGAAAACAAACAGTGTGCAGGGCGGCACGAATGCGGCCGGTACGCTGACCCGCTGGTACAGGGATCATCTTTTCTTTGACGCGCTGGCGCTTGAAAAAGAAGGCGGACCGGATGCTTATGAAACAATGATGAGAGACCTTGAGACGATCCCGCCCGGTTCTGACGGACTGATTACGCTGCCTTATATTGCTGGTGAACGGACACCGGTAAACGATCCAAAGGCAAAGGGTGTTATTTTTGGACTTAGCATGCAGCATACACGCGCACATCTCTATCATTCTGCGCTCGAGGCAATCGGTTACAGTATCGCTGATCATCTGGCGATTTTTCGTGAGAACGACGCGGCACCAAAGAGAATTTTTGCGGCCGGCGGCGGTACAAAAAATCCGATTTGGATGCAGATAATTGCAGATATTACGGGTGAGGAAATACATACAGCAAATGTAACAATTGGTGCGGCGTACGGAGACGCGCTGATGGCAGCGATTGCTGTCGGTCACATTGAGAAATTTTCTGATATCAGAAATTATATTACGGAAGGCGTTTCCTATAAACCGAATAAGAAGAATCATGAGATTTACAAGAAATATCATGCTATGTTCAATGAGCTGTATGAGACGACAAAAAACCTCATGCACCGTTTGTAGCACTGCCTTATATCAAAAGAAAAAAGAATTTAAATGCGGAAGCGTTTTATCGCTTCCGCATTTTTTTATTTCTGCATCTGTACAAACCAATTTTCTGCATAGGAAGCAATAGACGGAATCAGCGTTTTGATTTCGATTCCTGAAGTATTGATACATAAATGATATTCTCGTTTATCACCCCATGCAAAGCTTGAAAGAATATCATGGTTTGTTGCTCTGGCTTTGTCGATCTGCTTCATCATCTTTTCGATTTCGTGCACAGAAAGGCTTTCTTTTTTTGTTTCACGCTGCAAACAGCGCTCGATTTTTGATTCCTTGTCCGCATAAACAAATAATTTTAGCGGATGAAAATCTTTAAGAATAGTTTCTGCGTTTCTTCCAACAATTACGCAGTCGCCTCGTGCTGCCAGCTCTTCGATTGCCTTATGCTGCTGTGCAAGCAATGCAGCAGGGCTGTTTACTAAGTCTGGAAGCAATGAAAAAGTGCGCGAATAGCTGATAGGGATTTGACTTAAAACAGATTGGTCCAAAGCAATTTCTACATACTTTTCATCTAAATTTGTTCTCTCTGCAACTGCGGTAATAATTTCGCGGTCATAATAGGAAATATTGAGTGCGTCAGCTAGTCTTTTGCCGAGCTCGCGGCCGCCGCTTCCAAATTCGCGGCTTACAGTGATGATTCTCATGTTAAGGCCCTCCGTTAAAAAACTTTACTTATTCTCATTATTAAATCAATTATATTATGATTTCAGACAGCTGCCAATGCTATTCAGTAAAAAAGATAAAAAGATACAGAAAATTACAAAATTAACGAAATGAGTGAATTTTTCTCTGAAATACTTGACAAAAAGTTTTCCCGGAACATTATTATAATAGGGAAAAGATTTTGTATGGCAATACAAAGCGGCATAGATTACAGAATTGTAGAAAAATGTTTATTGCAAATAGACGATAAAGGAGAAAAACAGGCATGCTGCAGGATCAGACTTCAGTGATATTTGGAATAATGCCGATTAGAAAAGCGGTTTTAAAACAGATTGTTCCGGCAGTTGCCAGTCAGATGATTACACTGATTTACAATTTAGCGGATACTTATTTTGTTGGTATGCTGAACATTCCGGCGGAAACCGCTGCGATTACAGTATCTTTTTCTTCGTTTTTAATGCTGTCAGCTATTTCTAATTTGTTTGGCGTTGGCGGTGCTAGTGCAATTGCCCGTATGCTCGGAAAAAATAATGAGGAAGCAGCTTCGCGAATTTCTGCCGTTGCTTTCTGGAGCGGGCTTGTATTAAGCGTTTTGTATTCTCTGCTTTATTTGTTTTTTGAAGAGCCGCTTTTACTTCTCTGCGGTGCGACGGAACATACGCTTGAAATCGCACTGGATTATACAAAATGGGTGATTGTAATCGGCGGTCCGTTTGCGATTTTAAATGCGCTGCTGGCAAATCTGATTCGAGCGGAGGGCGATGCAATGCATGCCTCTATCGGTGTCTCTCTGGGAGGCGTGCTGAATATTTTATTAGATCCGTTTTTTATTCTCCCGCAGTATCTTGCACTTGGCGCGGGCGGAGCAGGAATTGCAACAGCGCTTTCAAATGCGATAGCACTTCTGTATTTTCTCAGCTACCTTATCACAAAAAGAAAAACGACAGTAATAAATCTTTCTCTTAAAAATCTGCGGTATTTTTCCCAATATATAAAAAGCATTCTGTCGATTGGTTTTCCGTCGGCGGTGCAGCTGGCGTTGACAGTCGTTGCGGTTGCTGCCCAGTCCAGATTTGTCTCGGCGTATACGGTGGAAGCCGTCGCAGGCTTGGGAATCGTAAAGAAATTGGATCAGCTGCCGATTTATTTTTCAATGGGTGTTGCCAGCGGACTTTTACCGTTTTTAGCATATAATTACGCTTCCGGCAACTCTGAACGCAGAAAACAGGCATTTCAGCTTGGATGTAAGATTTCTTTTGGATTTTCAGTAATATGTCTGATTTGCTACGAAATTTTCGCGCCGCAGTTAGCAGCGTTCTTTATAGAGGATCCGCTGACAATTCGCTATGCAGCAAGTTTTTTGCGGAGGATGGTAGTAGCAATGCCGATGATGGCGATTTGCTATCCGATGATTACGCAGTTTCAGGCATTGGGAGAAGCTAAAGCAGCGATTGTCTGTTCCATTCTCAGAAAAGGGATGCTTGATATTCCGCTTTCTTTTTTGTTTGATGAGATTTCTCCGCTTTATGGTTTGATGTGGGTGCCGCCTGTCATTGATACGGTTTCTATGCTGGTGGCAGTATTTTTTAACCGGATGAATGATACAGGAACGCTTCACAATTCCCCGCATCATAAAATAAGATGGAAAAAAGAAAAAAATAGTTGACAAATGAGTTAGCGTAAGGTAACATATAGTCTGTAGTTAGCTATAGGTAACGAATTTATAGTTACTGCATCTCTATTGTTTAGAGATGTGAAAGCGGCTGAAAGGGTGGTGAGAATGATGCCTTTAACAATGGCCAAAAGAGGAGAATTAAACAGTATTAAAAAAGTCGGCGGCAAGCAGGAGGTAAAACGGTTTCTTGAAAATCTCGGGTTTGTTGTCGGCAGTACGGTCAGTGTTATTTCCGAGATGAACGGCAATGTAATCGTCAATGTGAAGGACTCTCGCATAGCAATCAGCAAGGAAATGGCAAATAAAATTATGGTATAAAAATATGCGTCATACGGCGCAGGCAGGGAATTCTGCATTTAAGAAATTATTTTATTATAGGAGAAAGGAAAGAACGGAATGAATATAGGTGCGAAGGAAAAATTGACGCTTCGGGACATAAAAAGCGGCACTTCAGCAAAAGTCGTAAAGCTGCAGGGCGGCGGAGCCACGAAACGCCGTATCATGGATATGGGCATTACAAAAGGTGTGACAATAAATGTAAGAAAAGTAGCACCGCTGGGGGACCCTATTGAGCTTACTGTAAGAGGCTGCGAACTTTCTATTCGTAAGTCTGAGGCAGAGCTGATAGAAGTGGAAGCGATATAAGGATAAAATTTTTGTAGAGAGGAGGCTCTCTGCATTTTTTAAGACAAACGGTTAGCAATGGCTAACATAAAAAATATCACACTAAAAGGCAGATAGATTTTAAAGAAGGAGAAGAAAAACATGTCGATTAAGATAGCACTTGCCGGAAATCCCAACAGCGGCAAGACAACATTGTTTAACGCGCTGACGGGAGCCAATCAGTTTGTCGGCAACTGGCCGGGCGTAACAGTAGAAAAGAAAGAAGGAAAGCTGAAGGGCACGAAAGAAGTTATTATTACAGATCTGCCCGGAATTTATTCGCTTTCTCCGTACACACCGGAAGAGGTGATAGCGAGAAAATATCTTTTAGAAGAAAAACCGGATGCGATTCTCAATATTGTAGACGGAACGAATTTAGAAAGAAATCTTTATCTCACAACACAGCTTCTTGAACTGGGAATTCCGGTGCTGATTGCGGTCAATATGATGGATGTTGTAGCAAAAAGAGGGGATGAAATAGACAAAAATAAATTGGAAGCAGATCTTGGCTGTCCGGTTTATACGATTTCGGCTTTAAAGGGGACCGGCATTCAGGAGGCATCGGAAGCTGCCGTTCTGCTGGCGAAAACGGGCAAAAAAGAAAATCCGTCTTATGCGTTTGAAGAAACTGTAGAAACAGCACTGGGGCAGATTTCAGAGCTTTTGGCAGGAAGTGTACCGGAGACACAAAAACGGTTTTATGCGGTTAAGATATTTGAAAGAGATGAGAAGCTTGCTGAAATGCTGCCGAGCGCAGGAGAAATGAAGAAGATTATCGCTAAAGCAGAGAATATCATTGCAGAGACTGAAAATGCAATGGATGATGATTCGGAAAGCATTATCATCAACGAGAGATATGTGTACATAGGAAAAATCATCGAAAACTGTTATCGGAAGAATCGCAAAAACGAACTGACAATATCAGATAAAATTGATAGGATTGTTACAAATCGTTTTGCCGCACTTCCAATTTTTGCGCTCGTTATGTTTATCGTATACTATGTTTCGGTTACAACGGTAGGTACGATTTTAACAGATTGGACCAATGATGTCTTTGCGGCGGAATGGCTGCAAGGCGGCGCTGCAAAGCTGATGGAAACTGTCGGTGCCAGTGAGGTCCTCACGGGACTGGTTGTGGATGGAATTATCGGAGGTGTCGGTGCAGTGCTCGGTTTTGTACCGCAGATTCTGCTTCTGTTTATTTTCTTAGCGTTTTTGGAAGGCTGCGGCTATATGGCGCGGGTGGCGTTTATTATGGATAGGATTTTTCGGAAGTTCGGACTTTCCGGTAAATCGTTTGTTCCGATGCTGGTAGGTTCTGGCTGCGGAGTTCCGGGTATTATGGCTTCGCGTACTATCGAAAATGACAGAGATAGAAGGATGACGATTATGACGACAACTTTTGTACCTTGCGGTGCAAAGCTCCCGATTATCGCGCTTATCGCTGGTGCTTTGTTCGGCGGCGCAGGATGGGTTGCACCAAGCGCTTATTTTTTAGGCGTAGCCTCTATTATCGTTTCCGGTCTTATTTTAAAGAAAACAAAAATGTTTGCCGGTGATCCGACGCCGTTTGTCATGGAGCTTCCGGCTTATCATCTTCCGACCGTTGGAAGCGTGCTCAGAAGCATGTGGGAAAGAGGCTGGTCCTTTATCAAAAAGGCAGGAACGATTATTCTTCTTTCATCAATTGTA
This sequence comes from uncultured Clostridia bacterium, assembly GCA_944386585.1. Taxonomy (GTDB): domain Bacteria; phylum Bacillota; class Clostridia; order Peptostreptococcales; family Anaerovoracaceae; genus QAKD01. The sequence continues at coordinate 1,869 of CALXBT010000083.1, read as the reverse complement.
ATTTGGTTCCTGTCCAATTTCGGATTGGTAAACGGCAGATTCGGCATGGTAGAAGATATGAATGACGGACTTCTTGCGGTGATTGGCGGTGCAATTGCGTGGATTTTTATTCCTCTTGGATTTGGTTCATGGGAATATGTATCGGCAACAATTATGGGACTTGTCGCAAAGGAAAATCTTGTAAGCACGCTTGGTATTCTCTTTGGCCATGCGGAAGTAGCGGAAAACGGAGCGGAAATTTGGGGAGATCTTGCCGCAAGTTTGACGCCGGCTGCCGCATATGCGCTCCTTGCTTTTAATCTTCTCTGTGCACCTTGCTTTGCGGCGATCGGTGCAATCAAAAGAGAAATGAACAGTGCAAAATGGACGATATTTGCAGTCGGGTATCAGACGATCTTTGCATATGCTGTTGCACTTATGATTTATCAGTTTGCAACATTGTTTTCAGGCGGCGCCTTTGGAATTGGAACGGCGGCGGCAGCGATTGTGGCAGTAATTATGATTTTTCTGCTTGTGCGTCCGCAGAAAAATGGCGAAACACTCAATATGATAAATTCAAAGAGCAGCATCTCTGCAAATATGCAGTAAAATCCAGAAGAAGAATATTGCAAGAGTACTTTTGTATGCCGGCGCTTTTGGTTGAAACTGTGGAGGATGGGCATATATAAGATGAGAAAACTGTATCGGTAAAGAGGACAGAAAGGAATGTCCCTGCAGTCTTGCAGGAATTGGAATAAAAAATGATTGATATTATTATAGGAATAGGGATTGCTGCTGTTGTAGCGCTCATTATTGGAAAAATGGTAAAGGATAAAAAATCCGGAAAAGGCGGCTGCGGCTGCGGCTGCAGCAGCTGTCCGAGCGCGGGGATTTGCCACAGCAATGAAAAACAGCAGCGTCAGAAATAGAAATTAGAAATCCTATGCAAATGTTCATAGCTGTAAATTCTTGAAAAAAGGGTTTAAAAATATTGATATTTTACCCTATTAGGCTTGTGAGAACAGAAAAAGACTGATAAGATAAATATGTAGAATTTTATAGCTGTGAGGTGTTCTTTGTCCGTGAAGTTTCCGGAATGTTGCTGTGCAGAAGCGTATTTGAAACGGCGGCGGACGAAGCTAAGAGGGAAGCAGGTGAAAGACCTGCGCGGTCCCGCCGCCGTAAGCGCAAAGCGAATGCCGATGCTGTTTGACAGCGGTCACTGGGGTAAAACGCGCAAAGAAGCGATAAGAGCGTGTTCCGGGAAGACCGGCAGAAGTGATAATGCGCGAGCCGGAAGACCTGCACTTTACGGAAGTTTATAATCCGACGGGATATCGGTGATTATAAACGCCTGCAGAATGCAGAATCCTAAAGGCAGACAAGGCATTTTTTGGGGCAGGAAATCTGAAACGGATGAAAAATCAGCGAATACGGGCTGCGGCATTTGCCGCAGTTTTTTTTATTGCTGTTTATTTTCCAAAGCCGGCAGAGTTTATAGCAGAAAGAAAGGAGAATGCAAAGTGAATTTGAAACAAGATGTACTTAGCCGTTATCATCCGGCTGTGAGTTTTTTCTATTTTTGCAGTGTCGTTCTTTTTGGAATGTTATTTATGCACCCTGTCTTACAGCTTTTTTCTGGTTTGGGGGCGTTTTTCTATGCTTCGTTTCTTTCAGGCCGCAGAGCTGCGGCAGCTAATACAGGGATTTTGGCATCCATTGTTCTGATAAGCATGTTTGTCAATGCACTGTTTCAGCATCGAGGTGCAACAGTACTCTTTTATTTTCGGGAAAATCGTATTACAATGGAAGCTCTTTTGTATGGAGTTTCTGCAGGATTGATGATTGCAGCGATGATTTTTTGGTTCTACTGCGCTGGTAAAGTCTTGT
>CALXBT010000082.1 GCA_944386585.1 uncultured Clostridia bacterium | reverse complement strand
CTGCTTCAGCGGCGAGATCGTCGCGCTCGAAATGCGTGACAATATGAAGAAGGAGCTGTGCATTGACACAGTGCGGCAGCTGGAGCGGATTTATCCGAGCCTGAGCGGAGCGGTGTTCCACTCAGATTGATATCACGCGATGCCGATGGTTTTGCTTCCCGGGGGTATTTTCTTTTGTTATATAAAAAAATTAGCGGTCGCCGCAGCGGCTAAGCTTATTCACCGATGATCCGGTCCTGGCTGCAATAATCAAGCAGGCGTTTTTCGTCTATGATCTTGATCCGATGCCATTCGATGGCAATAATTTTTTCTTTTTGCAGTTGCCGCAGGATTTTATTCGTATTTTCCCGGGTAAGGCCCACAACGGCACCGAGATCGTTTTGGGTAGTTTTCATCAGCCGCACATCGTGATTATGCGTAACATCTAGATTGTAAAGGTGGTGATACAAAAAATTGCAGATGCGCGTGATGCCTTCGCTATAAGTAAAGCTTAGAATATCAGCGGCTAGGGTATAGGCATTACGGGCCGTGACGTTCAGCATAATCTCTAACAAATCAGGAAATTCTAACGAAAATTGGTAGAATTTATCTTTTGTCATTTCCAGCGCGGTCAGGTTCGTATAGGCTTCGATCCCCAGTACTTTTTCCCAGATAGGAAATTTTGCAGGATAAAATAAAGGCTGGATGCAGCCTGGTCCGACGATAAAGGTGGTTTTAAGGCCACCACTTTCATGCAACATAGTGGCTTTTGTGAGCCCGTTGACGATATAGTAGAGATGGGTAATTTCTGTATTTGGCGCTTTGAGATAATCTCCTTTTCGGAAATGGACAGTTTTACAACGCTGCGTAAAAACGTGCTGAAATTCAGCAAAATCTTTATCCTGATAATATCTTGGCAACGGCATATAACCACCTCCTACTATAATAATCTTGGTATCTACGGATATCCATCCGTGTGATATACTACACTCGTATGCGGCTTTGTGTTTGGAGCGACAGGATTAGGCCTGCGGCCTTTTGACCCCCGGAAATGTACTTAGTGTCTCTTTTTCGGTACAAACCCGAAAGCCCTCCTCTCCTATGTTTTGTTTATTACTACAATACCACAGTTGTATCGTAAATTCAAATTAAGAGCTAATAGCGATCGCGTCAAGATAGGACGGGAAAAATAAAGCTGGAGTTTCCCCATAGTTAAAAACTTGTATTAAATTCCTCTGAGTCCTCGTAAAGCCAATGCAAGCTGAGTCCGCTTTCCGGAATTAAGTGCAGGAAGATTGTCTATTGTTTCTCCGCTGACTTTTCGCATCTTTTTCCTGCATACTTTTAAATCCAGTTCGATAGCTCTCGTTTCTCTGATCCGCTCCTGCTTCTTCCTTAATGCCAGGTCAAAAATATTGCCGCCGTTTGCCGCGAAGACTCTCAGCCTCGCCATCTGGTCCACTCCCTCACGGCTCCATCCAAGCGGCCTTGAGCTGAGCCGGTCTGAATAGATATGGCTTATGTGCCCTTCGGCACTGCAGCCGGAATAATCATTGGAATACTGATGCTTTATGTTTTCCCAATGGTTCATGATGTAAGTCTTTGCTTCTTTCACCGATTGTGCCTTTGTCTCTGCTTCTGTCGCGTCCAGAATGGTTTCAAATACGACTTTTAAGTATTCTTTGTCTTCCTTTTTGATGGCTCTCCATATTTCCCTCTCAGCATTTTCAATATGCGCTCCTGCCATCTTTACTGCCTTGTTCAGGTGATATCGGTCGAGTACAAAAGTGCTTCTGCTGACGATGGCTGCTCCCGACTTGATCCAGCTTCCACCGTCCCCAGACAAATATATTTTTTCGATCTGGTCATAATCATAAGCTTTATCAATGTAATCGGCTACCTCGTTCCAGAGTTCTTCTGACTCCTTGTACATCCCGCCGAAATATCTCACATTCTGCAGCCGCCATCGGTCTTTTCCAGCCTTGCTCCTTCCTTCATGGACATACACGAGCTTGGGTTCTGCACAGCCGCCTGCCTGAAGGGCTGCATGATCCTCATCTGCTTCGATGTAAAGGATTTTCGGCGTTTCCTTTGCCCTTTTGATTTTTACTTCACTGCTGCTGGCCGGGCCCAGCTCCCTTATGGCGTTCATAACACTCTGGCTTGAAAGCTCGATTGTCTCTGCTGCTTTCCTGCCGCTTCTGGCATAAGGAGTATCAATCGCTTCCTCGATCAGTCTGGCTTTCAAGGAGACATCCATCTTATCATAGGAGTCGATTCCCACCAGCTCATCGGATAAATACCGGCACTCTTTTTCCGTCTTATGCTTGCAGTAGGTTCTTTGGTAATGCACTTCCCCAAATATCGTTGCCAGGGTATTGGGTGCTGATTTCTCGTGAACATGCCAGTTCTGCTTTCTTCGGGAGTCGCTTTTCACAAGAGAATCCAGCGCCTCCAGCGCTTCCTTTGCCAGAATCGTCCCCACTTGATCCAGTGTTTTCTTTATCTCTAGTACGAATTCGGAGATGTCCTTCTTCTCCGTAAGTATTTTTTCAAAGTTTTCTTCAAAACTCCTAGTGATTAATCCTGCAATTTCAGTTATACTATTTCCCATAAGAGTGCCTCCGTTATGTCTGTTTTTCTTGCAACTAACATCATAACATATGAGGTCACTCTTATTTTTTTATTTCCTTTATTTTTCCCGTCCTAATTTTACACTAAGGCTAATAGCCTGAAGGAAATTATTCAGTTGCTGTGCAAATATAAGGGTGTAGAAAAACTTATTTTTATGTATGTTGATTGCATTAGTAAAAATATCATCAAATATACTTATGAAACACTTAAAGCCATCTTCAGCAAAATGAACATCTCGCCATTGCTGCTCGATTATTCGCTCAGCGCTCTTGAGCTGTAAATCATTAACTAATTCATTAAAATAATTTGGGTTCACAGAACGGAAACTATATATGGCACTGTATTTAGATAGATGCTTTATATATTCGATTATCGTATCTAAAGAGAAAAATACGTCGTCTCCTATGATATCATTCATAGTTCTGAACACCTTATTAATTGTGTCCAAACAGACAGCCAACTGCTTTGAGTTTTTGTCTGGCTCCCATATGTCCATTCTTATTCTCTTGCTTAAATAGCTAAGCTCAAATGCGTAACTGAGAGACAATTTTTCCAAATCATCAAGCGCCGTCAGCATTTGAATAGTATCAGCAGTCATCATGCACCCCCAACATCACGAATTCCCAGCGCTTTCAGCATGGGGAACATGATGTAATCTTATTTCATATTTGTAATTATACCATCAAAAACCCCTGATATAAAGACAAAAAAAGCAACGGGGCAGCCAACATAACATTGACCGCCCCACACTCATTTTCGGATATTCGCCAGTGACCGCATAATCGCATCGGCGCTGTCCCAAAGGCGTTCATAGTTCGCCTGCAAATCCTGTATGTCACTTTCATAAACGCTCCGTGTTTCATTAGCCCGCTTGGCTATCTGGTTAAGGTTGTTGGTGGCGTTCTGTAAAAGGAACACCAGCTTGCGAATATCCTCAAGGTCAAGGCGCACAACGTAACCGTGTGCCGACATTTTTGGAGTGTTATCCTCTAAGTGCAGTCGCAAATTCCCCAAAAATCTGTTAAACTGAAAGAACAGAGACGGAGGGAATCGCAATGAAGCATTACAGCAAAGAATTCAAGGAAGAAGCGCTGAAGCTGTC
>CALXBT010000081.1 GCA_944386585.1 uncultured Clostridia bacterium | reverse complement strand
ACCGTGTAAGCAGTGTGGAAATATATGATGAAATACTAAAGAATCCTGAATAGAAGGAGGCTCGGATATGTCGATCAGAGAGAATATTCAGAGAGTTAATGAACGAAAAAATACTGCTGCCGCGAAGGCCGGCAGATGCGGAGAAGAAATTTTGCTCTGTGCTGTAACAAAGACGCGCAGTGCAGAAGAAATTAACTGTGCAATCGAAGCGGGGATTACTGATATCGGGGAGAATAAGGTACAGGAAATCCTCGACAAATATGAAAAAGTAAAGTCAGTGCGCTGGCATATGATCGGACATCTTCAGACTAATAAAGTAAAATATATTATCGATAAAGTAGCGATGATTCATTCAGTGGATTCTTTGAAACTTGCGGAGGAAATTGAAAAGCGTGCGGCGCAAAGCGGCGTGATAATGGATATTTTGATTCAGATTAATGCTGCAGCAGAGGAGAGCAAATTCGGAATTGCAAAAGAGGAAGCAGAGAAGCTGGTTATGCAGATTCTTGAGGACTGTCCGCACATAAGGCTGAAAGGATTTATGTGTATTGCGCCGGCAGCAGAAAATCCGGCTGATGTTGCAGTCTATTTCCGGGAAGTAAAAAAGCTTTATGATGAGTATGCAAAGAAAGAGCATGAACGGCTCGATCTGCAATATCTTTCTATGGGAATGTCAAATGATTTTGAAATAGCGATTGCAGAAGGAAGCAATTTGATTCGTGTAGGCACGGCAATTTTTGGAGAGAGAAATTACAGCAAGAATGTTTAAAATGCGGGAGGAAAGAAAAAATGGGAGTGTTTGATAAGTTTAAGGATTTGGTCGGTATTGAGGAGATCGATGATGATGAAATCACAGAAGAGGAGATTCAGGCGGCTGCTGCGAAGCTGGAACGCAAGACGATAGACAATAAGAGCGGGGCGCACATACCGGCAGCAAGAAGTGAGGTAAAGGAAATAAAGCCTTCTGTATCCGCTGTTAGAACAATGAGCGGTGATAAGACCGGATCTTTTAAACTTGTTGTGATTGAGCCCAAAGGATTTGATGAATGTCCGAAGCTTGTCGATAATCTGAAGAGCCGCAAGCCGGTTATTATCAATCTGGAAAAGATGGAATCGGATACAGCAAGAAAGATTTTTGATTTTTTGAGCGGGGCTACTTATGCGTTAAACGGAAATGTGCAGAAGATTGCAAATAACATTTTTGTTTTTGCGCCGGAAAATGTGGATATTGCCGCAAGTGTAGAGCATAAGGGAATTGATTTCGGCGGCAGTCAGAAAAGCTTATGGAGGTAAGTGATGATTACACCGCTGGATATTCAGAACAAGGAATTCTCTAAAGTTGTAAGAGGATATAAAGAAGAAGAAGTTGATGAATTTCTCGATTTGATTACAGTTGATCTGGAAAAAGTTATTGCAGAGAATGTTTCTTTAAAGGAACAAGTTTCAAGCTTGCAGAAGGATTTAACGAAATACAGAGCATCTGAGACAGCCGTTCTTGATACATTGGAAGCGGCGAAAGCGTTGATGGGTGATATTTCTGCCAGCGCTGAAAAGCGTGCGGAAATTCTGCTGAAAAATGCCGAGCTTGATGCGCAGCTGATTCAGAGAGAAGCAAAGGAAGAAGCGGAGCGTTTGGCAGAGGAAAATATTCAACTTCAAAGCAGATTTATTGAGTTCAGAAGCAAGTATCAGGCGCTGCTTGAATCGGAACTTGAGAAATTTGATACGCTCTCAGCAGAAATTTTTGGCGAATTTATCGAAAATGCAGCGCCGGAAACGACTGCGATGCATGCTTCCGCAGAGGCCGGAGGCTACGACAATGACCTCAGCAAGACGAGAATCAATGTAAAGATAGATAACGAATAAAAAAGGAGAAAAATTGTATTATTTTATCATAGCGGCAATTGTTGCGCTGGATCAGGCTGTAAAAGTGGCGACGGTGCATTTTCTGGCAGCGGGAGAATCAATTCCGGTAATTGAAAATATTTTTCATTTAACTTATGTCAGAAATTCAGGAGCGGCATTTTCAATTCTGCAGAATCACAGAATGCTTTTGATTTTTCTTCCTGTCGTGCTTGTCGCTTCTCTGCTGTTATTTTTGATAGTAAAAGGAAAGAAAGAGCATGCGGTGCTTAAGACTGCGGTTGCTGCAATTATCGGCGGCGGAATTGGCAATCTGATTGACCGAATTATATACGGATATGTTGTTGATATGTTTGATTTTCGGGTTTGGCCGGTTTTTAATATTGCCGATATTGCGGTCTGCACAGGCTGCGGCCTGTTGCTTCTTTATGTAATCTTTTTTGATAAAAAGAGGGAATGCGGAGAAAAGACGGATGGCGGAAAATCAATATGATATTCTGATAGACGAAAAATTGAACGGGACCCGGCTTGATGTGGTCCTTTCTTTTTCAGTACCGGAAAGCTCACGGAGTTTCGTGCAAAAGCTGATTGAGAGCGGTATGGTTACTATTGACGGAAAAACCTGTAGCACGAAAAAAGAAAAAGTAAAGGAAGGACAGAGGGTATCGGTTTTGGTACCGAAACCAGAAGAAATTGAAATCAAAGCGGAGGCGATTCCGCTTGATATCCTCTATGAGGATGAAGATCTGCTGGTGGTGAATAAGCCTGCTGGTATGGTAGTGCATCCGGCAGCCGGAAATTACGAAGGAACGCTTGTCAATGCGGTAATGTATCACTGCAGGGGCAGGCTTTCCTCCATTAACGGTACGATCCGGCCGGGTATTGTGCACAGAATTGACAAAGATACAGCGGGACTCCTCATGATTGCAAAAAATGATTTTGCGCATGCGGATCTTGCAAAACAGCTTGCAGAACACAGCATCACGCGCGTATATCAGGCATTGTGCTATGACAATTTCACAGAAGAGGAAGGAACTGTTGATCTTCCAATTGGACGTGATCCTAAAAATCGGATGAAGCAAGGAGTTTTTCCGTATGAAAACGGTATAGTGCCGCGCGGAGCAAGGCGGGCGGTAACGAATTACCGCGTACTTCAGCGTTACGGGAAATTCACGCTGATTGAAGCGCGCCTTTTGACAGGGCGTACGCATCAGATTCGCGTTCATATGGCGTACATTCGCCATCCTTTAGTGGGAGATCCCTTATACGGACCGAAAAAAACAGTTCTCGGTGCGGATTTTGGTCAGCTACTTTGTGCAAAAGTACTGGGGTTTGTTCATCCGAGAACCGGTAAATATCTAGAATTTGAAATTCCGCTGCCGCCGGAATTTCAGCGCATTCTCGCTCGGCTTGAAGCGTCGCAGAAGTAACAAGCCAAAAGGAAGAAAGCAGTATGAAGAAAAAGGAGAAAGATTATGGAAAAGAGAACAATGAAGCCGGGAACTTTGCTTAATCCAGTACCGGTAGTGATGGTATCCTGCGGGAATCAAACGGAAACGAATATTATTACAATTGCGTGGACGGGAACTATCAATTCCAACCCGCCGATGACTTATGTTGCAGTGCAGCGCACACGGCATTCGCACAAACTGATTAAGGAAAGCGGGGAATTTGTTATCAACCTGGTAACAAAGGAGCTTGTATGGGCCTGTGATTACTGCGGCGTAAAGAGCGGCCGTCAGATTGATAAATGGAAAGAAGCAGGTCTGACACCGGTGCCGGCAGAAATTGTAGCTGCGCCGATGATAGAGGAATCGCCAGTAAATCTTGAATGTAAAGTAAAAGAGATTTTAGAATATCCGTCACATGATGTATTTGTCAGTGAGATTGTCAATGTGCATATCGATGAGACGCTGCTTGACAAAAACGGCAAGGCGCGTTTTGAAGATGCTGAACTCATCGTATATAATCACGGAGCTTATATGCCGGTGCAGAAAAAGATACTTGGTACTTTCGGATTTTCAGTCATGAAGCCGAAAACGCAGAAAAAGCAGGCGGCGGCAAAAAGAACTGCCAGCCGTATGAAAAAAAGATGAAAAAAAGGGCTGGCAGGTCAGCCCCTTTCTTACTGCCGTGCGGTGACGGAGACAGCATCTGATACCTGAGCTTCTTTTGTATCCTGGCAAACCGATGTAAGCGGTTCAAGACTGCAGATATAATCAAGACATTCTTCACAGATAAAAGATGTTTTGTAAGGGATACAATGATATTCAGGATTGTGGCAGATAGCGCATTTTTTCTCCATATTGAAATCTCCTTTAATTTTTGATTTTGTTTCACCGCCGGTAAGGTTACTATAGTATAAGAATATGGGAAAAACAATAGAAATGTAATATATTGTAAAAATAAAGATACTGCTTGTCAAAAAATAATGATTTTTTGATAGAGAAGGGGATAGGAGGAAACAATGTATGAAAATTTCAGAGTACCGTCAAATGTGAGTATTGCGGGATATCGCTGGGACTGCGAAAATCCAAGTCATCTTGTCTGTCTGATTCATGGAATCGGGGAATATCAGGGAAGATATGACAGAATGGCGAATCATCTAAATGAGGCTGGAATTGCAGTGCTTGGCATGGATCACAGAGGACACGGTCTCTCAGAAGGTGTTAGAGGACATACCGCGCCTCGGACAGAAGTGCTTTCTGATATTGATGCGTTTTTAGCGTATGCAGAAAAAAATTTTCCGGACCTGCCGATTATTCTTTATGGACACAGTATGGGCGGGAATATTGTACTGGATTACCGGATACGGGGAAACAAATCACAGCTGCCGGCAGCATATATTGTTTCTGCTCCGTGGATTAAACTCTATCAGGAATTTCCTAAAGCAGTTGTATCACTGGCCCGCATGATTGCAAAGATAAAACCGGATTTTCAGGTTTCTTCGCGCATTGATTATCGGAAACTGGGGCATGAGAAACACGTTGGAGTATATTATAAAGATCCGCTTGTGCACAGTAATATTACCGCCTTATGCGGAATAGAAGGTATTGATATTGGGGATGCGCTTTATGAAAATCGGCTGACGGGAAACGGAGGCGGACAGGGCAAGCCGCTTCTTCTTATGCACGGAGATGCCGATGAAATCTGCTCAGTGTCCGGCAGCAGAGCGATTGCGGCCTATGCGGAAAACTGTACCTATATTGAATGGCCCGGTTACTATCATGAGATTCATAATGGAGGTGCAGAGGCGACCGGTGAGGAGGTCATTGAGACAATTATTGAGTTTGTAAAAAAAGTTTAAAAAAAGTCTGTCTGGTGCCGGTCAGGAAACCGGCGGCGGACAGACTTTTTGATCGGGAAATTTCCACTATTTTTTTGTTTCCGGCAGTGCCGGATCGACATAGACCGTACGATTATTTGTGAAGATAACCATACCGGGCTTAGCGCCACTGGGCTTTTTTACAAAACGAACGGGCACATAATCGACAGGGACATTTTCAGAGGAGCGGCCTTTGCTGTAATATGCCGCAAGTGCGGCAGCTTCTAATATAGTTTGTTTTGGAAGTTCTTCAAGGGGTATGCCCTTAGTAAAAAGAATGACATGTGAACCGGGGATATCCTTAGTGTGAAACCATAAGTCTTTGCTTCCTGCGGTTTTAAAAGTCAGAAGATCGTTTTCCTTATTGTTTCTGCCCACCAGCACGCGGTAGCCGTCAGCGGTATGATATTCGCAGGGCACTGACTTATTTCTGGCCGTTTGAAAAGTATTTTTTCTGCGCCGCAGATAACCATTTTCAACAAGTTCGTCGCGCAGCGCTTCTGTTTCTTCAACAGAGGAGGCATTATCGGCAAATGCAGAGACAGATTCAAGATATTTGATGTCATTGTCAACTTCTTCAAGCTGCAGTTTTTTTTCTTTGACGGCTGTTTTTGATTTTCCATATTTCTTAAAGTAATTCTGCGCATTTTTGGCAGCGGTATAGCGCGTATCGAGCGGAATTACAAGCGGCTCTCCCGTGTAGTAATTGTTAACCGTTACCGTTTGACAGCCAGGTGTGACAAGATGAAGATTGGCCGTTAACAGTTCACCATATAAACGATATTTTTCAGAGTTCTCAGCTTGCAGAAGATCCTCAGAAAGCCGCTGTTTTTTGAGATAGAATTTATTGAGAGTATTTGTTAGAGCGCGGGACAGATCGTTTGATTTCTGCTTTATTCGATTGGAAGAATTCTTGTGTGCATAAAAATATTCAGCAGCTTCACTGACAGAATCAAAGCGGAGATGCCTGTAATAATTCTCAAAGGCTGAAAGCGGCAATACATGGAATTCCACAGGAAGATTGTTTTCATCAAGATAAACAGAAGGCTTGATGCGATAGGGCTCTGACAACATTTCCCCAACGGCGGCGAGCTTTTCATAAACGAAAGGACTGATATCTTCTTCTGCTTCTTTAAAAGTTTCTTTTTTTCTGCTTTCTTTCTGTGCGGTTAGTGCCGAACATGCGATTTCAGCTGCGGCGGCAGGGGAGAATCCCTGCACGTTTCCTAAAATTGTTTTGGCAAGGGTGTTCTCATCGAGAATACCGGCAAAGGAAAGAGAAGTTGCATGAACTTTATCAAGAGGCAGTTTTCTTTGGGAAGGAGGGTACTCATACTGTTTGCCGGGAAGCAGCTGCCTGACGCGGTTGACATCAATAGAGACCCGTTTGATACAGTCAATAATTCTACCAGAGGTTTTGTCCACAGCGATGATGTTGCTGTGTTTTCCCATGATTTCAAAGACGAGCTTTTTATTTACAGAAAATCCGAGCTCATTCATTGTTTCGACATCTATTTCGATAATACGTTCTGTTTCGCGCTGGGAAACTCCGAGAATCCGGCCGCCGGAAAAATGCTTTCGCAGGAGCATGCAGAAAGAGTGCGGAGAAGCAGGATTTTCAACATCTGCCTGCGAAAGGTGTATGCGTGCATGCGATGGATTGCAGGAGCTATATAGTTTTAATTTTCCGCTTTTCGTATGGATGTGGAAAACGAGTTCGTCCGTCTCCGGCTGATAAATTTTTTCAATTTTTCCGTATTGAATACGGTCCGCGAGTTCAAGTGCAACTGCGCGGCATACAAGTCCGTCAAAAGCCATAAATTTCTCCCTAAATTATTTCTTGTTCTTGCAGAAGCTGCAGAAAAAGCTGTATAATAGTTATATTATCATAGATTTGACAAATAGAAAAGAGGAGAGAATTGTATGGTAAAGAGCATGACCGGCTTTGGAAGAAGTGAGTACAGCGATGAAAAACGCAATATTATTGTTGAAATTAAATCTGTCAATCACAGGTACAGTGATATCAGCGTGAGGATGCCAAGACGCTATTCCTTTGCGGAGGACAAGATAAAAAATTTGGTGAAAGAGACGCTCAGGCGCGGTAAAGTAGATGTATCAGTAATTGTTGAGAATCTGACGGATGATGATATAAACATTAAGCTCAATACAGCAGCAGCTAAGCAGTACTATGATAATCTTAAAGAGCTCTCAGAACAATTTGGGCTAAGTGGTGATATTACGCTGCAATTTTTGGCAACGCTGCCGGATGTAATGAGGGCGGTACCGGATATAGAGGACGAGGAAGAAGTAACAAAGGCGCTGCTTTCTGCGACAGAAGGCGCCGTTCAAAGAATTGATGAGATGCGGATAACTGAGGGTGCAAAGCTGGCAGAAGACTTGATTATGCGAGGTGAGATTATTCGCGATCTGACGGAGAGAATCGCCATAAGAGCTCCTTTCAGTGTAGAAGCGCAGGAAGAAAAACTGCGGGAGCGTATCAGCGAGCTACTTGGCAAAAATGTTGCAGTCCCAGAGGACCGGATTTTGCTGGAAGCTGCTATTTTCGCAGATAAATGCAATATTACCGAAGAAATCGTCAGATTAGACAGTCATACGATTCAGCTGAAGAATATTATTTTAGAAAGTATGCAGCCGGACGGTAAAAAGTTGGATTTTCTTGTGCAGGAAATGAACCGGGAGGCAAATACCATCGGATCAAAAGCAAACGATATTGAAATTACGAATTTAATGCTGGAAATTAAGTCGGAAATTGAAAAAATTCGTGAACAGGTTCAAAATATCGAATAACCTTGTTTCTGAAAAAATGAAATCTCTTTAGAAATTATCTTGATAAGGATGAAAAGTAATGTTATAATGAAATTTACAGATATCAGCAAGACAATTTCAAAATCGATATTCATACGAAGGAGAAACAGATGGAGAAGGGAAAATTGTTCGTGATTTCCGGACCGTCAGGTGTGGGAAAAGGAACGATTTGCAAGCGCATATTGGAAGTAACAGGAATGCAGTTTTCAGTATCGATGACGACGAGAAAACCGCGTGAGCACGAAGAAGACGGCGTGAATTATTTTTTTGTGAGCGACGGAGAGTTTCAGAAAGTTGTCGAGGAAGGAGGCTTTCTTGAATATGCCGAAGTATACGGGAACTGGTACGGTACACCGCTTTCACAGACGAAAGAGAGGCTTGCGGCTGGAATTGATGTGATGCTTGATATCGATATACAAGGGGCGCAGAATGTAAAAAAGATGTGTCCAGATGGTATTTTTATTTTTATTCTTCCGCCGTCGCTTGCAGAGCTAAAAAACCGCATTGTGCGAAGGGGCTCTGAAACAGAGGAGACGATGAAGCTTCGGCTTGGCGCTGCGATTGACGAATTGCAGCATGCGCGGGAGTATGATTACTGCGTTATAAACGGAGAATTAGAGGAAGCCGTGAGTACGATAGAGGCAATCTGGCGTGCTGAGCATTCCAAATTTTCCGAAGATATTTTTGAAAAGATAGACATCAAAAAGGAGGAATGATAGCATGCTTTATCCATCTATCAATGAAATGAGAAAGAAGGCTGACAATAGATATACGCTCGTTATTTTGGCGGCAAAACGCGCAAGGGATATCATCGACGGCAAGCCGAAGCTCACTGATGTGGAAATTGAAAGACCGGTTTCCATCGCAGCCAATGAGATTGCAGAAGACTTAATCACTTATAAACGCGAAGAAGAAATATAAAAGCAAAGTTATATAGTTAATTGATTGAAGCGCAGAATAAAGCGCTTCTGAGAAAGAAGGAAGAGAGAAATCCGGCAGGAATCTGCTGGATTTTTTATTTTTAAATTTTTATAAATAGTAGAAAAATTTTAAAATATATTGTATAATAGTAAAAAATAATACATTTAAGTTATTATTTGGAAATTAAAATATAAAACAGATGCCTGGAGGTGCTGGAATGCCAAATACAAAAGAAAGAAGGGAATTTATTTCAGTAATTAAGAAAAGTGAAGCAGCAAAAGTGTATCTCAATGATATTGTTTATATCGAAAACGAGGCGCGTAGAATTCATATTCATACAGAAAATGATACTTATTCCGTATACCGCAGGATTGATGAAGTGGCTTCTTTGTTGCCAGAAAATTTTTATCGATGTCATAAAAGCTGTATTATCAATCTTGATAAAGTAAACAATATGAAAAATCGGATTATCTATTTTGAAGGAGGAAAAACGGTTGGAATCTGCGCTGAAAAATACGCCAAAGCAGTACAAACCTATAAAGGATATTTGATTCGCTACGAAAAAAGCAGAAATGAGCATAAAAATGCCTGTGAAAATAAAAAAATATGTTGCAATTTCAAGGGTTTTGTTATATGATTATTTGTGGTTTCGTCTGCTGAAAAGACGATGCAAACCAAATCAGTTGACACACCGGATTACCGAAGGGGCGGTGCCTTTTCGAAAGGCTCTTTTTCGGGCATATGCGGTGGAAGAAGAAAACCAGGAGGGAAATAACAATGGCAGTAATTTCAATGAAGCAGCTTTTAGAAGCAGGTGTTCA
>CALXBT010000080.1 GCA_944386585.1 uncultured Clostridia bacterium | reverse complement strand
AAGCCGTTATTTTGAACAGGCGGAGGACGGCGTATATCGAGCAGCTTATGGACAGGCGATCAATCCGCTTGCGCTTTTAACGGCAGAGGAGCTGCAGGATTTTTTCGGGACAGTGACAGGCAGCCGTTTTTTTGATTTGGTGATTGCTGATGTTCCGGCTGAATTATTGGAGCGGGTTCGGCCGCTGTTTTTTTCATCCGCTCAAATTGTCAGCGTAGTAAAAAATATAGAAAAAGAGATGAGGGAAAAAAGATATGAAAAATATCTATCTCTTATATTCGGAAAGACGGCAGAAGAACGGATTTTCCGGCTGAGAAATTCGATAACGGAGGAAAAATATCATTCTGAGGGCCGGGAAACACAGGAAGAAATTTTTGCGGAATACGATCCGGATTCTTTTGCTGCAGAGAGAGTACGGATTGACGGAACCTTTGGTCTTGCTATGAAAGATGTTGCACATAAACTTTCATTCTGCTAAAATAAAATTAAGGTTTTATAAAGCAGAAAAAGTGAACAACAGAAAGAATGGCATCAAGATAGAAGGAGACAAAAGATGAATTCAGAAATAGTGCAGATGATTATTACTCTACTTGGGGGCTTAGCTGTCTTTATTTACGGCATGAATTTGATGAGCGACGGTTTGCAGAAGGCAGCAGGTGAGAAAATGAAAAACATTCTGGCGCTGCTGACTAGAAACCCCCTGATCGGTGTACTGGCCGGAGCAGTAACGACAGCAGTGCTGCAGTCAAGTTCGGCAACGACTGTTATGGTAATCGGTTTTGTTAGTGCAGGATTGATGACACTGAAACAAGCAATCAGTGTTATTATGGGAGCGAACATCGGTACTACGATTACAGCACAGCTCATAGCATTTCAAATCGGTGATTATGCGTGGGCCTTTGTCATCATTGGATTTGTCATGTTTTTCTTTTTCAGCAAGAAAGAGAAAGTTACTCAGGTCGGGCAGGTGCTTTTTGGTTTTGGACTTCTTTTTATAGGAATCAATGTGATGGGTGATACGATGGAACCGCTGGCAGCGTCCCCTGTCTTTGCAGATTTGATGCTGTCGGTAAAAAATGTTCCGGTATTAGGGGTTTTAATCGGCATGGGAATGACGGTGATTGTTCAGAGCAGTTCAGCGACAATTGCAGTACTGCAAAATCTTGCTTCACAGGCCGGGCCAGACGGAATATCCAGTATTATCGGGCTTTCAGGTGCGCTGCCTATTCTATTTGGTGATAATATCGGAACGACAGTCACGGCGCTGCTTGCTTCGATCGGCGCCAGCGTGGATGCACGGCGTACTGCACTTGCACATACGATTTTTAATCTCTTTGGAACGCTGCTTTTTATTTGGTTTATTCCGCAGTTTGCGCAGCTTGTAGTCTTTGTTTCACCAAACGGAAGCGAGCTTGATATTATCGCAAGACAGATTGCAAATGCGCATTTGATTTTTAATTTTCTCAATACTTTGATCTGGCTGCCGTTTGTCTGGTTATTGGCAAAAATTGTAACGAAATTGATTCCGACGAAGGAAATGCCTCAGATGTCGTTATCAGAACCGATGTATCTGGACTATAACATCATTGGCCAACCTGTTTTTGCAATGCATCTTGCCTGCAATGAGCTAACCAGAGTTGCAAATTATACGCTGCAAATGGTGGCAGATGCTAAAAAAGCTTTTATCGAGGGTGATGCGCAATCAATTGAGAAGCTGATGGAGACAGAAGAGGCAGTTAACGCACTGCAGGGCGCGACTGTAAAGTATCTTTCTTCACTTTTTACAGATGAGGGTTTGACAGAGCGTCAGGGAAAAGAGCTTTCAGGACTCCTTCATATTGCTGCTGATATTGAGCATATCGGCGATCACTGTGTGAATATTGCGGAATTTGCAGACGATAAGCTGAAAAAAGGATATTCTTTCTCGGACTCTGCTTATGCAGAGTTGTTTGAAAGCTTCGACCAGGTAATGCGGATGCTGTCAGATACGATCCGGACTTTTGAAACGAGAGATATGGATCTGGCGAAGGAAGTGCTGGAGCAGGAGGCGCTTGTCAATGAAAATGAAGAACGGCTGAGAATGATGCATATGAAGAGACTGGAAACAGGAAAATGTTCGCCGGAATTTACGGTAATATATACAGATATTATCCATAATATAGAAAAGATAGGAGACAGCTGTACAAATATTGCTCAAATTATCGTAGCGGACTTTGACCATAGAGGAGAAAGAGCAAGTTAAGATTTTTTAGAGATTTGTTGGGAGGTAAATTTGGAACATTTAAATTCTTTTATTGTTGATCTTGCATTGATTCTTGTAACAGCAGGCGTAGTAACAATTCTTTTTAAAAAAATTAATCAGCCTGTTGTCCTTGGGTATATTGTCGCGGGATTCTTGATAAGTCCCAATTTTCTATGGCTTCCAACTGTGACAGATATCGCTGATATCGATGTATGGGCAGATATTGGAATTATTTTTCTGATGTTTGCATTGGGGCTTGAGTTTAGTTTTCATAACATTGCAAAAGTAGGGGGCAGCGCAATTATTACGGCGGTCGTTGTGATGAGTGCAATGATTATGATTGGTTTTGGGGTCGGACAGCTGTTAGGCTGGGGCCGAATGGACAGTATTTTTCTTGGTGGCATGATATCCATGTCATCTACGATGATTATTTTAAAGGCATATGACGAGCTAAAGCTGAAGAATGAAGAGTTTGCCCGCTTGACGCTTGGTGTGCTGGTTATTGAAGATATTGTCGGCATCTTTATGATGATTATTCTGACAGCGCTGTCAGTAAGTAAAGAAGTATCTGGCCTGCAGCTTGTCAGTGAGATCGGTATGTTGCTGCTTGTTCTTATTGTAATTCTCTGTATCGGAATTTATATCGTACCGACATTGCTTCGGAAAGCTTCTAATTTTCTGAGTGATGAAATTTTGATGATTGCATCGCTGGGATTCTGTTTCTTAATGGTTGTAATCAGTACACAGGCTGGTTTCTCAGAGGCTCTTGGAGCATTTCTTGCCGGTTCTATTTTGGCCGGAACTTCAAAGGGAGAAAGGATTGAAAAATTAGTAGAACCTCTTAAGGATCTTTTTGGAGCGGTTTTTTTCGTTTCGGTTGGCATGCTGATTGAACCGAATATGCTGATTTCTTATATCGGACCGATTTTATTAATTACTGTAGTAACAATTATCGGTCAGATGACTTTTTCCTGTATTGGTGTGCTTGCATCAGGACAGCCGTTTGAAAGAGCAGTAAGAGTTGGCTTTTCAATGGTTCAGGTCGGAGAATTTTCTTTTATTATCGCATCGCTTGGAACTTCGCTTGGTGTTACGGGAGATTTCCTTTATCCGATTGTCGTATGCGTTTCGGTCATTACGACTTTTACAACACCTATTTTTATAAAGAGTGGAGAGAAAGCTGCCAAAAAACTCTATTTTATGATTCCGAATAAAGTGAGAGCTTTTTTCCAAAATTATACATCCGAACGCCAGACTGAAACGGCAACTGATAGTGATTGGGTGCGGTATCTTAAAAAATATTTTGTGAAGCTTCTCATTGGGACCGCACTGCTTCTCGGCTTCTATTCTTTTGGAATTAAGTATATTTATACATATTTGTCAGAGATCATGATTAACCAAAACGCAATTAATATTACCACTTTTACTGTTATTGTATTGGCAATGGTTCCGGTTATCAATATGATCTGTACGAAAAAAAGTATTCTTTTTAATAAGCTCTGGTTGAAAAGCAGGGCGAATATTCTGCCGCTACTTTCTTTGCGGGCAATTGCAATTGCAATTTCATCACTCTTTATCATTCTAAGCCTTGAAGCTCTTTTTCCGATTCCTCTTGAAATATCTGTACTTCTTGCGCTTGCCGTTGTTGCATTTTCCATGAAATCAGGATTTGCAAAAGGGCGTTCTGCATATTTGCAGATGACTTTTCTTGCAAATTTTAATCAAAAAATTTTAAATCATGCTAAAGCAAAAAGAGAAGGCGAAAATACAATCTGGGTTGATGAAGTACTTTTTGTATGCAAATTCAAGTTGACAAAAATTTATAAGCGCAAACAGATTAAAGACTTTATTGCCAGCCGTATCTTTGGAGTTATGTTCATTGATATTGTCCATTCAGATGGCAGTCAGGTGCTGCTTCCGAGAGCGGAAGACAAAGTAGCGGAAGATGACATTCTTTATGCGATGGGAACAAAGGAACAGCTTGAGGCGTATATGGTATATATCGATAAAGTAGATTATACAGAAATTGAAGATCGCACACTTGTTACGCTGAAAAAATATATTTCTTTGCAGGAATCAAAAGGGATTAAACCCGATGATATGCTGCTTTGTGCAGCAATTCCAATTGAGCAGGGATCGGACTTTGCCAGAAAACCAATTGCGGAAAGCGGGTTTGTCGAGCGTTATGAAGGAATCATTGTGGGAGTAGAGCGTAATCTTCTTCCGATTGCGAGCCCAAGCAGAGACTTTATACTGCTGGAAAATGATATTTTGTGGGTGCTGGGTGCGCAGAATATGCTCGATACACTGATAAAAAATGGACTTTTGGAAGAATAAAATTTCAATATAAAATATCCATAAATTTACAAAAAACAGTTGCATTTTTTGTGCAGCTGTTTTATTATATAAAAAAGATGTAAAAAAAAGGAAAAAAATAAAATGAATGGTAATCAAGAAACTGTAAATTTTCGACAGTTAATCACAGAGGAAGCGAGAAGTAAAATTAGTGAAAAAGGAGAAGAGATTAACGATAATTTGGCGGCCGCTATTATAGAAGAAGTAATTTTTTCTAATGAGCAGTCAGGAAGATTTTCACCGTACGCTCTGCGAGAAACTGCTAAACAAATATTCTATACAATTCGATGCGAACTCGGGATTCTGACGCCGCTCCTTGAGGATGACAGTGTTACGGAGGTGATGGTAAATGGGCTGAATCATATTTATGTTGAGCGTGACGGACAGATTGTAAAATGCGGCTATGCTTTTGAACAGGAGAAAGAACTGGAAGAGGTAATACGCCGCATCGCAGCAAGAGTGCATCGGGAAATCAATGAAAGAAATCCGATTCTCGACGCTCGCCTTATAAATGGAGATCGTGTCAATGCAGTATATAAAAATGTGGCTATAGATGGTCCGGTTTTGTCAATCCGAAAATTCCCGAAGGCGAGACTGACAATGGAAAAGCTCATTCAACTTGAAAGTATTACAAAAGAAGCGGCCGATTTCCTCGAACAATTGATAAAAGCAGGCTATAACTGTTTTATTAGCGGCGGTACTTCATCAGGTAAAACTACATTTCTTAATGTGCTTTCTGAATTTATTCCAAAAGAGGAGCGTGTTATCGTAATCGAAGATTCAGCAGAGTTACAGCTTACCGGTACTGAAAACCTGGTGCGTCTTGAATGCAGAAGTGCAAATGTGCAGGGAAAAGGAGAGGTGACAATGGAATCATTGATTAAAACAAGTCTGAGAATGAGACCGGATCGAATTGTCATTGGAGAGGTGAGAGGGGAAGAATGCGCAGCTATGCTGCAAGCAATGAACACAGGACATTCCGGTATGTCAACAGGACATGCGAATTCAGTGGAGGGAATGCTGCGGAGACTGGAGGCGATGTATCTCCAGAAAGCAGTACTTCCGATTGAGGCAGTACGAGAACAAATTGTACAGGCAATTGATATTATCATTCATTTAAGTCGTATTGCAGGGAAAGGGAGAAAAGTAATGGAGATTGCAGAAATTCAAGGGTTGGAAAATGGTAAATTTATTATTAACCAATTATTTTATTATAAATTTAATAAAGGGCTTACTGCAACAGGAAAAAAACTTGCAGGGACAGAGAAATTGGAAATGGCAGGTCTTTTGTAATGAAACCGATTGATTATCACAGTTATACTTTGTCACGCAGGGAGAAATGGAAATTTTTATCTGCCATGACTGTTTGCGCGACTGTCGTGCTTTATCTTTTTTATCATACGATGATTGTCATATTGGTGGCATTTTTCTTTGCCCTATATGCACAGCGCTTTTATGTACAGGGTAAAATCAAAAAACGGAAAGAAATTTTAATTCTGCAGTTTCGGGATCTTTTATATTCTCTTTCTGCTTCAATCGGAGCAGGAAGACATATGAGCGAAGCGCTTTTCTGTGCGCGGACAGATTTGGCGTTGCTCTACGAAGAGGGAACGCCTATGCTTGAAGAACTCGACAGAATAAATTGGTGCATTCATGCGTCTAATGAAAATGAAGAAAAATTGCTTTATGATCTTGGAAAGAGAAGCGGTGTGCGCGATATCACAGCGTTTGCTGAGATTTATTATATCTGTCTCAGCACGGGCGGAGATCTTGTACGGGTAGTCGGAATTACCAGCCAAATGCTGCTTGATAAGCTTACAATCGTGCAGGATATTAGAAGTTATACGGCACAAAAAAGGTTTGAAGGAAAGATGATTGCAGTTATTCCGCCGTTTTTGCTATTTTTTCTGACATTAACTTCACCAGAATATTTACTACCGCTTTATATAGGAACAGAAGGAAGAATACTGATGACTTTAGCGCTGATTTTGCTGGTCGTGGGATATTTGCTGGCAGATCACATTACAGATATCAGTATGTGGGAGGATGAGAATGACAAAAAATTACTTCAAAGAAAAGAGAGAAAGAAAGGAAAAACAGCATCAGCAGCAAAATGTGATTGCAGAACTGCCGGACTTCACTAATCGTCTTGTATTGCTTTTAAACGCGGGCATGGTACTGACATCCGCTGTACAAAAAATTGCAGAAGAAGAAAGACATTGTTACTTTTATACGGAACTTCGCGAAATAAAAAAGAGAATGAGAAATGTTAATAGTACTTTTGCTGGAGAATTTCAGGAATTTGCAAAGAGAAGCGGTGTACGCGAGCTTTTAAGACTTTCCAATATTATTGCGGATAATCTTGATAAAGGCTCTGAGCTTGTAGAAAAACTGGAACAGGAATCAAATTTTATGTGGCATATGAGTAAAAAGCAAGTAGACGAACGTGGAAGAACAGCAGAAAGCAAACTAGTTTTTCCAATGGCACTCATGTTGCTTGCTCTTATATTGATTACGGCGGCGCCGGCATTTATGTCGTTTTGAAAGGGGAATACAAAATGAAAAGAAAAGTAATAAAGGAAAAAGGATTTTGTGTAAGAAGCAAAAAAGGAATGGAACTTGTACAAGTCGCAATTTTAATTGGGATTGCTGTTGCAGTCGGACTGATTTTTAGAAGTCAGATTACCGATTTTGTCAATGCAGTATTTACAACACTGGGACATGGTGGGTTTACAAGTTGAAAAATTCAGCTGTCTGTTTTTTTAAAATGCGGGGCGGCAGTACAATTGCGGAAGCAGCAGTCATTTTTCCAATCATCATTCTATCGATTGTAACGGCTATTTATCTATTGATTAGTTTATATTCACAGACAGCAGCATCGGCAGCTCTTCATCATGCACTGCTTGATGAGGCAGCTGCTGAAAGCGGAACGAGTCTTTATGAGATGCTTTCTATGGATGGAAGGGAAAATCCGGCGAATATGAAAATCAGTCGATTTATTGCAATTTCTGAAGTGCAGATCGAAAAAAAGAATGGAATTGGCAGAAAAGCTATCATGGGAAAAATTTCAGATCAGGCGAGAGCGGAAGGTTTGTTGCAAAGATGGTTTTTCCGAAAATATGAGGAAGAGATAAAAGTAATTGATGAGGAAGAATATATACGATGCGTAGACATTGCAGGGGGAATTTTAAAAAAGGAAGTACAGTAGTTTTTCTGTCGCTTATCATTGCAAGCGTAGTCGGTGCCGCGATTGTGTTTGTTATACATGCAAAAAAAACGGCAGAAGTAAGTTACCAGCGTATTTTAACAGAATTGGCCTGCCGCTCTGTTCTTTCGGAATATGATGTGAGGTTAAAACAGGATTACGGAATTTTTGCGTTTCGAGGAGACGGTAGATTTGTGTCCGATATGGTTCAGTATTATCTTGACTATACCGGTACAAAGAGTCAAGTCATGTTTTCATTGTCCAATATGTCCGTTTCTTCTGATATAAAAGGTTTTGAAATTGTCAGTCTTGAAAATTTTGAAAAACAGATTATCGATGCAGCAAAGCATAATTTTTTTATACGCAAAGGAATAGATCGAGTGGACAGCAGTCTTGGGCATAAGGCAGAATTAAAAAATGAAGCAGTAATAGAAAACCTGCCGTCTTTTGGATTTACAAAAAAGAATTTTGAAATCGATTTTTCAGATTTGACAGCAACCGATTTGAAAGGATTGATTGCCGGTGCTGGAAATACTTTCTTCATAAATTCATATATATTTTCCGTGTTTCAGTGCAGGACGATACAGTACGAAGAGAAAAAAAGTTTTTTTGAATATGAAATTGAATATTTACTGGCTGGATTGTTTTCCGATACAGGAAATTTAGAGAAAGTAAGAGGATATCTTGTCAATTTACGCACACCGGTGAATATTGCGAAAATTTATGCGGATCCTGTTCGTGCTCAAAAAGCTTTAGCAGAGGCAGAGTTGATCGCGCCGGGACCAGGCGCTCCAGCCGCACAGCTTGCAATTATTACAAAATGGGCGAGGGAAGATGCCGGAAAGGAGGCAGATGAGCTTTTAAATGGCGGTAAAGTCGATGGGCTCAGTTATAAAGAGTATTTGATGATTTTTCTTTCTCTACAGGATCGTGAAACAAAATTACTTCGCATAATGGATCTCATCCAAATCAATCTGCGCTACAGTTACTACGATCATTTTTTACTGCAAGAACATTTTTGCGGATTCTATCTTGAAACAGAATTAAACGGAAGGAGAGCGTCGTATGTACATACCTATTAAATTCGGAAAAAGTGCTTTTTTAACGCTGGAAGCGGCAATTGTACTGCCTCTCTTTCTGATTGCAGTATTGACAATAGGCAGTGTCATGCGTATTGCTTATTATGAGGAACGTGCTGCTTTTTTAACAGCAAACGAACTTGCATCTATTGCAGCAGATGCTTATTTTATGCCGCTGTATCCACAGTTTCCTTCTAATATGGAAAGGATAATTTCTCAAAAGATTCCGGAACTTTCGAAAGTCAGCGCAGAAAAATATCGCTATCGTTTTAAGAATGAAAAAACAGATCAACTGATTCACATCGAAATATCGTTCAGAATGAAAACAGGGCTTCCGGGACCGATGATATCCGAATATGGGGCAGTAGAAACATATCTTGTCCGCGCTTTCTGCGGAAAAGACAATTCTTTTTATTTCGAATCCGAAAAAAAAGGGGAGCTTAACAGTGATTTAGAAGCTGAAACAGTTTATCTGATGCCAGAGTTCGGAACAAAATATCACGAAAAAAATTGCAGCTATGTGAATTCGTATCCTCTTCAGACGGTGCTGATAAGTTCAATGAAGAAAAAATATAAAGCGTGCGGTAGCTGTAAGCCGAAAGACATATGTGAAGGAGCCGTCGTTTATTATTTTAGATACGGTGAGGCTTATCATGAGGCCGGGTGCAGTACAATTGAAAAATATGTTGTAAATATGGATCGGCGTGACGCCGAGAAAAGGGGATATTTGCCTTGTTCAAAATGCGGAGGGAAATAGGATGAATCAGTTTGCAGTAGAAGTACAGAGAAGCAGAATCAAAAAATATGAAAAAAAGGCGATTCTTTTGGAAAACCCTGATTTTTTGATTCCGATGAATTTCATTGAACTAGGGGAAAAAGAAAGAATTCTTTATGATTACAGCGGATTTACGCTGATTTGCGGTCTTACGCATTGTCTAACGGTACGGGATGTATTTGATTTTGTTGAAGATGTGATTAAGATTTTAAGGATATCAGCAGAATTTTTAATTTTTCCGGAGCGCCTTCATCTGACAAAGGAAACAGTATATGTTGACAGTATGCGGAAAAAGACAAAATTACTTTTTCTGCCGCCGGAGCAAGATGTAAAACCTTTAGAAGAATTACTGCAGTTTATCAATGATTTGCAGACACTTTATCTTACCAAAGAGGCGATGGAATATGCGGAACTGCTGAAAGAATACATCTGTGCAAATCTTGCTTTGCCAGAACTGCAAAGCAAGGTAATTATGATGAAAAGAGACGCACTTTTGTGTGGGATTCACTGACGGATGCTTGAATCTATAAACGAAGCATGATAAAATAAAAAACAAAATAATAATGAGGTGCGAATGGATGAAAACGGCCGTACGGCTAAAAAAAAAGGAGATAAGATGAGAAAAATTTTTCAGAACTGGAATTATAAGAAGCATGCAAAAACTGTCAGTACCATTTATCTTATTTGTTATGTAATTGATATGACGCTGGGATATTTTTTGATAAAAAAAACTGCGGAGAAGAAGTTATGTCTGAAAAAGAACAGATAGAAAAACGAGGCACGGAAGCGCGGGTTGGATTCGGTGTAGAAAATATCAGGCTTTCAGAAGATGAAAAGGCAGTCGTGATTTTGGATCAAAGCCAGCTGCCAAATGAGACGGTCTATCTGAGGCTGGAAGAAGCAGAAGATTTCTATGATGCGATTTATACGCTGAAAGTACGGGGTGCACCGGCAATCGGTATTTTTGCAGCTTATGCAATTTTTGTACTTTCCCGCCGCATGCTGGAGTGTGGAAATGACGACTATGAAAGTTTTTTAGCGGAATTTAAAAAGAATAAAGCATATCTTGATTCTTCCCGGCCAACGGCGGTGAATCTGTCTAAAATGTTGCGACGTATGGAAGCAGTGGTGCTTGCAGGGAAGAATCATACGATAGTGGAGATTGTTCGTGCACTGAAAGAAGAAGCAGAAAAAATTCAGCAAGAGGATATTATGATGTGCAGGGCAATCGCTGAATATGGACTTACGCTTGTTAAGGATGGAGACGGTATTTTAACACATTGCAATGCCGGACCGCTTGCAACTTCTCGATATGGCACGGGGCTGGCACCGTTTTTTCTTGGAAAAGAACATGGAATTACGCTTCATGCCTGGATTGATGAGACGCGTCCTCTTTTGCAAGGAGCAAGACTGACCGCGTATGAACTATGCCAAAGCGGGATTGACTGCACGCTGATTTGTGATAATATGGCGAGTTTGGTCATGCGGGAAGGAAAAATAAACGCTTGTTTTGTCGGATGTGATCGTGTTGCCGCCAACGGAGACACTGCCAATAAAATTGGAACGAGCAGTATAGCGATTCTTGCTCAATATTACAAAATTCCATTCTATGTTTTTTGTCCTTCGGAAACCGTTGATTTTAGTTGCCGTACGGGTGCAGATATTGAAATAGAGATGCGGCCAGCTGAAGAAATTAAAACAAAGTTTTTTGAAAGAGCTGTAGCGCCGGCAGAGGTGAGATGCTATAATCCGGCATTTGATGTGACAGACCATGAGCTGATTACCGCAATTGTTACAGAAAAAGGAATTTGCCGGAGCCCATATAAGAAAAGTCTGCATCGGCTCCTGCAGAAAACAGAATAGCAGAGAAATATATATCGTGAGGAAAGAGAAAAAATGAAACTGAATTTGTATTGCGATAAAACTGCTACTGCGGAGATTGTAGAAATCGGAAAACGAATGTATCGGAATGGATATGCTCCGGCCAATGCCGGAAATATCAGTATTCGTATAAATGAAAATGAAATATGGACGACCCCATCAGGCGTTTCAAAAGGTTTTCTTTCAGAAGAAGTTCTCGTAAAAACGACGCTTGATGGAACGGTCCTCTGCGGTAGCAGCAAACCGTCTTCTGAATTGAAAATGCATCTTAGCCTTTACCGCGCTTTGCCGGAAATCCGTGCAGTAGTACATGCACATCCGCCGGTTGCAACGGCATTTGCTGTGGCTGGTATGAGTTTGGATCAGGCGTATTTACAGGAAATGGTTGTGCAGCTGGGAGTTATACCGGTTGTGCCATATGCTTTGCCGGGTACAGAGATATTGGCAGAAAAGGTAGCCGAATATTGTCATGCTTATAACGGTCTTTTGCTGGAGCATCACGGTGCAGTGACCTGGGGCAATACGGCCGAACAAGCTTTTTATAAAATGGAAAGTATTGAACATGCTGCAATCGTTGCGATGTATCTTCGCGTCATGGGAGAAGAACGTCCAATGACAAATGAACAGATTGAGGAGCTGATTGATCTTCGCAGTGTGTGGGGCGTAACCGGAGGTGGACGGCCAAAGGGACGATGAAGAATAGAAACCGCTGAGTTTTGATATTTCTGTACTATTCATACTATTCAAGGGAGAAAGTACTCGTTGCTTTCGCCTTATTGTCTGTAACATAAGAGAGGGAAGATGTACTTGCGGAAGGGGCACATAAATAAGTAGAATGAAA
>CALXBT010000079.1 GCA_944386585.1 uncultured Clostridia bacterium | reverse complement strand
GTCCGTATCTCTGATAAAGTGTCTTTGTGATTGCTGCCGTCAGCGTTGTCTTGCCGTGGTCTACATGACCGATTGTTCCGATGTTGATATGCGGCTTATTTCTTTCAAATTTTTGCTTTGCCATTTTAGAACCTCCATAAATTTTCAATCATTTTTGGATCAGGCCACGCCTGACGCACAAATTTTAAAACTGGAGCTGACGAGCAGGCTTGAACTGCCGAACCTCTTCCTTACCAAGGAAGTGCTCTACCAACTGAGCTACGTCAGCACAACATTTATAGTATAACCATGTACCCATTTATACTACTATATTTAACCTTTAATGTCAATAATATTCCAGCGCGATTTTTCGCTTTATCCGCTGAATTGCATTGTCGATCGACTTCGGTGTTTTCCCTAGTTCTTCAGCAATTTTATGATAATTTTTACCGGCCAAATAAGCAGACCATACCTGCTGTTCAAACTTGCTTAAAATCTTCGGAAGCGTCTCAGCAATACTATCGATTATATCCTGTACAAGAACGAGTTCTTCCGGATTGCTTTCAGAAGCAATTAAAATATTTTCAATCGTTTCGCTTCCCTCCGAATCATCTACTGGCACACTGAGTGAAATAGAATTGTTAAGAGGACCGTGTTTCTGCCGGCTTGCCGCCTTAATTGCTGTAATAATCTGCCGGTTAATGCAAAGGCCTGCAAAAGTCTTAAAGGAGGCTTCTTTTTCGCTGCGGTAGCTGCGAATAGCTTTAAACATGCCGATCATGCCTTCCTGAATAACATCCTCTGTATCTGCGCCTACGATAAAATAAAGATGCGCACGACTTCTGACCAGCCCTTTATATCTGTTGATTATTTCTTCCTCAGCGCTCACATCTCCGCTTTGTGCAAGCGTCACGAGTGCTTCATCACTCAGCAAACCGTAATCTGTTGCCACCCTGTTGCCTCTCCTTTTTTGTTATTTACCTCCTGCTGCGAGATCCCGCTGCCGCCGTATTTCATACATTAAAACAGCCGCTGCGTTCGATGCATTAAGAGAAGTAATTTTTCCCATCATCGGCATCGACACGATAAAATCACATTTTTCTCGCACCAACCGGCTGATGCCAAAACCCTCTGATCCAATCACGACAGCAATGCTTCCCAAAAGATTCGCTTCATAATAATTCGTATCTCCCATATCACAGGCAGCAATCCAGATTCCTTCCTTTTTCAGCTTGTCTACAGTGCGTGCAATATTCGTTACGCGTGCCACAGGAACATATTCGATCGCGCCGGCCGACGCCTTAGCGACGGTCTCATTCAGACTTACGCTCCGGCGTTTTGGAATAATAATTCCGTGCGCACCTGCACCTTCTGCTGTCCGCATGATAGCTCCGAGATTATGTGGATCTTCTAATCCGTCAAGAATCACCACAAACGGGTCCTCGCCCTTTTCACGAGTGGCCGCTAAAATGTCCTCTACCTCACAGTACTCATAAAGTGACACATAAGCAATCACTCCTTGATGCGCACCGCCTTCCGCCAACCGGTCAAGCGCCGCCTTTTCTGCATAAGTAATCGGAATATGCTTTTCTCTGGCCATACCGATAATTTTTTTAATCGATCCTTCAAGGTCCTTTCCCACCAGCAGTTTTTCAATATCACGCCCCGACCGAAGCGCCTCTGTTACAGGATTTCTCCCAATCAGCAAATTATTTCTGTTCGTATCCATGTTCTATTCCTTTTTGCTTTTCTATAGCTCCTCAATACAGAAAATACTGCTTTCAGCGGCTGTATTTCAGAAAACGGTATGTATAGCCGTTTTCCTCCTGCGTCTCGCTTTCATAAGTAAGCTTCATGAGTCCGCCCGCAGCCAGTCGGTCTAAATCTTCAAAATGTTTATCCGCAGCAAATGCCGCATCAATCTTTGTTACGAAAAACTCTGAGCAATAGGGCAAAAACTGTCGATAAACGCTTTCTCCTCCCGCTACAAAGACATCTTTTTCTAAATCAAGGTTCTCCGAAAACTCAAGGCTGAGAAGCGTTGCCATAAGTTCGTCAAACGAAGTACAGAGAAATGTTCTTGCTCCTTCCGCCTGTTTCGGCTCATAATGTTCATCACCGGAAAGCACAATGGTAGTGCGGCCTGGAAGTGCCTTTCCACCAGGCAGTGATTCCAGCGTTTTTCTTCCCATAATCAATACTTTTCCAAGCGTATTTTGCTTAAAATACCGGAGTTCTCCGGGAAGATGTACAAGCAGCCCGCCGTCTCGTCCGATTCCCCAATTTTTATCTACTACTACGATTGCTTTCATTCTGCATTCTCCCTTTCAAACAGGTTCGCTTCTTTCAAAACCGGATCAGAAAAAATGTCTGTGCCGGCTTACACCGCAATCGGAATCCCGGTAATCTGCGGGTTTTTCTGATAATCGGTAATCTCTATATCCTCTGTCGTAAAATCATAAAAATTCTTGATTTCCGGATTGAGCCGGAATTTCGGCGCGGAATACTGCGGCCGTTCGATCATCTCTTTAATAATATCAACATGCCTGTCATAAATATGCGCATCAGCAATGACATGCACAAGCTCACCCGGCACCAGCCCGGACACTTGTGCAAACATATGAATCAGCACGGCATACTGTACAACATTCCAATTGTTTGCCGCAAGGACATCCTGAGAACGCTGATTTAAAATCCCGTTAAGTTTATTTCCTGTCACATTAAAGGTCATGCTATATGCACAGGGCTCCAGATTCATTTCATGCAGATCCTGAAAATTAAAGAGATTTGTCAGGATTCTTCTCGAATACGGAGCGTTTTTTAAGTTCCAAAGAACATTATCTACCTGATCCATTTCTCCCTGCGCAAACTGATATTTCACAGCCATCTGATACCCGTAGGCTTTTCCGATGGATCCGTCTTCATCGGCCCACTCATCCCAAATATGCGGTTTCAAGTCATGAATATTATTTGATTTTCGCTGCCAAATCCAAAGAAGTTCATCAACTGCTGATTTAATAGCAGTCGGCCGCAGTGTCAGCGCCGGAAATTCCTCCGCGAGATTGTATCTGTTTACGATTCCAAAACGCTTGATAGTGTGGGCCGGCGTGCCGTCCTCCCAGCGCGGCCTCACAGACTGTCCTTCAGACGAAAAACCGTTATCAATAATATCGCGGCACATATTAACAAATAAAACATCTGCCTTGCTCATAATCGTTGCTCCTTTCCTTCATCTCTCTTATGAAAATTCTCTGCCATTTTGATTTTCACTCCTGTTACTTTCCGAGAAACAGCGGTCTTTAGAAATTATCTTTTATGGGCTTCCCTTCAATCTGTGCAACTGCGGTTTTCACAAGCTGCCGAAGACGCGCTTCCTGTTTTGTCAAATACAGATATCCAATCAGCGCTTCAAATGCGGTTGCCCATTTATAGAGCACAGGATCTGCATTCTGTGGTCTGGAGGCCGATTTTTTATTCCGCGCCCGACGCACCAAAGCCGCTTCTTCCTCTGTCAGATGAAAATCATCCTTACAGAGATTTTCCTTCTCATCCTTTTCCTTCATAAGTCTTTTCATACAGGAAGCCTGCGCGTCAGCCCGTACAAATGCAACTGCACGCCGATGAAGCATGTCCACATTAGCTGCATTTTTTTGCATAACATACATTCTGATATATACCTCATATACCGCATCCCCAAGATAAGCGAGCGATGTAGTGTTCAGCTGTTTTCCATCCATTCCGTCCATTTTCCTGCTGCTCCTGGTTTTCAGCTATTTGCCCATTTTAATACTTCCGTTCAGTACAGCGCCCATACCGACTGTCAGTCCTTTTGCTGCAATACTGCCCCGCACTGCCGCCGTTTCAGCAATGCTGACTGTTTCCTGCGCATAAATATTGCCTGTTACTGTTCCCGCAACTGTAATGCTCCGGCAATGAATATCGCCCTCAATCTGCGATTTTTCACCCAGACTGACATCCTCTCTTGCCATAATATTTGTCTTCAAAAATCCGCTGTTTAAAAGAAAGTTTCCACACTTGATATCACCGGAGACTCTGCCGGAAACCGTTACATTACCGACAGCATCAATATTGCCTTCAATTATACCTGAAATTTCCAAATGTCCTCTTGTAAAAATATCTCCGACAATCTTGGTATCTTTTGAGATGATACCGATTTCAGAGGTTGGTATTGCAGCGGAAAGCACTTCCCGCTCCGGCAGGCTGCCGCTCTCCTTTGGGTACCGTTTTTCAGTATCCTTTATCTCATCTGCTGCTTTTATATTTTTTTCCTTTACTTCTTTGTTATTCTGCAATTCATTCACCTTTTTACACTTCAATCTCGAATTCTGCATCATCCTCTGTGTTTCCGACCAGCTTTGTGATAATGCTGCCTCTGATTCGGGAGCCATGACTTGTTGAAATACATGTGGTTTCAATATTTCCTGAAATCAGCGCATTTTCTGTCAGTTCTGTCATCTCCTCAACAAACAAATTTCCCTTTACTTTACCGTCCAATTTTACGCTCTTTGCTGTTATACTGCCAATAATTACAGCATCAGCCTCAACCACAACAGAAGCAAGAGAATGAATATCTCCTTTTACAGCGCTGTTCTTTGTGAGAAGCACACTGTCCGCCTTGACATTTCCTACAACAGTTCCTGTAGAAACAAAGCTTCCTTTTGTTTCTACATTACCGTCTATTCTGCCGAAAAGCTCGATATTAGCAGCACTGATCACTTCACCTTTGACCTTCATATTTTCTGTGATATAAGTACCGTTCTCTGTCTGCATAGGGGCTCTCTCTGGCGCGCGAATTCCGGTACTTTCTGTTTTAGGAACAGCCGGCACCGTCTTAGAAAGATTCTTTTCTCCTCCCTGATCTGTCAGATTGACAGCCTGATCCGCCGCTTTCACTCTCTCCGCCGGCGCTTTAGATCCCCTCACAGCTATACTGCCGTGCTGCTGTTCTTCATCAAAGCCGGTAAGTTCTTTAAAAAAAAATAAAAAATTTTCTTTATTTGACATGTTTCCCTCCTTAGTCAAATGTTACCGGCCTCACATTGCTGGTAATTGGATGATAAAGATAACCTCTTTCTTGATAATATGCTGTAATTTCTTTCAGAGCGGCCGCCGTTTCACTGTTAAAAACAGCATCATGCAGCAGCAGAAAAATCCGCTGTTTTTCCTGCGCCGTTTCAATCGCCGTTCCAGCAATGTCCTTTGCTTTTGCATCGGCCGTCTGATCACCGCCGGATGCATTCCAATCATAATAAACGAATCCGCGCCGCAGCATCTCTGCCGTCAGCTGTTCTCTGACAGGTACATTATACTTATTCACAGTACCGCTGCAAAAGCGAAATACTGATGGCCGCACTCCCGTCTGCTCCTCGACATAAGTAAATGCTTTATAGAAGTCGGCAAGATAAGTTTCAACCGACTGATACACTCTGTTTGCCGACTCTCCTCCGCTGTAAATCCCAATACTGTGTCCTTCTTCTACAATACGATTTAAAATCTCGGCATTTTTCGTTCCCTCTTTTGCCGAAACGAAAAAGGTCGCCTTAATATCAAGAGCAAGAAGCTCATCAAGGATTTTCTCTGTCGCTACCGACGGGCCGCCGTGAAAAGTAAAATAGAAGAAACGTTCGGCATCGTAAACAGGAACAAATTCATCAGGTTTTTCTACATATAGTTCCGGATATAGTGTCTGGTAAACAAGGTCTTCTCCTGTATGAGAAACATTTCGTGAATCGGCAGCAAGTAGCCCAGTGTTTTGTCCTGCTTCTTGCTGCGATACTTCTATAGAAAGCGCCGATTTTTCTAACTCCGCCAGTCTTTCACATGCATCCGCATATTTGCTCCATATAAACAAAAGCCCTGTCAAAAGCCCTGCTACAACAAGCATAACTATAAAAGTAATGATTCGTTTAAAAAAGCGTTCACTGCCAAATTCAATTCTGCTCATGTGCTGTTGTTTATCCTTTAATAATCTGGACTCCCTGAGGAGTGTCTTTCAAAGTGATTCCCTTTTCTTTTAAAATATCCCGGATTTCATCAGCTCTTGCAAAATTTTTTTCTGCTCTCGCTTTCTGCCTCTCCGCTATCAATGCCTGAACTTCAGTATCAATACTGTCGTCAGCTCCGCTGTCCTGCAAAAGGCCCAAAACATCCGTTAATTCCGTAATCCGATTCAGTGCCTCTTCAGAAAACGCCTTGCTCGCGCCGTCTTTAACCTGCGTGTTTACTGCTGTAATCATCTCAAATACTGCCGTAATCGCATCTGCCGTGTTGAGGTCATCATCCATTTTTTCAATAAATTCTTCCCGCAGCTTATCGAGCACAGATATCGTTTCTTTTTCACTGTTCGTTACAGCGCCGTCACTGCCGGCTTCCGACAAATATTTTAAATTATCCTTTGCATTCTGCATTCTGGCCAGCCCATTTTTAGCCTGTTCCATCAAAGCATCTGAAAAATTGATGGGATTCCTGTAATGTCCTGACAAAAGAAAGAAACGCATTGTCTCCCCGCTGTAATCCTTTAGGATATCGCGTACTGTAAAAAAATTGCCCTTTGACTTGCTCATCTTTTCGTTATCAATCGTAATATATCCATTGTGCATCCAGTATCTGGCAAACGGCACACCGTTGCAGCATTCGGACTGGGCAATCTCATTCTCATGATGCGGAAACTGCAAATCCTGTCCGCCGGCATGAATATCAATCGTCTCTCCGAGATGCTTTTTGGACATCGCTGAGCATTCAATATGCCAGCCCGGCCTTCCCATTCCCCACGGCGATTCCCATGCAATTTCATCCTCTGTTTTTCTCGCCTTCCAAAGCGCAAAATCAAGAGGATCCTGTTTAATTTCACCCACTTCAATTCTGGCGCCCGCTTCAAGATCATCAATATTCTGCTTTGAAAGCTTTCCATACTCTGGAAATCTGCGGGTAGAAAAATATACATCCCCGTTTGCTTCGTAAGCATAACCTTTCTCAATCAGCGTCTTTACAAAGTCAATAATCTCTCCGATATGTTCTGACACTTTTGGATGCACACTGGCCGGCTTTACATTGAGCGATGCCGCGTCCCGAAAATATTCACCGATATATTTTTCCGCTACTTCCGGTGCCGTAAGGCCTTCTTCCCTTGCTCTGTTAATAATTTTGTCGTCGACGTCTGTAAAATTTTGTACAAACTTTACATGATAGCCGCGATATTCCATATATCTCCGCAGTGTATCAAATACAACAAATGGTCTTGCATTTCCGATATGGAAAAAATTATATACCGTCGGTCCACAGACATAAATTTTTACTTCATTGGGATCAAGCGGCACAAATTCTTCTTTTTTTCTGGTCAATGTATTATATACTTTCATCTTTTTACCTCTGTTTAAAAGTGCAAAAATAAAATATTAGACAGGTAGTCATACCTGCCTAATATTATATACTGACTTTACTGCTTTTTCAAACACATTATAGATAGTTCACGGGGTTTTTTTGTACTCCGTTAATCACAACCTCAAAATGAAGCACATTTCCTGTTGCGTTGCCGGTAGAACCAATCGTGCCGATTACTTCTCCTTTTTGCACATCCTGTCCAACCGATACATCTACCGTCGTACAGTGCGCATATTTCGTTTCAATTCCATTGCCGTGATTGATGGTAATGAGATAGCCATAGCTTCCGCCTCCCCATCCGGCAAAAGTTACAGTTCCATCATCAGCCGCCATAAACGGCGTACCTTTTGGCGCTCTCAGATCAATGCCTTTGTGTGATCTGCTGCCTCCGCCTCTGCTGGCTCCATAACCCGATGAAATTTCAACAGATGCTACCGGATACTGAAAATAGCCGGACCCGGTTTGGATAGAAATCTGTTTTGTACCCATCAGCGCGATCTGCGTTACCGGCTCTGTCAAAACCGTTTCCGCTAGCACTACGCTTGCAGTCTCGATACCGTTTACTTTCGTTACCTGAGAAGTTACTTCCTTACTGCCGCTCTCGCCGGCGCTCTGCACCTGTATCTGACCTTTGTAAAGTGCATCCGATGAAGTATAGCTGACATCATACGGAATACTCTGCACATCTGTCACGATTTCTGTTACTGTAACATGTACAAACGGATTCTGCTGATACAGATTCAGCGTTTGTCCAACCGAAAGTCTTTCTGTCGCTCCCGGATTCATCTGCTCAAGTTCATAAACCGAAATATTGTTGGCAATCGCAATATCCCAAAGCGTATCACCGCCCTGTACCGTATAAGTAAGCGGTACTGCTGTTCCGTTTAAAATATAGCGGACAGCTTCATCAACCTGACAAATATATGTTTCTGTTACTGTTTTGTCCTTTGCAGCTTCTTCTGCCGTGACTATATCCTTTTCTTTGTAAGAAATTTCTTCTCCATAAAGAATTTCTACAATCTCCGAACCCGGAGTTGTATAATTTGCAATGATACCGTCAAGTACAGCTTTGGCATCTTCTTCTGTTGCTACATATAAAATATCTTCCCCGTCAACAGCTACTGCATAAGCGGTTTCTCCGGCGAAAGCTTCCCCCTTGCTTTCGTCCTCCATCAAACGCGCCTTTTTCGAAGCTTTCAGGGCTCCTTCCTGACCCGGTATCTCTATCCTCGCAAGATTTGCTATATCACTTACCTCGAGCGATGCAATCCCGCCGTTTCCCCCATTCGTCATATCCGTCATGCTGTAAAC
>CALXBT010000078.1 GCA_944386585.1 uncultured Clostridia bacterium | reverse complement strand
AGTCATTATAAAAAACAGAAAAAATACCGTAATAATTAAAATCGCCTATGAGGATGAAAATATATTGGCAGCAGAAAAGCCGCTGGGGCTGCTTACACACGGGGACCGCACCGAAAAGAAGAATCATCTGGCAAATCAGGTGCTTGGCTATCTGACAGAAACGGGAGAATATTGTCCGCGTGCGCAGCAGACTTTTACACCGGCTCCGGCAAACAGGCTCGACCGCAATACGACAGGACTGGTTCTTTTTGGCAAAAACGGAAGTGCTCTGCGGGAGCTGAACCGTATGATTCGGGAAAAAGGCTATATACAAAAATATTATTTGACAGTTGTCAAAGGATATGTAAAAGGGCCTATTGTGCTGAGAGACCGCATGGAAAAAAACAGTGAGACAAATACGGTGCGTATCAAAGCTTCGGAAGAAGATGGAGGCAAGTTGATGGAGACAATTGCAAGGCCTCTTATATCTGCATCGGGATATACTTTGCTGGAAGTGGAATTGGTAACGGGCAGGACACATCAAATTAGAGCGCATCTTGCCAAAGCCGGATATCCAATTATCGGTGATACAAAATACGGAAATGCGCAAACTAATCGCATAATTGAGAAAAAATACGGTCTGTCAACACAGTTTCTTCACGCATATAGATTATATTTTAAAAGCGGAAGCGGAAATTTATCATATCTTGCGGGAAAAGAAATACGAAGTGAGCTTCCAGAGCAGCTGAAAACAATACGGAAAGAGCTTTTTATGCGTGATGTTAAAGAATACGAAAAGAATAATTCAGGAGGATTTTGACAATAATGAAGGCATGGATCAGAGATATTGCAATCGCTCTGCTTTTAGCGGTTGTAATTCTGCAGTTTATTAAACCGACCATAGTAAAAGAAAGTTCAATGGAGCCGACCTTGCATAACAATGATTACATTTTGCTGAGCAAGCAGTCATATACTCTGTTTGGAGAACCGCAGAGAGGTGACATCATTGTTTTTCATACAGCACTGAAAACCGATACGGGGCGTGAAAAATTACTGATTAAAAGAGTAATCGGCTTGCCGGGAGATACGATTGATTTGGAGGATGGACTCGTATATCTGAACGGGGAGGTTTTAGAAGAGAATTACATATCGGTAGGAGGAACTATGCCGCATGATGCGGGGACTCATTTTGAAGTGCCGGAGGGAGAGGTTTTCTGTCTTGGTGA
This sequence comes from uncultured Clostridia bacterium, assembly GCA_944386585.1. Lineage (GTDB taxonomy): Bacteria > Bacillota > Clostridia > Peptostreptococcales > Anaerovoracaceae > QAKD01. The sequence continues at coordinate 19,107 of CALXBT010000078.1, read as the reverse complement.
TAACAGAGGTGTGAGCAAAGATTCCAGATTTTCAGATGTTGGATTTGTTGCCATCGATGAAATTGTAGGAAAGGCTCTGATACGGCTTTATCCTTTTAATAAAATTGAAGTTTTCTAATTGGAAACCTCTGTGATACCGGTATGAAATCGAAATTGTGCGGAACGGAGAAAAACGATTCATGTTCAAGGTGTTTTGGGGGTATACGAGGGCTGTATTTTTAGCCATTGTTACGGGGCTGGTACTTGTATTTGCGCTGGAGATTGAAAAAATACCGGACAGTTCCATGCAGCCGACAATTCTATCAGAGGATTATGTCTTTATCAATAAGACGGCATATCTTTACAGTGAGCCGGCACGCGGCGATGTGGTAGCGCTGAGGAACTATCTGCATACAGCAAGCGGCGGTGGAGCGCTGTTTGCATCGCGGATTGAAGGCGTTGCAGGTGATCAGGTGATAACGGAAGACGGCAGCAGAGAAACAGTAAGAGAAGGCTATGTCTATGTTGTAAGCGATGGAAGCAGAGACGCGGCCGTGTTTTCGGCAGGGGATAGAAACGGGCAGGAGGAGAGTTTGCTCGATAGCCGCAATTCCGCAGTCGGGCAGGTAGCGGTTGAGGAAATCTTAGGCCGGATTGAGTGGATTGTATGGCCGTATAATCGGTGGGGTCGGCTTTCGTAGAGGACTGTAAAGCTGCTGCATAGAAAAGACCCGATAAAAAGCAGAAAAGGGTGATTATGTGAAAGAAAAAAAATTAGTCGCGAATAATAAAAAGGCGCGGCATGATTATTTTATAGAAGAGACTTATGAGGCGGGAATCGTCCTGACCGGAACGGAGATTAAATCGGTGCGGCAGGGTAAAGTGAGCATTAAGGAAAGCTATGCGAAGGTTGAAAACGGCGAGCTGATTTTATATGGAATGAATATCAGTCCTTATGAGCAGGGGAATCGTTTTAATGCAGAGCCGCTTCGGCCGCGCAAGCTGCTTTTACATAAGCAGGAAATCAGAAAGCTGATCGGCTATACTACGCAAAAGGGGCTGACGATTGTGCCTCTTACTATGTACATCAATAAGGAAGGACTGGCAAAGCTGGACATTGGCATTGCAAGGGGAAAGAAAAATTACGATAAACGAGAGGATATCGCAAAGCGTGATGCAAATAGACGAATGCAGCAGGCGATAAGGCGGTAACGGTGAACTGTAAAGAAGCGGGGATGCTTAAGGCGGCAGGAACCCACGTGCGATAAAAAAAGAAGAAAAGAGAAGGAGGATGGAAAATGAAGTATGTAACACTCGGCAGTACGGGAATCACTGTAAACAAAAATGGATTCGGAGCACTTCCGATTCAGCGGGTTTCAAGGGATGAAGCGGCGGCAATTCTGCGAAGAGCGTATGAGGGCGGTATTCGTTTTTTTGATACAGCGCGTTTTTATACCGATAGTGAATCAAAAATCGGGTATGCACTGGGCGATGTGCGCTCTGATATCTTTATTGCGACTAAGTCGATGGCGCTGACAGCCGCAGAGTTTAAGGAACAGCTTGCTACGAGTTTACGGGAGCTTGGTACAGATTATGTAGATTTGATGCAGTTTCATAATCCGCCGTTTTGCCCAATGCCGGGGCATGAAAACGGTCTTTATGAAGCAGCGCTGGAGGCAAAGGCAGAAGGCAAGATTCGGCACATAGGCATTACAAACCATCGTCTTTCTATCGCAAAGGAAGCGATTGAATCAGGGCTTTATGAGACGCTGCAGTTCCCGTTTTCTTATCTTGCGGCGCCGGAGGAAGTCGAACTGCTCAAAATGTGTGAAGAACATAATATGGGGTTTCTCTGTATGAAAGGAATGGCAGGAGGCCTCATCAAGAGCGGGCGGGCGGCGTATGCGTACATAGCGCAGTTTGAAAATGCGCTTCCGATCTGGGGCGTACAGAAGCTGGAAGAGATTGAGGAATTTTTAGCATGCAATACGGAAGAATTTGAGCAGGATATAACGCCTGAAATTGAGGAAATCATTGCAAAGGACAGAGAAGAACTTTCAGGTGATTTCTGCCGCAGCTGCGGATACTGCATGCCATGTCCGGCAGGTATCTCTATTAAAGACTGTGCCCGTATGGGGTTGATGCTTAAACGCGCGCCAATTTCAGCATATACGACTGATGCATGGAAAGAGGAAATGCATAAAATTGAAAACTGCGTTGAATGCGGGCAGTGTAAGTCTCGTTGCCCGTACGGCCTTGATGTGCCGAAGCTGCTGAAAGACAACTTAGAACAGTACAAACCATATTTTTAAAAAATGAATTTGCCGGAGGCAGCCGGAAGATCTCTGCACATGGAATAGAGAAAACTTTTGTCTGCCTCCTGTGATTCGAAGCGTAATAAAGATGTAATTGTATATCCTGCGGAAAGTGGTGTATAATTGTTATAGACATGGGGGTGTAATGGTTTCGACGGGGGTGTAGAAACAAGATAAGCGAGCCGCAGTTTGCCAAGTCTGCGTTAAAAATGGCACGTTAAATATAAACGCAAAAAATAACAACAATTACGCATACGCAGCATAGCTGTCTGCCGCATAGAGCGGCCGCGTCGTCGGCTCGGATTTACCTGTAGGTTCGAATCCCGGCGTCAATCATACAGGAAAACTTTGTGCCTGCTCCCGGAAGCACAGAGGAATAACGGGATAGCGGAGTTTTGAGCCTGCCGTTCGGCGCTTAATTCCGTGAAATAAAAAGGAACGGCTGCGCTCGGAGAAAATCTTGCGGAAATGCTTTCGGACAGGAGTTCGACTCTCCTCACCTCCACCAAATAAACCGTTTATCAAGTGCTAGAGTGTTTTTATAAGCGAATAACTAGCCGGCTTTTATTAAAAGCTATAAATCCGAACTTTGCGTTAATTGTTAGAGGTTCGGATTTGTTTATTTTTTGTAAATTTAAAAAGAAAAAAATAAAGACCATCTGTCTTTCCGGTGATTTTTAGGGCGCTGTGCAGGTGTATTCTGCACAGTGTTTTTTCATTGATTTTATAGACAGAAATTTTCTTATAAGATTTCAAAATGTTTATGATACCATGAGAAAACAGCTTAAAATCAAGGCTTTTCTCATATTCTCATTTCTCTCTTTCCTTATTATCTGCGGCAGGAAGAGAGATTCTTGATTATTGGGAATATTACAAGCTTTTGCATAAACTACAAACCGTTTAATTATATATAAGTGCTTACTCAATTTTATTTGAGCATAAAGTCTGCCCATGTGTCTTGATAATCACATAGATGTTCATTACAGTATGTTATCTTTTCGATATATTCCTGTTTTCGTTTTTCCACCGCGTCTTTGCAATTTTCAATTCCATATTTATATATAATCGCAGTAAGATCGTATATTGGATAGCCTATTGCATGTCCGGCAGTATGCACTACTGCACATGCTTGTCCTATGGAATGACAAATTGCAATATCTTCTTTATTATCAATTTCTTTTGCAAATGCATGGCAATCTAATATTTTTCGTTGTGCCAATCGCATTTTGATTTTTCCAGATGCCCAGTTTTTAGCTGCTTCCAATGCTTCTCGCGGGCGCTTTTCTTCTGGGTATTTTTCTTCAAGTTTTGCAATAGATTCAGATGCAAAATCAAATGCCCATAATGCCATCACCCGATGACTTTGGGCTTCAAACAATATAATTAAATCCTGTATATATTCTGAGTTCTTGGAAAATAAAACTTGATTTTTCTTTTTGAGTTTTGCAGATACTTCATCTATCCAGTTCATTTTGCTTCCTCGTAAATTTAAGTTTGCTGATTTATCTGCTTAGATTATAGCACTCATAGATGAATTTCTCTATCCTTTCCCTATTTTTATAGAGAGTATTTCCTTATATCTGCCCGTATTATTTTATTTCGGGATGGGAAATTCAGGGACTATTTGAGCATCACAATATTAAAAAATGATTGCTATTTTTTACCTTTAGAATATCGAAGAAGTTAAAAGAGTTCTGAATAGGCTAAAACCGATCTTCCGCAGTACGATGTCTCATATCTCCGAAACGGCTTATTTTAAAGAAAGAAAACAAGAATAATGGTATATAAAACAGTTACACTAAGGAAAAGAAGTTGCGAAAGGAGAAATACATGAACGATAGAATTATTACAGATGAACAATTGATTTTTTTTACAGAATATCTGCAAGAAGAAGAACGCAGTACGGCCACAATGGAGAAGTATCTGCGGGAGATACGCAAGTTTACCATATGGCTGGGCAATGCGGCGGTTTCTAAGGCGGCTGTTGCCCAATGGAAAGAGAATTTGCTTTCAGAGGGGTATAGTCCTTCTACTGTAAACGGTAAGCTGACTGCTTTAGACCGTTTTTTTAGCTTTGCAGGGTGGAAAGACTGCTCTGTGCGGCATTTAAAACTTCAACGCAGGCTTTTTCGGGATGACAGCCGGGAATTGACACGCAGTGAGTACGGCCGTTTGATTGCCGCTGCGGAAAAGATGGAAAAGGAACGGCTTGTGCTCCTGATGGAGAGCATCTGCAGTACGGGTATCCGAGTATCGGAAGTAAGATATTTTACTGTGGAGGCAGCAGAGCAGGGCAGAGCAGAAATCTCACTGAAAGGAAAAATCCGTACAATACTCATTCCCGGCAAATTGCGCCGCAAGCTGTTAAAATATGCCCAAAAATATAAAATCGTCTCCGGTGAGATATTTCTTACCAGAGACGGGAAAAGTTTGTCCAGAAAGCAGATTTGGGCGGAGATGAAAGCTCTCTGTAAAGAAGCGGGCGTAGCTCCGTCAAAAGTATTTCCTCACAATCTGCGGCATTTATTTGCCAGAGCTTTTTACCGCGTATGCAGGGATGTAGCGAAATTAGCAGATGTGTTAGGACATTCTAGTATCGAGACTACCCGAACTTATCTTATTTCCACCGGTGCTGAGCATGCCCGCACATTGGATCTGCTGCATCTGATATTATAATCTACCGGACGGAATTATACTTTTGTTCTAAAAGACACATCAATTAGCTGTTACATATCTATATATAAGATTAATAATACTATTGCAAAGTAAAAAAATCAAGCATTTTCAGTTTTGAAGGCACGAAAACAAAGACCGCCAATGCTCCTGTTCTGTCGGTCTGGGTTAACATGTTTGAAATGGTTATTACTGGCTGCTCTTTGTGAGCAGCTTTTTTATTTTAACAAAATTTGAATGATTTGAAGTTAAATTTGAGCTTTTATTCAGTAATTACCGGCAGATATTGAGAACGAAAGTATAATTCTGTCCATGAAAGAGCGAAAAGGAATTGTAAAGAAACAAGCGCTGTCAGAAACCGGAGTATAAAAGGTATTTTGATTTTTGCGGCAAAGTGATACGAACAGGCAAGGAGGAAAATAAAAATAATGAAACGACGAAAAATAGCCATGTCAGTATTGGTGCTGACTTTGTTTATGGCATCGCTGCAAATAGAGGCGGGAGAGGTTTATGCTGCAAAAGAGGAGCGTTTAAACAGTTCTTGGTCAGAGCTGGCAGAGACGGATTGGTACAATGATACTGATACCGAGTTTACGATTAGTACCGCCGAACAATTGGCCGGTCTTTCTGCTATTGTCAATGGTACTGCCAATGGAATCAAAGCAGATTCTTTTGAGAATAAAACGGTCAGGCTGGGCGCTGATATCAGCTTGGACGGATTTTGCTGGGTACCTGTCGGAACGGAAAAAAACCCTTTCAGCGGAAGCTTTGACGGAGGCGGAGCATATACGATCTCTGATATGAATCTTACAGTGGAAAATGCGGATACTGCCGGATTGTTTGGTTATGTAAAAGATGCTTCGATTCAAAATTTGACTATAATCAGTGCCCAGATCACTGCTGCGGCAAGCGGCATGCAAAGAGCCGGACTGCTTGCTGGCTGGGCGGTGAATACAGCAGTCAGCGGCGTAACGGCTTCCGGCCGATTAAATGTGACTCTTTCTGAAAAAGCTCAATTTTCCAGCTTCGGAGGATTGATAGGGCTTACAGATTATGCAGCAGACCGTTTGACGGCTGGCGGCTGTATTATTAGCGACTGTACAGCAAGGGATATTAGTATCAGTTATAGTGGCTGCGCAGGTATGGATGCGGCGTATCAATCCAGAGGAAGCTGGAATACTTCTTACTATTTTCTTCCCGTAAGCTTTGGAGGCCTGATTGGTGCGCAGGGAAACCCTTATATTGAAAGCTACGGCAGTCATTCAGGAATTTCCACAAAAATTACGAATTGTACTGTAGAGAAGCTGTCGGTTATCCGAAGTGCAGGAAACGGGTCTATCTACGAAGCAATCGGCGGTATCATCGGTACGGCGCGGACTAAAGCATCTGTTCAGGATTGTTCAGTAGAAGGATTTACGGCGCAGATAGCTTCCGATGTTCCGGATACTGAAATGATTGGAAGCCGCGGAAATATGGAAAAAATTCTGGCGGGCCTTTACTTAGGCGGTGTTGCAGGAATTTTTGACGGAAATTCTGTGATGCTGCGCTGTCAAGTTATCGGAGGAAAAGTTTTTTCGGATGTTACCGGAGGATATAAGGATGACGCTGACAAAAGAGGTGGATTTTACGGCGGTATGGCCGGAATGCTGGGGTTTCCGCCGGGATGGGAGGATGATGGCTCATGGAGCAAGCAGGCGCATACCGGACTTGGGGCTGTGGTAAAATCCTGTTATTGCGAAATGGAATTTTCTGCGGACAACAGCGAATCAGTGCGCTATGTTTCATCTGTGCGTTCTCTTCGGAACGATGGGAAAATCGATGTGCAGTATCTTGTCTGCAATATCAACGGTGTTTCTGTTTTAGATTCCGATAATGATTTTGTATGCGGACGGCTGCAAGACAGCGGAAAGGCAACGACAAGCGAATATCAGCTTCATCCTGTCAAAACGCAGATATTTAATATAGGGGAAACAAAGGAACCTTTTGACTATCGGTATCACTATCCAAATTCTTCGGGGTCATTCCCTCAGAGCAGTATGTCAGATACCTCCCAGTGGCACGACAAGATTGAGATGCTGGATCGTTCTTACCGGGCTGATTCTTCTGTACTGAGCGGCGGTAATAATACAGACAAGCTTACTTTTTCCAAAGCAGGCGTTCATGATGTGACGGTAACGATTACAGATAGTGCTGACAACGAGATTTTTTTGGAGTTTACTCTGCCGGTTGTTGTAAAAGAGCCTCCTATTTATGCTGTTGCTGCTTCTCCTTCCGCGCTGGATTTTGGCTCAGTAAAAAGGGGAGGTCCTGTTCCGGCGATGCAGGAAGTAACTATTATAAATACAGGAAATCAGACGATGACGGTGGTGCTGCCTGTCAGCGAAAATTATGTCATTACCGTCGGAAGCGGCGATTGGAACGATGGTACCGTTACATTGGCAGAAAACGATGCTGCATCTTTCACTGTGCAGCCGAAAAGCGGACTGGATACTGGGAGTTATAATGAAGTGATTGCTGTCAGCGCCGGAAACGGCGTGGAGGCAGGTATTACTCTCAGATTTACTGTCAATGCCGGAGGATCAGGCGGTGATACTCAATATATCATTGCGGCTAGTGCCGGAGAGGGTGGAACAATCAGTCCCAGCGGCAAAGTAAGCGTCGCTCGGGGCAGCGACAAGACTTTCATCATTACGGCTGATGAAAAATATGTGATTGCAGATGTGACAGTAGATGGAAAAAGTGCTGGTGCTGTAGATAGCTATACTTTTAAGGATGTTCGGGAAAAACACACGATTGAAGTTGTTTTTAAGAAGGAGCGGGAGGTAGTATCTCCTGATGATACAGGTGTATCTGATCGGCTGAACACTTTAGACCATGAGGCCTATTTTCTTGGCTATCCCGACGGAACATTTAGACCTGATAATAATATGACGCGTGCAGAAGCGGTGCAGATGTTTTATAACCTGCTTTTGGATAAAGATACAGCGGTTTCTGTTTCTTTTGCCGATGTATCTGACGGCGCTTGGTATGCTAAAGCAGTAAATACACTGGGAAGTCTTGGAGTTATTACAGGGATCGGAAACGGCCAGTATGTTCCGGAACGAAGCATTACTCGTGCTGAATTTACTGCGATTGCCATGCGATTTGCAAAGCTGAGGACGGAAGGGGGGAATATCTTTTCGGATATATCGGAAAATGCTTGGTACTGTGACTATGTGACAGGTGCTGTTCAGTACGGCTGGATAACTGGATATCCGGACGGTACTTTTCGGCCGGAGCAGACCATTACCCGTGCTGAAACGACTGCCGTTGTCAATCGGATGCTAGGACGAAGCGCCGATACGGGGTATGTGAACCGTTACGGAGACAGGCTGATTCAGTTCAGCGATGTGAGAGCTTCTCATTGGGCATATTATCAGATTACTGAAGCGTCCAATGCTCATGATTATGTTAAGATTGGCGATACAGAAGAATGGACCAGCCTTTTGTAACGGCAGGCGGACTAATATCAGATACTGCGCTCCTGATCATCAGATTCGGTTATTAAAATAAAATACAGGGCCTGTAAAAGGCCCTGTATTTTTTAGAGCAGATATATTTTCACTTTTTTTCAACGCAATATTTTTTATGCTTTTCAAACCAGTCCGTTATTTCATCAAGCCGTTTGATACGATTTATTGGTTTTCCTAATCTTGACAGAGAATGGTCTTCTCCATGAAAAAGCACCATTTTGCTTTCTACGCCATGATATTTAAGGGCAGTAAGCATTTGAAAAGCATCTGCCGAAGTGCAGTGAAAATCAAGATCCGAGTGCAGTATCAGAAGCGGGGTGGTTATCCTGTCGGCGTATTTAATTGGTGATATATGCCACAAATATTCTGGATTGCTCCATGGCGTTGCAAGATGATCAAATTCTGCCTCCTGAAAGCTGATATCGGACATGTTGAAATCGCTGAGCCAGTTTGAAATACTTCGTTGCGTCACAGCAGCCGCAAACATATCAGTGTGTCCTATGATCCAATTTGTCATAAAGCCGCCGTACGAACCGCCTGTTACAAATAAAGAATCTCGGTCAATCTGAGGATATTTTTCAAGCACTGTTTCTACAAATTTCATAATATCATCGTAATCAGTCGTGCCGTATTTTCCTCTCATATCCGCAAATTCATTTCCTCTGCCGGTGCTGCCGAAAGGATTGCAGTATATAACAAAATATCCGTTATCCGCCCAGTATTGATTTTCATAGTAATATGTCTCACCGTATATAGCCTTCGGGCCGCCGTGTATATTCAGGATCATCGGATATTTTCTACCGGCCGAAATATTTTTCGGTTTTAGAATAAATCCGTCAGTTTCAATTCCAAACCCACTCATAAAGGTAATTTTATCAGGAATATGTACATTTCTCGAGTTCATTGCTTCTGCATTGAAATTGCTTATTTTGACAGCCTTTCCGCTGATGATCTGATATAATTCGTGAAGTGAATAATCCTTCAGACAGACAGCGAACAAAGAGCCCTCTGCTGCGGCAATGGATTCAATATTACCGGTTACAGACAGCACCTGCTTGGGCATCGGAGTATTTTTGCTGCAATCGAGCATGTAAAGTACAGAACCGTATCTTTCGGTTGCAATGAAATATATTTTGTCGTCTGCTGCGATAAACTGACATCCGCCTTTAAAGTTGCAGTCAGACATGGACATATTGCCCAGTTCGGTATCAAAGTCGGTAAGTTTTTCATAGCTGCCGTCATGATATAGTTTGTAAAATTCAGGGTTTTCATGAACACCGTATTTTTTCAGATCTGTCGCAGTGATGAAAAGGGTTCCTGCAGCGATGCCGATATTGCTGATTCTGAGATTTCCGCCTGGAAGAAGAAGCGTATCGGAGTTGTTTTCGATATCATAAACTCTTACTTCATGTGTCAGAGGAAGAACATCGGTATAAGTCATTCCTACATAATATATCTTTTTCGCATCGGCCGACAGGGCGCTGGAAGTAAGATGAAAAGTATCGGGAGAGATCGGAGTGATTTTTCCCGTAGTACAATCAGCAATGCACAGCCCTGTTCTGCTGCCGCTGACAAATCCTATGCCGTTGTACCAAAACGGAATTTCATCTAGGATCTCGTAATATTCAGTGTTTTCTCTTTGGTCCGGCTTGCAGCTATGTTCTGAGGAAACAATCAATTTGTTCTCCAAAGCATGTACAAGGTTGATTGCCTGGTCAAATTCATATTTTTTCTCAGTGCTTGCCGTCTGCGGATTTGTGTGATAAATAGAGGTCTTATGATCAGATACGGAGGATATATAAAATCCTCCGTATCCGTCTGAGATATATCCATTGATACGAAAATCGAGGTCTAACTGTATAACCTCTTTTTTCGCGGTGCTGTAGCAGCAAAGGGCTAAATCGTAGCCCTTCATATCCTGTGACGCTTTCTCTTTTGAAAAAAGCACATACTGCCCGTCGGAAGAGCAAAGCGGATTTCCAAGATATACATGCTTCAGCATGTCCTTTGATTCTAATCTGCGCATTAACATATTCTCCATAAATTTAGGTCTTTATTCTTCAAAGGAAAATCCCCAGAAGTTTCTGTAGTGGATGTTGCTTTCAAGGTCATAGCCCTTGAGGTCAGCGCTTGATGCTGCGAAATATGTTTCGAAATAGCAAGGAATAACGCAGGCATCCTCTTTCAGAATTGCCACTGCCTGATCATACAGTTCTGTTCTCTTGTCAGGATCCTGTTCGGCTCTTGCGGATTCTATGATTTTGTCAAACTCAGGATTGGAATATCCAACCTGGTTATTTCCGGACCCTGTATGGTAACGGTCATAGAGCATGTCGGCATCGAGGAATCTGTCATTTGTACCCATTACATCCATTTGATAGGTGAGGGCAGCAATATTGTCAAAGCTTACAGAGTCTTCGATCAGCTCAACATTTGCAGTAATTCCTACAGCTTTAAGGTTTTCCTGAAGCGCAAAGGCCGCATTGTCTCCCCAGCCCTGAAGAGCATTGATTGTAAATTCAAACCCGTCAGGATATCCTGCTTCAACGAGAAGTTCCTTTGCTTTTTCCGGATCATATGGATAATTTTCTACTTTTTCATTTGTAGTATAGCCAAAGGACTGCGGCGCGAGCATGTAGTTTGTATCTACAAGAGAACCCCAGCCTTTTTTCTCAGCCTGAAGGATATCTTCTTTGTTGCAGGCATAGTTCACCGCCTGGCGGAGAAGTTTATTGTTGAACGGGAATGTTGTATTGTTTGTCAGGAACCAGAACATGTGCGAGGTTTCCTTTGTATAAAGTTTGAGGTCAGGGTTATTTTTGATAAGCTCAAGGTCATTGGCGGAAACATTATAGGTAAGGTCTACATCACCTGTTTCAAGTGCGATGAGCATTGAAGATGCATCTACAATACCGATAACTTTGAGATATTTGATAGGAGTCTCGCCTCTCCAGTAGTCCGGGAATGCTTCCATAAGCGTATATTCTCCGACTTTCCACTCCTTAAGCATGTAAGGACCTGAACCTACGACACCGTCAACGCCGTATCTGTCGCCCATTTCTGTAATCGCCTTTTCGCTGACAACATAAATACCGCTGAGATATTTGATAAACGGTGCGAATTCCACTTTAAGAGTAACTTTTACGGTAGAATCGTCAACGACTTCTGCATTTGCAATATTGCTTGCATACTTAACCTGTGCTGCTGATTCCGTTGCTCTTAAAAGCGTAAATACGACATCGGAAGCCATAATTTTGCTTCCGTCGTGGAAATAGGCGTTGTCACGGATTTTGATGGTGTATTCCATTCCGTCTTCGCTTATTTCGTAGGACTCTGCGATTGCAGGGATGATACCGTCTTCGTCGTCATAGTAGAAAAGCGGATCGTAAAGCTGACAGATGATGTACATCGATTTGCTTGATCCGTCGAGGGCAGGGTCAAGGCTCGTTGCATCAGCCCATGATGAACCAAAAACAAGAGTATCTTTGGCTTCATTGTCTTTGTCACCGCCGCCGCAGGCCGCCAGAGAGAGCACCATAACCAGTATGAGTATAAGTGCCGTCATTCTTTTTAAAACTGTCATAAATAATTCCTTCCTTTCGTTGAATGATGAGAATATATTAAATTTGCAATAATCATAGCAAAAATAATAGCTTTATTCCTGTGCCTTAATACATGCAACAAAATGATTTTTGCCGCATTCTTCAAGGAGTATATTATCAGAAAGACATTCTTCCATGCAATATTTGCAGCGCGATGCAAATCTGCAGCCGGGCTTAGGATTGATAGGGCTTGTAACTTCTCCTTCAATGATTGATTTCTCCGCTAAGGATGTCTTTAAATCCGCCTCTAATATAGCATTCAGAAGCGCTTGGGTATAAGGATGTTTAGGATTTTTGAAAAGTTCTTCCTTAGGCGCCTTTTCTACACATTCTCCAAGATACATCACTGCTATTTCGTCTGAAATGTGTTTTACAACGGATAAGTCATGCGTAATGAACATATAGGTAAGCTTACGCTCTTTCTGTAAATCCATAAGAAGGTTCAGAATCTGAGCTTGGATGGATACATCAAGAGCAGATACCGGTTCATCACAGACAATAAACTTCGGATTCAGAGCAAGCGCCCGGGCAACGCCTATCCGCTGACGGCGTCCGCCGTCAAGCTCATGCGGAAAATAATTTTCCATACGCCTTGCGATTCCTACAGTATCCATAAGCTCGCTCACTCTGTCATACAGAGCTTGTCCTTTTACTTCTTTATAGACGATAAGGGGCTCGCTTATAATTTCACGAATGGACATTCGGGGATCAAGGCTGGCATACGGGTCTTGAAAGATAATCTGCATCTCTTTTCGAAGAGCAAAAAGCCTTTTTTTCGAAGGCTTTGTAATGTCTTCGCCTTCAAAATAAATCTGGCCGCCTGTTGCCGGCAATAGATTGAGAATCGTCCGGCCAAGCGTGGATTTGCCGCATCCTGATTCGCCTACAACACCGAGAGTTGTACCGCGCGCAATTTCAAGATTTACATTATCAACTGCGTGAAGCTGTCCCGATGGGGTCTTAAAGTATTTTTTCAATCCTACTGTTTTAATAAAAGGCTCCATCTGCTACACCTCCTTGCTGTATAAATGGCACTTGATCATATGCCCATTAAAATCAATATCCTGAGGCAGGACTGTTTTACATTTATCAAAACAGTGAGGGCAGCGCGTATGGAATTTGCATCCTGCAGGCAAGGCCATCGGGTCTGGCATGAGGCCTTCAATTGGCTGCAATCTTTCGGTATCCTGATTCATATTAGGAAGCGAATGGAAAAGACCCGTCGTATAGGGGTGATGCTTGTCATCCTCAAAGATATCCTGCACTGTACCGTATTCAATGATTTCACCTGCATATACAACGGCAACTGTATCACAAGTCTTTGCTACGACACCAAAATCATGGGTAATCATGATCATAGAAGTACCGTACTTGCGTTTCAGTTCATCCATCATACGAAGTACCTGTGCCTGAATCGTAACATCAAGCGCAGTTGTCGGTTCGTCGGCAATTACAAGCTCAGGATCACAGGCAAGAGCCATCGCTATGACTACCCGCTGCTTCATACCGCCTGAAAACTGATGAGGATAATCGTCTCTTCTTTCAGGAGTAATGCCTACAAGTTCAAGCATTTCATCCGCTTTTTCTTTGATCTGCGGATTTGTCAGATCTCTGTTGTGAAGAAAAATACTTTCTTCAATTTGGCTTCCGACTGTGTACACCGGATTGAGGCTTGTCATGGGGTCTTGAAATATCATGGATATTTGCTTGCCTCGGATAACGCTCATTTCATTCTTAGGAATATCGAGCAGATTTTCTCCTTTAAAAATAATTTCGCCTTCTGTTATCTCGGCTGTGCGTTCGGGAAGCAGTCTTAAAATGCTGAGGCCTGTTGTTGTTTTTCCTGCACCGGTTTCTCCTACAAGTCCTAATGTTTCACCTTTATGGAGCTGAAATGAGATGTTGTTGACAGCCTCTGCAATACCATCATCCGTTTTATATTTAACTGTAAGGTTTTTTATTGTAAGCAGTATTTCTTTTTCCATTACGGCGCCTCCTAATTCTTGAGACGAGGGTCAAGTGCATCGCGCAGACCATCGCCCATGAGATTTAATGACAGTGTTGTAATGAGTATGAAAATCCCCGGAGCGATGATTAAATGCGGTGCAGTCCGCATTCCGTCTCTGGCCGTTGCCATCATTGCGCCCCACTCAGGTGTCGGCTGCTGAATACCAAGACCAATGAAGCTGAGGCTTGCGGCACCGAGAATGACGGAGGCCATTCCGCTGGTTGCTTTGACAATGATAGGACCGATAACATTGGGAATAATATGCCTGAGAAGAATTCTTCCCGTGCTGCATCCGCAGGCTGTTGAAGCCTCAACATACTCAACACCTTTCAGAGAAAGAACCGATGCGCGTACTAATCTTGCATACCCCGGCGACAGGGCTGTACACATTGCAATCACCATGCTTTTCATTCCGAGCCCTATACTTACAATGAGAGTAATACAGAAAAGCATATAAGGTATCGACATGAATATATCGCATATTCTCATAATGATAAAGTCTATTTTACCGCCGTAGTATCCTGAAATCGCACCTAAAATGATTCCTACTGTACCGGCAACAAGCGTTACCAGAATACCTATGGTTACAGAGTATCTTGCGCCGTGAATTACCCTCGCAAACATATCTCTTCCCAGATCATCCGTACCAAACCAGTGCTGGGAGGACGGCGGCTGCAGATCGTTTGTCAGCTCCTGATGAATAGCCATTTCGTAGGGTGTAATCAGAGGTGCAAAAATAACGAAAAATAAAATGAAAGAAAACATGATAAGTCCGATGATTGCGGCTTTATTCTTAAAAAATCTTTTGGCAACGGCACGGAACTGACTGTTTTTTCTACCTGTTTTGATTTCTCTGTTTATTTCTGTCATGCTCCTCACCTCGCTTTCCTTCTGCTGAACTCAGCTTTAATTCTCGGGTCTATGTATGCGTAAATAATGTCGAGTATCAATACGACCAGACTGTATAAAATCGCAAGAAATAATGTAGCGGTCATGGCCGTAGGGATATTTTTGATTTTTACGGCATTTACGATGAGCGTTCCCATGCCGGGTAGGCTGAATACGGTTTCAACAACAATGGCTCCTGCAAGAATGCTGCCGAAATCATTACCGATTACGGTTATAATTGGGATTAGAGCATTTTTTAGAGCGTGCTTGAAGATAACACGCTTTTCATCTGCGCCCTTTGCTCTTGCAGTTCTGATATAATCCTGCCTGATTACCTCGAGCATCGTTCCTCTTGTAACACGAATAACCATAGCCATAATTCCAAGAGAGAGCACAATTACCGGAAGAATATAGCCGGTCCAGTCGCTTGCTCCGTACGGAGGAACCCATCTGAGCTTCAGCGCAAACAAGAGCATGAGCATGAGGCCTATCCAGAAATCCGGCATAGAGGCGATTACGAGCGATGAGGTTGTTACAACATAATCCAGTTTTGTATATTGCTTCACAGCTGAAATGATACCTACGGTGACGCCAAAGAAAATGACGATCAATGTTGAAAATACCGACAGCTTAAGTGTAACGGGAAATCTGACAGCAATTTCGTCAATGACAGGACCTCTCGTCTGCCAGGAAGTACCGAAGTCACCCCGCAGCAAGTCTGTCATATAATTTACATACTGCGTTAACAGAGGTTGATCCAGTCCAAGCTGCGCTTCAAGAACAGCAACCTGCTCGTCCGTCGCTTCGCGGCCAATCATGAGCGTCGCAGGATTGCCGGGTGAAATCGATAATAATGTAAAAATGATAATGCTGATTCCAAGCACGATGGGAATAATGCTCAGTAATCTTTTGATAATATATCGTGTCATGGATAGACCTCCTTAAAAGGCTCTTTCGTAATGCATTAAAGCTTTTTTTACTGTTTCACGCAGCAAAGTAACGATTGCCTGATTTCCGCTGACAGGAACACCGTCAACGCTAAGAATCGGCTTAATAAAAAGTCCGTCAAGGCAACCGTTGAGAGCACAGGCTTCAATCATTCTGTATTCAGTTTCTTCGTCGTGAAGGATGTTTAGGTCATTTTTAAAGTAAGCGAGCATTGCGACGATTCCGTATGCTCCCCAGTTTGAAATCGATGCTGCGATCAGGACATCTGTATCAGTTACCGTTGCCATTCCTTTACCGCAGGGGCACTTGCAAGTTCTGCCTACTTCAACGATTTCTTGAATCTTGCTGTGAATCTTTCCAAATCCGATTTCATTGCCGCCGTCACCGATACCGATTGTAAAAATGCCGTTTTCTTTTGCGGCATCAACAAGGTGATGACCATATGACATTCCCTTCGGAGGATTGACCGTGCCGGTTACAAAGTGGTAGACGCCGGCTTCATTCGGACCGAGCCTTTCTACAAAGATCATTGCTTTGGGCTGATACTTTTTTACCAGCTCCTCAGCTATTTCTCTGGCTTTTTCAGGTCCGAGCGGGAATGGTTCAAATGTTACGGCGCTGCTTGGCATATCAAAGAACATCTCTTCATTAAAAACATATTCTCCTGCGGCCATCAGCGTTGCTTTCATAGGAACTGCCATCTCATCTTCGCAAATCGCGACAACCTTTGCACCGAGCGCTCTTGTCAGGCCTCTTGCAAGCGCTGCGCATCCTACAGGACCGTCTGTTTCGCCGGCAGGACACCATTTATCGATCCCTGTACCAGTGATGACAAAAACAGTATCACCCTCGCTTACAGTATCTATAAGACCTTTTGCAGCAAGATATGTGAGCGGAGCACCTTGTACATCCAGTGCTTCCTGATACAAAGCCTCTATATTGCTTCCCAGATGACCGCTTCCCGGATGAAAGTCTAATGTGCAAATTCTATCAATTCTGTGTCCTGTGCTAATCGACATTTTTTACCTCCAATTACAAAAAAATTGCGAAAATTCACAAAAAAATAAAAACAATTTAACAATTTACATCTTATTTTATATTAACTTATGGGTACTGACAAGCAAAATAATTCTATCATCCAAAAATTTCAAGATATTATAGGTGATGAGTTATGTTTTTCGGGAGATATTTATCAAAAAAGAGATGGGTGATTGTGTCTATTGACAACCCTGACCTTGAGTTTTATAATGAATACTGTAAAATTGAGCTGGGCGATTAGCTCAGTTGGGAGAGCGCTGCGTTCGCAACGCAGAGGTCGAGAGTTCGAATCTCTTATCGTCCACCATAAAACGAAAAAAATCTGAATCCTTTTATTGGATTCAGATTTTTTGTTACCTGTTTAATAATGCGGAAAAAGTGCAGCAACTGTTTTTACAGCAAAATTTTTTGCTCTCGCTTCTAAGATGATGTTTCTTTTGATATAATATGCTCATTATTAGCTTTTACGAAACATGAAATTGGATTTACCGCAGAACAATCATCAGAAAGTGAGGAAAGTATAGTGATTTTATATTTTTCGGGAACGGGAAACAGTAAGTATGTCGCAGAGAGAATCGGCAAGGAGGTTGGCGATGCTGTCGGCAGTCTTTTTGATAGACTTCACAGTCATGATTTTTCGGAGATGTACTCAGAACAGCCATGGATTATCGTATCTCCAACCTATGCATGGCGAATTCCTCGCGTTTTGCAGGAATGGCTGGAAAAGACGAAACTAAGCGGCAGCAAAGAAATTTATTTTGTAATGACCTGCGGCGACAGCATTGGGAATGCAGGAAAATATCTTAAAAAACTGTGCAGTTTAAAAGGAATGGAATATAAGGGCTGTGTTTCCGTCATGATGCCGGAAAATTACATTGCGCTGTTTCCTACACCAGAAAAGGCACAGGCACGGGAAACGATTTCTCATGCGGAAAATACGATTCAGGAAATAATTGCTTTGATAAAGAATCGGCTTCCATTTATTTCGGGAAAAATTACGGCAAAGGATAGAATCAGCAGCGGACTAGTCAATTGTTTGTTCTACCTATGTGTAGTACATGCGAAGAAATTTTACGCAAAGGATACCTGTGTTTCCTGCAGCCTGTGCGCTTCTATTTGTCCGCTTGGAAATATTCGTCTTGAAAAGGGGAAGCCTGTCTGGGGAAATCACTGTACGCATTGCATGGCCTGTATCTGCCGCCGCCCTCAGGAAGCGATTGAATATGGGAGGCGCAGCTGGGGAAAGGCTCGCTATTATTTTCCGGAAGAATTCTGATTTCGCCGGCGGTCATGAAACTTCATTTATTTTCTGAAGATGCCGCATGTATAGAAGGCCGGCAGCATCAGCAAGAATCCAGCCAATAGGAATGGATACCCAGATGCCCAGCACGCCTATAGAAGGAACTGCAGAGAGGAGATATGCAAGCGCTACTCTGGTTCCGAGAGAGATAGCTGTGAGAATGAGCGACATTGTTGGCCGGTTGATTCCGCGGTAATAACCGTATAGAAGAAATAATATACCGATTCCAATATAAAAAGCGCCCTCAATACGCAGATACTGCACGCCGACAGCAATGATTTCAGTTTCGGCAGGGGAAATAAAGATCAGCATGAGAAGTTTTGCACCTGCAAATACCAGTACAGAAATAACGACACAGAAAGCGGCGGAAAGCTGCAAGGCCCTTTTCGTACCCTGCTGAATTCGCTCTTGTTTTCCTGCCCCGAAATTCTGGGAAACGAAAAGAGAGTAAGCATTGCCAAATTCCTGTGCAGGCATATAAGCGAAAGAATCCACTTTCACGACGGCAGCGAATGCGGCCATGACGGCCGGACCAAAACTGTTGACAAGGCCCTGTATCATTAAAATACCGAAATTCATGACAGACTGCTGCAAGGCGGAAATAGTGGAAAATTGAAAGATCTCTTTTGCAGTTCTGCGGAAAGAAAAATTGCCGGCCGTATCGAAATCCTTTTTCTCATTGCTGCGGCGAAAGCGTAGTTGAGGCAGCTTGCACCAGGCATAAACGGAAATGCCACCTCCGGCGACCGCCTGCGAGATGACTGTAGCAATAGCGGCGCCTTCGATTTTCATATCAAAGGATATAACAAAGAGGAGATCAAGACCAATGTTGAGTACAACGGTT
>CALXBT010000077.1 GCA_944386585.1 uncultured Clostridia bacterium | reverse complement strand
GTTGAATACGCCGATCTCTCAGTTTTTTGAAACAATGAAGGTAAAACGCGCGGCAAAACAAGCAGACAGAATTGCAGCCTATGAAGAAGCAGAAAGGCTTGCACAGGAAGAAGCAGAAAGGCTTGCTGCCGAAAAGAGCGTACCGGAAATGCGGTATGAAAAATCGCTTAAAAAAGCAGAAAAGAAAAGTAAGATTATGTCGCCGGCAGCCGATAAAGAGGCTGCAATGCTGCAGGCGGCTGTAAATGCGAAGGAGGATATTGCCGGAGAAAATTCGTATGTACCGGGACGCATGAGCGAAGGGCAGATTAATATTATGAATTATATGAAGGATGATGGTCTCTTTGAGCGTTCGGAAACGGAGGAAGACAACAGCGGCACGCGTTATGGACTTTCTGAAAGTGATGAGGTGCAAGCAGCGGATTCTGATTCTTTGGAAAAGAAAGAATCCTTTTCTGTTTCGGCGTTTCAAAATGCTGATGAAGATTTGCAGCTGACGGAAAATCTGAATGCGAATGTTTCTTTAGAAGAAACCGAGAAAGAAAGAAATGGTTTTGGAGCGGGAATAAAACCGGCAGCGCCTTTATATGAAGCAGAAAAAAAACTGACAAGGAAAGAGGCAGAGGCTGCAATGCTTTCAGAAACAGAGCTCAATCTTTCAAAAGAACAGGTCAGAATTTATAAACTTCCTTCGCTGGATTTATTAAAAAAGGGAAAAAGTACAAGTCAGCCGGGTGCTGAAAATGGTCTGAAATTAAAGGCAGCCAAACTGGAAGATACTTTAAGAAATTTTCATGTGGATGCGAAAGTTGTACAGGTAACACAGGGGCCAGCTGTTACGCGGTATGAAATACAGCCTGCAGTTGGTGTAAAAGTATCGAGCATTGTACGGCTAGCAGATGATATTGCGCTGAATTTAGAAGCAAAGAGCATTCGGATTGAAGCGCCAATTCCAGGCAAGGCTGCTGTCGGTATTGAAGTGGAAAATGATACTGTTAATATGGTGACACTGCGTGAAATTGTCGGTTCACAGGAATTTAAAGAGGCAAAATCTAAGATTTCGTTTGCAGTCGGGAGGGATATTTCCGGTGCTTCGATTGTGGGAGACCTAAAAAGCATGCCGCACCTTTTAATTGCTGGTTCGACAGGTTCAGGAAAGTCGGTTTGCATCAACAGTATTATTTTGAGCATTTTATATAAAGCAAAGCCGGAGGAAGTTAAATTTGTATTGGTAGATCCAAAGGTCGTAGAACTTGGCAATTATAACGGTATTCCACATCTTTTGATTCCAGTTGTAACAGAGCCATCAAAAGCAGCAGCAGCACTTAACTGGGCGGTGGCTGAGATGACAGAGCGGTATAAAAAATTTGCTGAAGAGGGTGTGCGCGATTTAGAATCGTTTAATCAGTCAGTCCGAAAAAAAGAAGAAGCTGAGCGTGTAATGCCTCAGGTGGTTATCATCATTGATGAACTTGCTGATTTAATGATGGCATCGCCGTCTCAGGTGGAGGAATCCATCTGCCGTCTGGCTCAGATGGCAAGAGCGGCTGGTATGCATTTAATTGTGGCAACGCAGAGACCTTCGGTTGATGTTGTAACAGGCGTTATTAAAGCTAATATTCCGTCTCGAATTGCTTTTGCTGTCTCCTCGCAAGTAGATTCCAGAACAATTCTCGATATGGGAGGAGCTGAAAAGCTAGTAGGAAAGGGAGATATGCTTTATAATCCGCTGGGGCTTGGGAAGCCAATCCGAGTACAAGGAGCTTTTGTTTCGGATGAGGAGGTGCATAATGTCATTGAATTTATTAAAGGGCAGACGGAGGGAACATGCTATGCTGGTGAAGTGATTGATACGATTGAGAATGCAGGAACTACCGGAAGCAGTGTAGCCGATGATGAGGACGAATTTCTGCCAGATGCAATTGAACTTGTCGTACATAGTGGACAGGCATCTGTATCGATGCTTCAGAGGCGTTTCCGCATTGGGTATAACAGGGCGGCTCGAATTATTGATATGATGGAGGCACGAGGGATCGTCGGACCACCGGACGGATCACGACCGCGTCAGGTGCTGATGACGGAAACAGAACTTTATGCGCTTCAGACCGGAACAGAGGAAAAAGAGGAAGAAACAGAATGAAAATTTTTATAGAAACACTCGGCTGTCCGAAAAATTTTAACGATTCGGAATTTGCACTCGGCATTTTGGAGAAGGCAGGCCATATAGAGGCAGAAAGTCCGCAGGAAGCGGATGCTGTCATAGTAAATACTTGCGGATTCATCAACGATGCTAAGATAGAGTCCATTGAAAAAATTTTTGAAATGGCTGCAATCTGCGGCAGTGAAAAGCTTCTGGTGATTTCCGGTTGTCTTTCGGAGCGATATCAAAAGGAGCTTTACCGGGAGCTGCCGGAGGTTGATCTTTTTATCGGTGTTAATGATTACGATAAACTGCCGGAGATGCTCGCACAGGCAGAAAAAGGAGTACAGCAGTTCAGTTTCCGGCCGCAGTATTGCGATTTTAATGATCCTATGCTGCGTAAGATTGGAAACAACCCATATACGGCGACGATTAAGATTGCAGAAGGGTGCAATAATATTTGTACATACTGCATTATTCCGTATATCCGCGGTAGTTACAGAAGTCGTAAAAAAGAAGAGATTCTTGAAGAAGCAAGGAGGCTTTCAGCAGCTGGCACGAAAGAATTGATTATCATTGCGCAGGACATTACTTATTACGGAATGGATTTATACGGCAGATTAGCGTTGCCGGAACTTTTGACAGAGCTTTGCCGTATTGACGGAATTCGCTGGATCAGACTGATGTATTGTTATGAGGACAAAATTACCGATGAGCTGATTGAAACGATTGCACGAGAGGAAAAAATTTGTAATTATCTTGACATTCCGATTCAGCATGCGTCTGACAAGGTGCTTCAGGCAATGAACCGGAAATCGACGAAAAAAAGCATCTTATCGACGATTGGAAAGCTGAGAAAAAGCATTCCGGATATCAATATCAGAACAACACTGATTACCGGTTTTCCCGGTGAGACAAAGGAAGATTTTAATGAACTTTATGACTTTGTCCGTGAAACGGAATTTGAACGGCTTGGAGTATTTGCCTATTCCAGAGAAGAAGGAACGGCAGCTGACAAGATGAAAAATCATGTGCGTCAAGATGTTAAAGAGCGCCGCCGCGATAGTATTATGTTGATGCAGACGGAAATCTCGCTTGCGAAAAACCGCGCTAAAATCGGTACAGTGCAGGAAGTGCTGGTAGAAGGAAAAGAGGAAGACGGGAGTTATTACGGCAGAAGCCGCTATGATGCGCCAGAAATCGATAATGCAGTTCTTTTTACTTCTTCGCGCGAGCTTTTTCCGGGAGATTTTGCAGAAGTGAAGATTACAGATGCGTTTGATTATGATTTGGTCGGAGAGGCGCTGTAATATGCTGTATGTAGTATGTGATAATAGAAAATATGGGAGAAAGAAAAATGAATTTACCAAATAAGCTGACAGTGCTGAGGATGATCGCCGTCCCCTTTTTCGTAGTGCTTTATCTTTTGGAATATCAAATTGCGGCATTTATAGTTTTTGTTGCGGCATCTCTTACAGATATGCTGGATGGCAAAATTGCGCGCAAACATAATTTAGTAACAAATTTTGGAAAAATCATGGATCCACTGGCTGATAAAATTCTTGTTTATTCGGCGTTTTGCATGATGGTAGAAAACGGCACTGTATCAGGCTGGATGCTGATTGTAATCCTTGCAAGAGAATTCACAGTAGCTGGTATGCGGACAGTTGCTGCATCTGAAGGAATTGTAATTGCAGCCGGAATGAGCGGAAAAATCAAAACTGTGCTGCAGATGATTGCAGTGCCACTTCTTTTGCTCGGAACATGGCCTCATGAATTTGTTGCATATGCGGCACAGGGATTTCTTTGGGCTTCTTTGATTATGACTGTGTATTCTGGGATAGAATATGTTTGGCAGAACCGCAAGGTTTTTTCCATGTAAAGGAAGATACGGATGCCTGAAAAAAATAAAGGAGAAGGATTTGATGAAAACAGCGATATTATCCGTTGGAACAGAAATTTTGTTCGGACAAATTGTAAATACCAATACCGTTTATTTATCACAGCAGCTTAATTTACTCGGCTATGATGTGATGTATCATTATACGGTAGGGGATAATACAACGCGGTTAAAAGAGATGATTGATTATATTTTCCATGACTGCGATTTAATTCTTACAACAGGAGGTCTTGGACCGACGCAGGATGATTTGACGAAAGAGACTGTGTGCGAAGCTCTTCATGACAAGCTTGTTGAGAACGAAGATGCGATGAACAAGCTGAAATCACATTTTACTGGCTCTGTAATGACAGAAAATAATAAAAAACAGGCCTATTTTCCGTCCCGTGCTGTTATTTTTAAAAATAAGACTGGTACAGCACCAGGCTTTGCACTTTCGGAAAACGGTAAAATGGTCATCTGCATGCCAGGACCGCCGGGAGAAATGACGGCAATGTTTGAGAATGAAGTAAGGCCTTTCTTGGAAAAAATGCAGGACAGCGTTATTTTTTATAAAACGGTAAGAACGATTGGTTCGGAAGAATCCCGCATAGAAACAGAGCTTCTTGATCTCATTGATCAGCAGACAGATCCTACGATTGCAACCTATGCAAAAGAAACGGGCTGTACTGTGCGAGTTGCATCAAAAAGAAAAACGAGGGAAGAAGCGGAAAAGGCAGTTGATGAGATGCTTGTCCGGATAAACGAGCGTATCGGAGAGTATGTATACAGTACAGAGGATGAAGATATAGAACAGGTTATTGCAAAAAAATTGCTGGCAAAGAACTTGACGATTTCTTCTGCTGAAAGCTGCACGGCCGGGCTCTTTTCGGCGACACTGGCAAATGTGCCGGGTATTTCAGCAGCGCTGAACAGAGGAATTGCTACTTACAGCAATGAGGCGAAGATGCAAGAACTTGGTGTTAAAGAAGAAACATTAGAAAAATACGGAGCTGTCAGTGCGGAAACAGCGCTTGAAATGGCTGCAGGGCTTGCGGAAAAAACGGGAAGCGATCTTTGTCTTTCCGTGACAGGAATTGCAGGTCCGGACGGCGGTACACCGGAGAAACCGGTAGGCTTAATTTATGTTGCAGCAAATTATAGTAGCCGGGCGGCTGGAAAAGATGAGGGCGGAAGACAGGAGATAGTTCTTGAATACCGCAGAAAGACTCAAAACCGTGAATGGAATCGGCGATTTTCTGTTATGCGAATGATGGAGCTTGCCAATAAGATTCTTGACGGAAAAATTGAATCGCACAAAAAATAAAAAAGAATTCAGAAAATCATACTGTTTGTGTGGGCAGGCAGATTAACAAATAGAAAAGACCGGCTTTTAAAATCGGAAAGAGTCTGACGATAAAAAGCCGGTTTTTATTTGCTGATCTTGTCATAAAAAAGCTTGTATAAAATGTAAAAATATGGTATATTAAATTTGCCATATTTACATAAAAATATATAAATTATCCTTGACGGATGTTAAATTATCAGGTATCATGGAATAAAGAACAAATGTTCACATCAAATCGGAGGTAAAAAAGTGAGTGTAAATAAAACTGACAGAGACAAAGCCTTAGAAGCGGCAATGCTGCAGATTGAAAAACAATTCGGAAAAGGTGCCATCATGAAACTCGGTGACAGCAATACGATGAATATAGAGGCGATTTCTACCGGTTCTATCAGTCTTGATATGGCAACGGGAATCGGCGGTGTTCCAAAGGGAAGAATCATTGAAATTTTTGGACCGGAATCTTCCGGCAAGACAACGCTGACACTGCATATTATTGCAGAAGCCCAAAAGGATGGCGGCAGAGCAGCTTTTATTGATGCAGAGCATGCGCTGGATCCTGAATATGCTAAAAATCTCGGTGTCAAGGTAGACGAACTTCTTGTATCGCAGCCTGATACTGGTGAACAGGCACTTGAAATCTGTGAAATGCTGGTACGCTCTGGAGCACTTGATGTAATTGTAGTAGATTCTGTGGCAGCGCTGGTTCCGAAAGCGGAAATACAGGGAGAAATGGGAGAAAGTCATGTCGGTCTTCAGGCAAGACTGATGTCGCAGGCGCTTCGTAAACTGGCCGGAGCCATCAATAAGTCGAACGCAGCAGTAATTTTCATCAATCAGCTGCGTGAAAAGGTGGGTGTGATCTACGGAAGTCCGGAAGTAACAACAGGCGGCCGGGCGCTGAAATTCTATTCCAGTATGCGTATTGATGTTAGGCGTGTGGAATCGATTAAATCCGGCGATACTGTACTTGGAAACAGAACGCGTGCTAAAATTGTAAAAAATAAAGTAGCGCCTCCTTTCAAACAGGCTGAATTTGATATTATGTACGGACAGGGAATTTCTAAAGCAGGGGATCTTCTGGATTCTGCCGTAGAAGCGAAAATCGTCGATAAAGCAGGATCGTGGTACAGCTTTGAAGGAGAGCGAATTGGTCAGGGAAGGGAAAATGTAAAAGAATTTTTAATTGGACATCCTGATATGATGAATAAAATTGAAACACTTCTTCTTGAGACGCTTAGAAAATCACAAAACGAGGATTTTGAAGAACCGGAGTTGCTGATTGACGAAGATGGAGTTATTATTGAATAGCGTTTATTTGTATAAAAAATATTTGACTTTTCTGTGTGGCTATAGTATGATATGAATGTTGAGCCGCTCAGAGCGGGTTTTTGAAGTGCTTGTAAAAAGGCTACCTGCAATGGCGAGACTGGTTAGAGGAGGAAATAAAAAATGTACGCAGTAATCGAAACAGGCGGTAAGCAGTACAGAGTACAGGAAGGCGATGTCGTTACAGTTGAAAAGCTTTGCGCAGATGCAGGCAGCAAGATTGAATTTGATAAAGTTCTCGTACTCGGTGAAGGTACCGACATTAAAGTTGGCGCTCCGTATATCGACGGAGTTAAAGTTTTCGGAAATGTAATCGAAAACGGAAAAGGAAAGAAAGTAATCATCTTCAAGTATAAGGCGAAGAAGGATTACAGAAAGAAGCAGGGACATAGACAGCCGTATACAATGGTGGAAATCACAGGAATCGGTACGGATAAGCCTGCAAAAAAAGCAGTTGCTCCTAAGGAAGAGATTGCACCGGTTATAGCTGAAGAGACAAAGGAAGTAAAGACAGCAAAAACACCGTCTATTAAAGCTATGAAAAAGGATGAACTTATCGCTTTCGCAAAGGAGAACAATATTGTGATCGATGAAAAGGCAACAAAGCCTGTCATTATTGAAGCAATTGAAGCAGCATTAAAGGAATAACCATAGCGAATTGTTGATATAGAAAAGGAGGTGCACTGATATGGCATCAAAAAAAGGTGTAGGAAGCTCGAAAAACGGTCGTGATTCCGAAAGTAAGCGTTTAGGCGTGAAAATTGGTGATGGTCAGTTTGTAAGTGCAGGAAGCATTCTCGTGAGACAGAGAGGGACAAAATTCCATCCGGGCAACAATGTAGGCAAGGGCGGAGATGATACTCTGTTTGCGATGGTCGAAGGGACTGTAAAGTTCGAGAGATATGACAAAAAAAGAAAGCAAGTAAGCGTATATCCAAAAGAAGCTTAGTTTATGCAGTGCAAAGCCCCTAGACAGTCTAGGGGCTTTTTCATAAGGAGGTTTGGATGTTTGTAGACAGAGCCAGAATATCGATAAAAAGTGGAAAAGGCGGTAACGGCTGCGTATCGTTCCGAAGAGAACCGTTTGTACCAGAGGGAGGTCCTGACGGTGGTGACGGCGGTAAGGGTGGCGACATTATTTTTATAGCAGACGAGGGCATGCGTACACTAATGGATTTCCGCTATAAAAGAAAATATGAGGCTGAAAACGGTCAGGACGGGATGAAAAAAAAGAAATTCGGCAGGAATGGAAAGGATCTAATCATTAAAGTTCCGGCAGGAACAATGATTATCGATGAAGAAAGCGGCCTTTTGATGAAGGATCTTGTAAAGCACGGAGATCGTTTTATAGCAGCAAAAGGTGGTAAGGGCGGCAAAGGAAATGTGAATTTTAAAAGTTCTGTACGTCAAGCACCAAATTTTGCAGAAGCGGGTGGATTTGCCAAAGAGCGGAATATTATTTTAGAGATGAAACTGATTGCTGATGTCGGCCTTGTAGGATTTCCAAATGTAGGAAAATCTACGCTGCTTTCAGTTTGTACAAAGGCTGCCCCGAAAATTGCTAATTATCACTTTACAACGATCACGCCCAATCTCGGTGTCGTAGATCTTTTTGACAACGGTTTTGTTATGGCTGATATCGCCGGTATTATCGAAGGAGCGCATAAGGGTGCAGGACTTGGGCATTTCTTTTTAAAGCATATTGAGCGTACAAAGCTTTTGATTCATGTTGTAGATGTTTCCGGCAGTGAAGGCAGGAATTCAATTGAGGATTTTGAAAAAATTAATCATGAACTTACTATGTATAACCCGCGTTTAGCAGAGAAACCGCAGCTTGTAGCAGCAAATAAAATTGATATGATTGAGCCGGATGATCCACAGTATACGGAATTTAAAGAATATGTAGAGAAAAAGGGCTTTAAGGTATTTCCGCTGTGTGCACCAATTCATGAAGGTGTGCAGGAACTGCTTTCAGCAGCGGCAGAAATGCTTGATCAGCTGGCATGTATGCCGCAGGAGGAAGAAAATTACGAGCTCTTTGATTTTGAGAGTGACGATGCGGAGCCTGACTATAGAACAGTGTATGCATCAAAGGATGGAAAGGTCTATGTTCTTTCCGGCAAACAGCTTCTAAAAATCTTTTATTCGACAAATTTCAACGATATGGGGTCCCTGCGATATTTGTATAAATATATTGAAAAAAGCGGAGCAATTGATAAACTAACTGAGATGGGGCTTGAAGAAGGCGATATAATCCGCATTGAAGACTATGAATTTGAATATTATGAGGAATGGTAGCTAACAGTTGGCAGCTTTTTATCATCATGTTAAAAAAGAGACTTTTCAAAGTCTCTTTTTTGATTGACCGGCAAACATTATTTTATATTTTGGAAAAAAACACCTTTTATTCACTCGATTTACAAATGTGTTTACAGAATTTTCATCTACACGCGGTATTCTTGACAATGAGAAAATGATAATCTTTAAGAAAGGATAGATAAGTATGGTGAAATTCTTAGAACGAAACAAAGAGAGAAAAGCGGAGATTGAGGATAGCAGAAAGAAAAAGGGCAGAAAGAAAAAGAAATTGATCATTATCAGTGTTCTTGCTGGCGTTGTCTGTGCTGCTTCTATTTTTGCTTTAGCCGGAAAAGACGATAAAGGAAAACTGACATATGAAGAGGCAGAGGCAGCAATGCAGGATATCAGCTCGTATTATAGTTTTGACGGTGTGATTTCATCAGCTGAAACACAAACAGTATATACGCCGAATCTTATGACAGTAGACGAGCTATATGTTTCTGTGGGGGATCTTGTTGAGGAAGGTGACCTGCTTGTTACCTACAAGCAGGAAAACAGTACAGCGCTGCTGCAGGCACAGACCTCGCTTTCATCTGCGCAGTTGAATTTGACGACGGCAAAAAATAATCTTGACAGAATTGCAGCGCTTTATGAAAAAGGCGGTGTGTCAATGGAAGAATATGAATCTGCACAGAACAGCTATACAACTGCACAATTGAATTTGACACAAGCACAGGCAAATTATCAGTCAACGGAAGATTCTTTAGAGGATTATAGTGTTTACGCAAAAGTTTCTGGTATGGTTGTTTCTGTTTCTGCTGATTCCGGCGAAGAGTTGAACTCAGGAAGCGAAGTAATGGAAATCATCAGTTATGAAGATCTTGAGATTGAAATTACAATTGATGAGTATGATATGAGTGAACTTTCGGAGGGGCAGGAAGCCTTGATTACAATAAATTCGACAGGAGAGCAAGTAAGCGGTTACATTTCAGAGCTCTCCAGAAAAGCGACGGTTCAGAATGGCATTTCTTATTTTTCCGGGACTGTAAAGTTGAATGAAGGCTCAGATTCTGTCAGTGTGGGTACTTCAGCAGAGGTAAAGATTACAACTTCCGATGCAGGAGAAGTGTTAGCAGTGCCGGTAGGAGCAGTACAATTCAATGAAGAACTTGGATCGTATGTTCTTGTAAAGGACGGAAGCAAAATGACAGAGACAGCGGTAGAAACAGGCGAGAGCAACGGCATTTTTGTTGAAATTCTGAGCGGTATTAAGGAAGGGACTGTTGTAATGGTGCCGACTTACAATAATACATCGGATGAGAATACAGATATGAGCGGCGGCATGCCAGGAGGAATGGTAACCATGACACCTTCGGGCGATATGTCAGGCGGAAGACCTTCCGGAGGTGGTATGCCGGGAGGATTTTAAAAGAAAGGAGAGCGGGATAATGGCAAAAGAAATTCTATCAATGAAAAATATTGTCAAAGCCTATCAAATGGGGGAGGAAGAGAATGTAGTACTGAAAGGAATCGATCTTACGGTAGAAGAGGGCGAGTTTCTAGCAATACTGGGACCTTCTGGTTCTGGAAAATCTACACTGATGAACATTATTGGGTGTCTTGATACTCAGACGAGCGGTGAATACAGGCTTTCAGGAGATTCGGTCAGTGCGTATGATGAGAAAAAACTTGCAAGGATTCGAAGAAAGGAAATCGGATTCATTTTTCAATCCTTTTATCTGCTTTCAAAGCTGAACGCACTTCAGAATGTAGAACTTCCGATGATTTATGGCGGAATTCCACCGGCAGAAAGAGAAAGACGTGCAAAGGAAAAACTTGAAAAAGTAGGGTTAAGCAAACGGAGTACTTATTTTCCCAAGCAGCTTTCCGGCGGACAGCAGTAGAGAGTAGCAATTGCAAGAGCACTTACAATGGAGCCAACTATTATTTTAGCCGATGAGCCCACCGGAGCGCTTGACCAAAAAAACGGTGCTCAGATCATAGAGCTGTTTGAGCAATTGAACCGAGAGGGAAAAACAATTATTATGATTACACACGACGAGAAAATTGCAAAACATACCAAGCGAATTGTGCGCATTTTGGACGGAGAACTATCGGAAGGAGACAATGCTGATGCTTAAAGAATGTCTGAAAATATCATGGATTCATATTAAAACAGATAAAATGCGTTCATTTCTGACAATGCTTGGCATTATCATTGGTGTTACTTCTGTCATTGCACTGATTACGATTGTGCAGGGAATTACAGGAGAAATGATGAGCACTTTTGATAATCTTGGAACAAATTCGCTCAGTGTCAGTGCAAACGGTTCGGTGCTGAAATCAGGGCTTACGGCAGAAGATATGGAAAAGCTGCAGGAGGTAGAGCATGTTACAGGATTGTCTATGCAGGTACAGGGATCAAGTTCTGCTGTAAAAGACAGTACAGTAATTGACAGTGTTATTATTAAAGGAACTAACGAAATATATTTTGAGCAAAAGGATGATATTATGCTGCTCGGCAGGACATTATCGCCGCTTGACAATTCTCCTGACTGTTATGTCTGCCTGATCGATGAAACTATGGTAGAAGAAGCTTTTTCTGGCACAAATCCAGTAGGAGAAACAATTATTATCGGAGGCCATACTTATACGATAATCGGCGTTACAGAAAATGATGATTCATTTGCCTCTGTATTTTCTGGTGAAAATGACAGTACAACGGTAATCATTCCATATCAGAATGCAATGAAGCTTCTTGGCATTGAAGCAGTTACTAATGTTGATGTTTATTTTTCTGATGCAGCTTATTCAGAACAGGTAAAGACAGATTTAGAAGCGGTGCTTGATGAGATTTTTCATTATAAAGATAATACTTATTCCGTTACAAGCCTGGACAGTTTGATTGAAACAATGGAAGATATGTCAACCATGCTGACAACAATGCTTGCTGGAATTGCATCTATTTCACTCCTTGTGGGCGGTGTCGGCATCATGAATATGATGCTTGTTTCAGTCAGTGAAAGGACAAAAGAAATTGGTCTTAGAAAAGCAATCGGCGCAGAGCCTTCGCAGATTCAGCTGCAGTTTTGCATCGAGGCAGTATTTTTATCATTGATAGGAGGCCTGATTGGAATTGTAATTGGTATTTTGATTTCTGCAGCGGCAGGATTCATAATGGGTATTTCTATTGCACCGTCAGTTCCGGCAATTTTACTTGGGGTAGGCTTTTCAGCTTCTGTCGGGATTGGATTTGGATGGGCTCCTTCTAAAAAAGCAAGTCGGCTGAACCCGATTGATGCTCTGAAAAGCGAATAAAATTCTATTTATATAGGAAAGCAGATACGGCTGTGACAGGGATAAGAAAAATTAAAATAAGAAAGATAAAACAGAAAGGGAGATGAACTGTGAAAGAAAATCTGAAAATTATTGCAGGAGCTTTATGTATGACGATTCTTATTGGAGTGCCGCAGACCATTTTTGCAGCGGACAATACATCAGCGGAAGAAGAAAATTCGGCTTCTGAAGAATTTTATACAAGCAGCATGGAGCTGTCTTTGGAGGAGGCATATGAGCTGTTTCAGAAAAGTGATACTTATGAGCTTGTAGAGCTTCAGAATGAAAGCGACAGCGCGACGATAAAAAGTTACTCAGAACAGATTTCGACAAACAATGAAACGATTGAAAATGCGAAAGAAGGAACTTCTTCCAGCAGTGCTAAAAACAGCAATAATATATTAAAAGAGCGGAGAACTTATGCAAATGCACTGATTGAATCTAATAAAGCCGCACGGGAAAATGCAGCTTATCAAGAGTTTGTCAATCAGTACTATAATCTAAAGAGTGCTGAAAAAAATTTGGAGATTCAAGAAAAGAGTCTTGCGCTGAAAAAGGAGGCAATGGAGTTGGCAGAATTAAAGTATGAATACGGTTCGGTATCAAAACTGGATGTACTTTCCAGCCAAATCAGTTACAAGCAGGCGGAAAATAGCTATCAAAGCGCGCTAAATGCCTTTGAGATTGCCAAGATGGAATTTAACGATTATTTAGGCCTTGCACTTGATACCGAGCTGACTTTAACTTCAGAGCTTGAAGAGGTAGCACTGCCGGAAATATCTCTGGAATCTGCAATTGAATCAGCACTTGAAAACAGAGTAGAATTTGTATCGGCAGAATATGCGCTTGCAGAAGCTAAAAGAAGTTTTGGAAGTGTATCGGCCTATCCTTCAAGTTCTGCGACTTATCTCAATGGAAAAATAAACTATACAAAAGCACAGATTGATTACGATGCAGTAGAAAATGATGTGATTATTGATGTAACAGAAAAGTATACACAAATGCAAGAAAAATATGAGGCGGTGCAGACCGATAAAATGAACCTTGAAAGTGCAGAAGAATCACTCTCACTTGCCATGTCAAGATATGAGCTTGGTATGAGTACGCTTACGGAAGTGCAGAGTGCACAGCTGACGCTTGACAATGCAGAAAGTTCCTATGCAAATGATCTGTTGTCTTATTTGATGGCAGTCAAAAATTTTGAACTGGCAGCAGGGGCCGGAACAAGCACAGCAGCTCTTTAATCAGAACAGATAGACTGCGCGTTAAAAAATACGGACAGAATTTTAATTCTGTCCGTATTTTTGCTGCATAGAATTTCAGATGTTCTCAATCGTACCTTATAAATCAATCCTATAAGAAGCAACTTTTCCTATGTAATTGATTTCACTGAAATCATCGAGAATAAAAATTTCACTCATTTTATCGTCCGGAATTAACAGAATCTTATTTTTTTCAAAATAAACGCGCCGTAAAGCTGCCTGTTTTTTTCCAAATGGATAAAAAGCGATAATATCGCGGGGTTTTAAAAGATCAGGACGCGTCGGTGAAATTTGCAGGAAAGAATGAATCGGAATAGTCGGGGACATAGATGAATCGCCAAGAAACAGCGTCATCATATTTTTGTCTTCTACAATTCCTCCCGATTCCAGCGTCAGCTGCTTGACAAAATCAGACGAAATATCAATTTTGCCGTCTTTTAGATATTTTGAGGACATTTCAATGGTGGAAAGGATATCAAGCTGCTTTAGATAGGCACGGGCTGTTTCAGCCATCTGTCCGTCGTTTGAAAATTTGTACAGTGCTTCCAGCATGGCTTTATTTAGCTCAGAGGAAGCAAGCATATATTGTTTAATGACTTCCGGTGCTTTTTCAATATAGCCTTGAAAAATTAGCTTTGATTCATCCTGTGAATTGCAGGCCTTTGCTAAAATCATTGAAACTTCCGGTGTTGGAGGAGGCAATTTTCCATTTTTCAACTGTGAGATATAGGAAGGCGTAATGCTTAGCTCTAAATCAGCGCAGCGTTTTGCGATTTGTCGTAAGGATAAATTGCTGTTTGTAATAATAGAATCGAGCATTTCTGCGTAGTTCAAGCGTTCCACCTCCGAAATAAATTGCACTAAAATACATTATATGGTAGTTAAAGTGTTAAGTTTATACTTTACTATACCATTGATTGATAGAACAGTCAATTGTAATAAAAGAAAAAGCATAATATATTTTGAAGAGGAATAGATTAGAAAGAACAGAAAGGATGGACGAGAATGAAAAAAATTATAATCCAAAGTGTGATATGTTTTTTTATCGCTGTTTCCTTTTTTGCAGCAGAACATACCGGCAGTATTACGCTTTCATCGGTAGCAGCATTTTTAAGTGAAAGGATGAACCGGGAATACAGCATCAGTGAACTTAGTGCACTGCCGGAAACCGTCCGTGAAACAGTCGCTGCCATTCCTTTTTCTTTGTCCGATGTACAGGAAACTTTTGGAACAGGAGTTCAGTACGGAGAACCGATTGATGAAAAGCCTCTGACGGAAACGGCGATGGTTTATGCGGTAGCCGGAGGTACCGTCAGCGAAGTGGGCAGCAATGAAGAT
Organism: uncultured Clostridia bacterium; assembly: GCA_944386585.1. Classification (GTDB taxonomy): domain Bacteria; phylum Bacillota; class Clostridia; order Peptostreptococcales; family Anaerovoracaceae; genus QAKD01. The sequence continues at coordinate 173 of CALXBT010000077.1, read as the reverse complement.
ATTGGGAATTATATCGTTATCAGTCATGGAAATGAAGCACGCAGCATTTATGGAAATCTCAGCAATATTAAGGTGGAAGAAAAAGAACGCGTTAAAAAGGGAGAGATCATCGGCGGCTATGATAAGAACGCCGAAAAGGATTTTTACTATGCGCTGAATTCCTTTGATTAGCG
>CALXBT010000076.1 GCA_944386585.1 uncultured Clostridia bacterium | reverse complement strand
AACTGACCGCCGAACTTTTGAATACGCTGATTGAAAAAATCGTTGTCCATGAAGCGGTCAAAGGTGAGGACGGAAGCCGGGAACAGGAGGTAGAAATCTTCTACAGCTTTATCGGCAAAATTGATTAAATGACACCAATATTTTTAACTATGTGATACCGGATTGGCTTGTCCAGATATTTCTATTTTACCACAGGTAGCAGAAATATTAGGGGTTAGTGTTGATGATCTGTTATCTAATCCCCAAACGGATAAATGGCACTCATTCAAAGAGTTAAACAGAGATGATGCAAAGGAAATATTTTTCCTGCTTATCCGGTGTGTTAGTTTGGCTTTAAGCATCGGAGGTCTGGTTATTTATTTAATGGGCAAACTCAGTATTTCTGATTTGTGTATTATGATATGTACTGCTGTTGCTCTATTAGGCATAGATAGTTTCCGAAAATAGCCTCTCTTCTATAAGTCACAGTAGGAAGGAGAAACAGTAATGAAAAAATATGAATATATGACTGTCGATCTGAGTGCAGAACCGTCTTTTAATGTCCATGTAAAAATGGAGAGATATATTGAAAAACTGAATGAATATGGCAAACAGGGGTGGCGGTTAATATCTGGGACAGAGGATTGGAAATACTCGATTTTTGAAAGAGAAATCGAATGTGAATAACTGCTAGCATTACGGATTATCTCGATGACTGGGAGTCCGTGAGCTTTGACGATAAGCACAAGGTGGTTGATATACTTATATCAAGATTGACGCTACCAGTGAGAGTGTTACAATCCACTGGAAAATCTAAAACCTTTTCACTTGGCATTATGCCCTTGAAAAAATAGCTTATCATTGATATACAAAAGGCTCCTCCGAATTTTTGGAGGAGCCTTTTTATTTGTCTATATTCACCAATGGTTTTCAATTTCCCTTGAAATCACTACCTTCCTTGAAAAGGGAGAATCGGCTCTTTTGCTTGAAATCTCTCTGCCGACCTTGTATAATATAGAAATTAGAAATCAACATGTTTCGGAGGATAAAATGGCAAAAAGAACAAAGAAAAAACCGGTCACACCAGAAAAGGTGCAGGCTGCAAATACAAAGGGCAATGAGAGCTCTGAAAAGGGTATTTCAAATGCTTCTGCTAGAAAAAGGGGACTTTCCAGCGCTTCCGCAATAGATTCAAGACCGGACTTCCTTATCAGTATGTCATATGCAACCCCGCTCGGACAGCCGGTGCATTCCTTCCAAATGCTTCCGATTGCATTTTTCGGCGCCGTTGTCATCATGATTACGAGAATGTACAACTATGAACGCAATATGTCTCAGTTTTACTGGTCTGGCGGCGATAATCATCTTTCTGATTTTTTCAGTTATTATAAAATGGTTGCCATTCTCATCTGTGCAGCATTTGCTCTGATCATTCTGCTATACCGGCTGTTTACTCAGTCTTTCAGCGTGAAAAGATGTTTCGCCTACATTCCGATGATTCTTTATTCCGCGATGGTACTTGTTTCTTATGCACTGTCTGACTATAAAGAGTTTTCTTGGCTGGGTTATAACGACAGATTCGAAGGTACTATTACCTTGCTTGCCTATATGGTTATGCTGTTTTTCGTTATCAATACAGTAAACAGCGAGCGCAATATAAAGTGGGTCATTTATCCAATCGCTGTTTCCAGCGCAATTCTTGGACTGCTCGGCCTTACACAGGCCCTTGATCATGATTTTTTTAGGACAGCGCTCGGTCAAAAACTGATTACTCCTAACAATACTATTGAAATGACAGAAACCTTTCTTTCCGGAGGAATCGGGAAAGCTCTGTCTGATGCCGGATTGATTCAGGAATCGTACTATACCATTCATGAGCTTATTGACATGTGCAAGGATATCGGTATTAACTTCCTAAATTTTACTTTCCAAAATAAAGAAATTTATCAGACAGTATACAACATTAACTATGTATCATTTTATCTGACCCTGCTTCTGCCACTTTTCGGAATGCTGTTTATCCGCTCTGTACTGCGCGGAAAAGAAGAGCCTATTTGGAAAAAGCTCTGCTGGGGCGCGTTGTTTACACTTCTCGTATACAACCTCATCGGCTCTGCCTCCTCCGGCGGTTTTCTTGGAATGGCCTTCGTCGTTCTTGCAGCCGTTATCATTCTCAACAAAAGAATCATTGCGTGGTGGAAACCAGTTACAGCCCTTCTTATTATTACTATTATCATGGGCGGCATCACCTATGATCGATGGATCGGTGAGCTTGCAGGCGCTGTCAAAGGCACGCTCAATTCCAATTCTATTGCCGAAAATAAAGATGCTTCCGAAACGCAAGATGCCCGTAAACTTCAGTATATCGATACAGACGGCAACGATATTATTATCGGCATCGATGATAATACGCTGACGATTACGACATATCCTGACAATCCGGATGCAATCAAAATTGTTGACCAAAATGATAAATCAATCAGTTTAATTCCAACCGATGTCAATCCAGTTCTTGCTTTCGACGATGAACGGTTTGCCAACTGTTATCTTCAGCCTGCGCAGGATGAACGCGGAAACAATTATTTCCTCTTTACAAGCGACGGACAGGAAACCAACTGGGCATTCCGCCTGACAGAGGACGGCGTATACTATCTGAATAATCTTGGAAATCTTGTAAATTTAGATAAGGTTCCATCAATTGGCTGGGAAAACAATGGAAGCTGGGGCAATGGAAGAGGATATATTTTTTCGCGCACACTTCCAATGATGAAAGATACGATATTGGTCGGGCACGGTGCCGATACCTATTGTTTATACTTTCCACATAAGGATTATGTAGGAAAATATAATTCTGGCAGTTTTTCGAAAAATGTAAATATTATCGTCGATAAGCCGCACAATATGTACATGGGCGCGTGGATTGGAACTGGCGGCGTATCCGTACTGGCACTGCTCACATTATTTGGAATCTACCTGATACAAAGTATTCGTCTATATTTTCGCAGTCGTTTTAACGCTGATGATTTCCCTTCTTTTGTCGGTGCAGGTATTTTCTTCGGCGTGGTCGGCTTTCTCATTTCCGCTCTTGTTGATGACAGTACTGTATCGGTTATGCCGATGTTTTATACATTATTAGGAACAGGCATTTCTATAAATATGATTTTAAAACGTCAAAAATGATATTATTAGTTCTATAAAATAGGCATTAAAAAACTTAGATTAAATTTAATCTAAGTTTTTTAATTAAATCAAATATGCCTATGCCCCCAATGAGAATATAGGCTATCGTTAATCTTTATCCTTTTCCGTAAGTATTAACGAATAAATTTCCTGCATATATTTTTCTACTACCGACTTTCTATCAAATTCCCTTTGTATTTTTTGTCTTCCGAGTTGTCCCATTATTTTTCTCTGTTCTATTGATAAACAAAGAAATCTCTTCATCGCACCTGCAAGACTTTTTCCATCTTGCGCGTTGCACAGGAATCCTGTTTGTCCATCTTCTATGACCTCTTTACAGCCTGGAACATCACTTGCAATCAAAGGCAATCCCGATGCTGCTCCTTCCAGCAGTACATTGGACATTCCCTCATGGTAAGACGGTAACACAATGCAATCTGCATGCGCCATTTCACGCCGCGTATCTCCGGAAACTCCAAGGTATTCCAAATACCCGGCTTCAACTCCCTTTTCTATTTCTAATTTAACAGAATTCTCATCAAAAAAACCTAATATCTGAAATTTAGTATCCGGATATTTGGATTTTACTTCCTTGGCGGCTTGCATATATTCGAAAATGCCTTTTTCTCTCATAATTCTTGCAATAAACAAAAAATTCGTCCCGGAATGCTCCTCTGCCTGCACTGTCTGAGGGGAGAATTTTTCTGTATTCACACCAGAGCCATTCACCAATCTTGCCTGTGCTTTCTCCACCAGCTTTTCCGATAAAAAAAAGTCTTTGTTGGCTTGATTCTGAAAAAAAACTGCCTTTGCTCTTTTCAAACTATTTTGATACATTTTTTTAATCAGCTTGGCTTTTCTCCCGCTTTCGTTTTGCAGCGCAGAGCCCAGCCCAGTTACCGTAGCAATACAAGGAATTTTTTTCAAGCGTGCCAATATCCCGATATATATGTTCGGTTTAATCGTATATGTTAAAATCAAATCAGGCGAAACTTCTTTCAATAATTTTCTATATGCACAAATCAGCTTTAGATCTTTTCTTGGATTCATTCCTCGTCTATCTATCTCGACCTCGTGATATTGAGCTCCCGTTTGTTTGATTTCTTCCACTTTATCACCGTACGGAACAGTAAAATGGACCTCAAAGCCTTCCTGCTCTAATTTTTCCAAAAGCTCTATTCTGAAGAAAAAGAGTCCTCCGTCATTGTTCCCGACAATCAAAACTCTGCTCATTTTCCGTAATATTCCTTATACCATTTTACAAAAGCTTCTATTCCTTCTTCAACACTTGTTTGTGGCTTAAATCCCACATCTCTGATTAAATCATCAATATCCGCATATGTCTCCGGCACATCTCCTGCCTGGAGCGGCAAATACTCTTTCTTAGCAGTTTTTCCAAGTACTTCTTCTATGACATCAATATAGCGCTCAAGAGTAACTGGATTGTTATTTCCTATATTATAAATTTTATATGGCGCAATTGCACTGCAGCTTTGATCTTGAACCGCTCGATCTATATCGGCCTTTTCAGGAATGTGAAGCATAACTCTATAAATGCCTTCTGTAATATCCTCCACATATGTAAAATCTCGTATCATTTTGCCGTAATTAAATACTTTAATCGGCCTTCCTTCATCAATAGCTTTTGTAAAAAGAAACAGTGCCATATCCGGACGGCCCCACGCTCCATAAACAGTAAAAAATCTGAGTCCGGTACAGGGGATATTAAATAAATGACTGTAAGTATGTGCCATGAGTTCATCTGCTTTTTTTGTTGCTGCATACAAACTGACTGGATGATCAACTGAATCTTTCGTAGAAAACGGCAGCTTTCTGTTTCCTCCATAAACGGAACTTGAAGACGCGAACACCAGATGCTTAACCCCATAAAATCTACAGCACTCCAAAATATTCAAAAATCCTGTTATATTCGAATCAATATAAGCTTTTGGATTTTCCAAACTATATCTTACTCCAGCTTGCGCAGCTAAATGTACAACATACTCCGGTTTTTTTTCATCAAACAGCCTTTCTAACAAATCCTTATCTTCCAATGCGCCTTTTATAAAATCAAAGGCCTTTTGATCATCCAACTGTTTCAACCGATCTTCTTTCAATTTTACATCATAATAATCATTGAGGTTATCATATCCAATAACTTCAAAGCCTTCTTTCAGCAGTCGCTTTGTTAAATGAAATCCGATAAAACCTGCCGCACCAGTAACCAACACTCTCATTTTATAGTCTCCAATAAATAAATTTCTCCTCGATCTTATCTCTGTCTAAAATCCCTTTAACATCTATAAGTACTTTTTCTTTCCGATCGGTATTATAAAAGTTTTCAATATCATCTGCTGATAATTCCCTGTATTCTTTATGAGCCACAGCAATGATCACCGCATCAGCTTTTTTAAAAATGTCGGTCTCCATTTCTATCCCATATTCAAGTTTTACTTCTTCTGGGTTCACCCATGAATCATAAGGGAGTACCTCTATTCCGTATTCCTGTAACTCGGAAATAATATCAAACACTTTAGAATTCCGTACATCAGGGCAGTTTTCCTTAAAGGTGACACCAAGCACCGCAACTTTCCCCCCCTTCACTGGCGCATCAGCCTCGATGAGCTTTTTTACTGTTTTTTCAGCTATTTTCTTTCCCATACTGTCATTTATCCGTCTGCCGGCCAGAATTACTTCCGGATTATACCCAACCAGCTCTGCCTTATATGTCAAATAATAAGGGTCCACACCTATACAATGTCCTCCAACTAAGCCCGGAGTAAATTTCAAAAAGTTCCATTTTGTTCCCGCTGCATCCAAAACTTCCTGTGTATCAATTCCAATTTTATCAAAAATTAAAGACAATTCATTCATAAAAGCAATATTAATATCACGCTGTGAATTTTCAATCACCTTTGCGGCCTCAGCGACTTTAATGCTTGAAGCTTTATACACGCCTGCTTTTACTACAATACCGTATGTTTCGGCAATGATGTCTAAAGTTTCTCGATCCATACCGGAAACAATCTTGACAATTTTCTCAAGATTATGCTCCTTATCCCCCGGATTAATCCTCTCTGGGGAATAGCCAATTTTAAAATCAACACCGCATTTCAGCCCTGACTCTTTTTCTAAAATCGGAGCGCAAACCTCTTCTGTAACTCCTGGATATACAGTAGATTCATATACAACAATACTGCCTTTTTTTAAATGTCTCCCCAATATTCTGCTTGCATTTTCAACCGGAGACAGATCAGGTGTATGGTCCATATGAACGGGAGTAGGAACAGCAACAATATGAAAATTACATTTTTCAAGTTCTTTAGAATCGCTTGTAAAAAAAAGATTTTTTGTTTTAGAGAT
>CALXBT010000075.1 GCA_944386585.1 uncultured Clostridia bacterium | reverse complement strand
GAAAGGCCCTGGAATGTCCGGTGATACTTCAAATATTGGCCCGGTGTGGTGCATTTTTCATCGGTTTTATAGTCAAAGGTCAAATGAATCATGATTTTGCCTTTGGAATAGAGGTAAATCCCTGTGTAATTGAGATTACTATCGGTAAGGCATCACAGAAGAAGACACTTTCTCTTTTTTCTTGTCCTCTGCCAAGTTAAATAAGAATTGTGCCAAAGTATCCTTTTCTTCAGAAACACTTCCTTCCGGAAAAGCTGACAGCGAAAGGCGGCATACTGTTTTATCATAATAAACAGCAAATTCTTCTGCAAGACCGTCCGCCGCAGCCGTAATTCCTGCACCGCCGGAAGCACCGGTTACCAAAACAAGCTGGCTCCTTTCTGGGCCATCTTTTATCTGAAAACAAATATTTTTTACGTACAGATTTTCATACTGTATCTTTATTTCAGCAAGTATACGTTTCGGCAGTGCAAATCCATCTATAAAAACGATACGCTCATCGCAAAAATCTGCACAATCTGTTATAATCAGTTGTCCTTTAAAATTATGTATACGGTCCTGCTCCAAGACCGTAGGCAAAAAATACCGTTCTTTCCCTGCAATTACTCGTGCTACCGCTTCTGCATACTGCTTATCCTTAAACAAAATTCCCAATTCAATGACTTCCATTATTATCCTCCTATCCCTTTTATTTATAGTATTATAAATTATTTTCCATATTTTGTAAAGAGATCATCTCACGCAGTTTTTTCAGCGCACCTGAAAGCCCTCCTACTTCGTCGATGATTCCAAGTTCTACTGCTTCCCGTCCAAATAAAACCGTACCGACATCATTTGCAATATTATCGGTACAGTTCATCCGTTTTACAATCTCACTGCGCTGCGCTTTAGAATGGGATACGATAAAATCAACAATTCTGTCCTGGGTTTTCCGCAAATATTCAAAGGTTGGTTCTGCTGTGATGATAAGGCCATTTGTCCGAATCGGATGCAGCGTCATCGTCGCTGTCTCGCTGATAAACGAATAATTGCTGGCAGCAGCCAGTGGAATGCCGATGCTGTGTCCGCCTCCTAATACCAGCGACACAGTAGGTTTAGAAATTGCAGCAATCAGCTCTGCCAGAGCAAGGCCCGCTTCTACATCTCCTCCGACTGTATTGAGTACCGTAAGGAGGCCTTTTATTTCAGGATTTTCTTCCACCGCAATCAGCTGTGGTATCAGATGCTCATATTTTGTTGTTTTATTTTCCGGTGGCAGCACGCTGTGCCCTTCTATGCTTCCAATGATGCTGATATACTGCACATCACTTTTAAATTCATTCGCTAAACTAAGAAGCCCCAGCTCCCTGAGTAAATTAGAAGTAACATCTTCATTCTGCACTGCGGCTTCCGGATTTTTTTCTTTTTCGGTATTCATGACATTATCCGCCTTTCTTTCATTTTTCCGTCATATTATCTGCATTTTCTGCATTAATTATTAAATAATGAAAAAATTAAAAAGCAGAAAGGAATCAGATATGCGACTTAGTGAAATCGGCGATAAGGAAATTATTGATATTCGAGACGGCAGCAAGCACGGACAGCTTTGGGACGCTGAAATGATTTTTGACGAAAATACGGGCGAAATAAAATCGCTGCTTGTTCCTGACTTTGAAGGAGCTTCAAGATTCAGAAAAAGCGGCGATTATCTTCAACTGCCATGGCAGAGTATTCTAAAAATCGGCGACGAAATTATCATTTTTCAATCTTCTCTTTAAATTCTGTCTTCGGGTCTGCAAACTCAGACAGAATTCCATTGGAAATATCAATGCCGGCAGGTGTCAGACCAAACCGCCCGTTCCGGAAAAACAAAAATCCCTGCTCAGTCATTTCCTTTATATAAACTACCTTATGCGGGTAATAATCAGCAAAGTCTTTCCCAAATCTTCTGCGAAAATCTGTAAGTTCAATACCATTTATCCGGCGAAGACCAGTAAAGATATATTCAAAGACAGAATCTGCTTCTGTATTCGGAATTGCTGTTTCAAAGGGTAGCCGCCGGCGGCTACTTTCTTTTTTTGAAGTTCCGTATAAAACCGCATATTCATCCAGATGAGACGGATTTGTAAAACGCCGCCCACAGACAAAGGATGAAGCGCCAAGTCCTAACCCTAAATAATCATCGAACGACCAGTATTTCATATTATGACGGCTTTCAAAACCAGGCAACGCTGCATTGGAAATTTCATAATGAAGATAACCCGCCTTCGTCAAAAGATCCACCGCACGGTGATACATGCGCCGGTCCGTCTCATCATCAGCAATCTCAAGCGTTCCCTCCCGATACATTCGATAAAACTCCGTCCCCTCCTCCAGCTGCAGACTATAAAAGGAGAGATGCTCCGGCCGCAGATGAAGTGCCTCAAGCAGCGTTTCTTCCCACAATTTTTCCGATAAAAAAGGTACGGAAAACATAAAATCGAGATTGATATTGTGAAAACCGGCATTCCTCGCAGCTTTATAAGTCTCCCGGAACACCTCTGCCGTATGAATTCTTCCCAACGCCGAAAGAACGCGGTTATCAAGCGACTGCACACCGATACTGAGCCGGTTTACCCCTGCCCTTTTATAGATCTCAAGCATCTCAGTATTCATAGTGCCCGGATTAGACTCTATTGTGATTTCTGCATTGTCAGCTACCTTAAAATTCTTCTTAATACTCTCTAAAACAGCAGCAAGCTGCTGAGCTGGAATAACTGTTGGTGTTCCTCCACCGAAAAACACCGTATCAACTACATAATCACGATATTCTCTTCCCTGTCGTTCAATCTCTGAAAAAAGGGCACTCAAATAGCGCCCCTCTTCTTCCTTATTATAACTATCAAATGATAGAAAACCGCAGTATCTGCATTTGCGTCTGCAAAATGGAATATGAATATATAGTCCTAATTGTTTTACTTCATTTATTATCATCATATTTCAGTACTGCCGTAAACGCCTCCTGCGGTACTTCCACCGTACCAAACTGACGCATACGCTTTTTTCCTTCTTTCTGTTTTTCCAGTAACTTCTTTTTCCGGGAAATATCACCTCCATAGCACTTGGCGATAACATCTTTCCGATATGCCTTGACTGTCTCCCGTGCAATCACTTTCTGCCCGATCGCCGCCTGAATCGGCACTTCAAACTGATGCATCGGGATAATCTCTTTCAGTTTTCCGCAGACAAAACGGCCGCGTGAGGCCGCTTTTGATTCATGCACGATCATGGAAAAGGCATCTACCAGCTCCTTATTTAGTAATACATCAAGTTTTACTACATTTGATTTTTCATAACGAACAAATTCATAGTCAAGTGAACCATAGCCGCGTGTTTTTGACTTTAACGCGTCAAAGAAATCATAGATAACTTCATTGAGAGGCATTTCATAATGCAGCTGTACTCTCGTCTCTGTGATGTATTCCATATGAATCATTTTGCCGCGCCGGTCCTGGCACAGCTCCATGATGCTTCCGACATAATCCTTTGGAATCATAATATCCGCTTTCACAATCGGCTCTTCAATATGGTCAATTTCCATTACGCCCGGCAGATTCGTCGGATTTTGAATCATCTGTATTGTACCATCATTCATGACAACCTTATAAATAACACTTGGCGAAGTCGTAATAACAGCAAGATCGAATTCCCGTTCCAGACGCTCCACAATAATTTCCATGTGAAGCAGTCCTAAGAAGCCGCAGCGAAAGCCAAATCCAAGTGCAGTTGAAGTTTCCGGTTCAAAGTGAAAGGCTGCATCATTCACCTGCAGCTTTTCCAAAGCATCCTTAACAGTCTCATATTTTTCCCCTTCTGCAGGATAAATTCCGCAGTACACCATAGACTGCGGATTTTTGTAGCCGGCGCACGGCTCATCTGCCGGATCCTCATCCAATGTAATCGTATCGCCGACCTTCGCATCGCGCACTTGCTTAATCGAAGCACAAATATAGCCCACCTCTCCGGCCCGCAGTTCTTTTACCGCCACTGGTCCCGGTGCATAATAACCTACTTCTGTTACCTCATATCTTTTCTTCGCGTTCATCAGAAGAATAATGTCACCTTTTTTCACACGCCCGTCAAAAATACGGCTGTAAATGACAACCCCTTTATAGCTGTCATAATAAGAATCAAAAATTAATGCTTTCAGCTTTCCGTTGATATCTCCCTGCGGCGCAGGTATATTTTTAACGATATCCTCCAGCACATCCTCAATTCCAATTCCTTCTTTTGCGGAGATCAATGGCGCATGACTGGCATCAATTCCGATAATTTCTTCAATCTCAAGCTTCACATCATCCGGCCTTGCGCTGGCAAGATCAATTTTATTCAATACCGGCAGAATCTCCAGATTTTCATCAAGAGCCAGATACACATTTGCAAGCGTCTGCGCTTCCACTCCCTGTGTCGCATCAACAATCAGAACAGCACCCTCGCAGGCCGCAAGACTTCTTGAAACTTCATAGGTAAAATCGACATGCCCCGGTGTATCAATCAAATTAAAAATGTATTCCTCTCCATCCTTTGCATGATAAACAAGCCTTGTTGTCTGAAGCTTGATAGTAATTCCCCGCTCGCGTTCAAGGTCCATATTATCCAGGAACTGCTCCTTCATATCTCTTTGCGCAACCAATCCGGTTTTTTCAATAATCCGGTCAGCCAATGTTGATTTTCCATGATCAATATGTGCAATAATGCTGAAATTTCTTATCTTATCCTGATACGAACTCATAATTTCCTCTCACAGTAAAATATTATATTTTATCATACCATAGAATAAAAACCCGTTCAAGAGCGGAAACACGCCTTTCTGCCCTGCGGATGGCTGAAGGCTACAAGCTTTTTCCCTGCTCCATCAGCGGAATTGTCTGAATCTCATACGGTGTGGTTTGATAAACAAAATAATTGAGCCAGTTTTGATAAAGTAGATTGGCATGGCTACGCCAAGTAACAAGCGGCGTCTTCGTATCGTCATCGCTAGGAAAATAGTTAAACGGAATCTGAATCGGAAGCCCTTGTTTCTTATCACGGTTATACTCTTTTTTGAGAGTCAAGGCATCATATTCCGAATGACCTGTAATAAAAATTTGCCTGCCGCCAGAAGTTGCCATCGCATAGACACCTGCCTGCGGCGAAGATGCCAGAATCTTAAGTTTTCCGCACGCTTCGATATCCTCCCTGTATACAGTTGTATGGCGTGAATGCGGCACCATAAATATTTCATCAAATCCTCTCATCAGCATTGATGAACGACGCTCCACCGAATGCGGAAATACGCCGAACAATTTTTGCGGCAAGACATGTTTCTGAATGCCGTAGTGATAATACAGGCCCGCCTGTGCGCCCCAGCACACATGAAAAGTGCTGTATACATGCGTTTTGCTCCATTCCATGATTTCACAGAGTTCTTCCCAGTATTCCACCTCTTCAAACATCATCAGCTCCACCGGTGCGCCCGTAATAATCAATCCATCATAATAGTTTTTCCGGATTTTATCAAAAGTCGTATAAAACTTTAAAAGATGTTCCTTTGATGTATTCTTGCTTTTATGACTCTTTGTGTTCATCAGTTCCAGGTTAACCTGAAGCGGTGTATTACTAAGAAGTCTCGCAAACTGCGTCTCCGTCTCTATTTTGGTCGGCATCAAATTAAGAATCAAAATCTCAAGCGGTCTTATATCTTGTGTTTCAGCCCGATGTTCATCCATAATAAAAACATTTTCATCTGCCAGTGTCTGTGCCGCCGGCAAGCTATTTGGTATATTAATCGGCATATGTCATTTCTCCTCAGTCTTTCGTTTTTATTTATCTTTCTTCTGATTGCTGCCCGTTTCTATACTCCGCTGTTTATTTCAGCGCCTGATCAATATCAGCAATCAAATCTTCCGCATCCTCAAGACCGCACGAATATCGCACTAAGTCCCCAGAAACTCCTGCCGCCAGAAGCTCTTCCTCATTCATCTGACGGTGCGTAGAGCTGGCTGGATGGAGACAGCAGGTGCGTGCATCCGCAACATGTGTTTCAATTGCAGCAATTTTTAGTTTCCCCATAAATTCCTCTGCTGCTTTTCTGCCTCCTTTTACACCAAAACTGATGACTCCGCAGGATCCGTTTGGCAAATATTTTTGCCCGAGCTCATAATATCGATCACCAGGCAGGCCGCAAAACTGCACCCAAGCAATTTTTTCATGCTCTTTCAGATATTCTGCCACTTTCTGCGCTGTTTCACAGTGACGTTTCATTCTAATATGAAGGCTTTCAAGACCAAGATTCAGATAAAAAGCATTCTGCGGTGACTGGATAGAGCCAAAATCTCTCATCAGCTGCGCCGTTGCCTTTGTGATAAACGCGCCTTCCAGTCCAAAGCGTTCTGTATAGATAACACCATGATAGCTTTCATCCGGTGTACAGAGACCTGCAAATTTTTCCGGATATTTTGTCCAGTCAAATTTACCGGAATCTACAATACAGCCACCTACTGCAGCTCCGTGCCCATCCATATATTTTGTTGTAGAATGCGTAACAATATCGGCTCCCCATTCAAACGGACGGCAGTTCACCGGCGTTGCAAAAGTATTATCAATAATGAGAGGCACACCGTGTGCATGCGCCGCTTCTGCAAATTTCTCAATATCAAGCACTGTCAAAGCTGGATTGGCAATCGTTTCACCGAACACAGCCTTCGTATTCGGACGGAAAGCAGCCTGCAGTTCTTCCTTGCTACAGTCCGGAGAAACAAAAGTAAATTCAATGCCCATACGCTTCATTGTAACAGCAAAGAGATTATAGGTACCGCCATAAATACTGGATGAACTTACAATATGATCTCCGCAGGAAGCAATATTAAACACGCTGTAAAAGTTCGCTGCTTGCCCCGAAGAAGTCAGCATCGCAGCCGTTCCACCTTCCAATGCCGCAATCTTTGCTGCTACACTGTCATTGGTTGGATTTTGCAGGCGCGTATAAAAATAACCGCTGGCTTCAAGATCAAAAAGCTTTCCCATTTCACTGCTGCTTTCATATTTAAAAGTCGTACTTTGAATAATCGGAATCTGTCTTGGCTCCCCGTTTCCTGGCACATACCCTGCCTGTACACATTTGGTTCCCTGATTTGTTTCTCTCATAGTTCTGTCCTCCTTCATTACAATAAAAAAAGCGATTATGAGCACGCGCCATAACCGCCTTTAGAATTCAAGTTCGCGAAAAATCTGCTACTTCGTGAACTGACCAAAGACGGTACTTTGCATCATCATATCGCAAGACATCTGCATCTGCAAAATCGCTGTGTTTGTCATTTTCTCTTTACCGCCTTTCGTCAAATCTTTTCGTATTATTATATTTTCTTCCGGCAGTATTGTCAAGAAATTTCTCTTCTTTTTCAGAAAAATACCGCCGGAAATTTATTTCTCACTCCGGTATGTTTCAAATCCTTTTATTACAGTATCTTTTACTGTTTCCTGCGCCGTCTCACTGAACGCTTGATTCCCGTATATCCGGCCGCAGACCCTATCAACAGTAGCAAGACCAAGCACGAGAAACAGCGTCAGTAAAAAGACTATAAACTGTTTTTTTATCATTTTTCGTTTCCTCATTTAAATAGTATCCGCAATTACACTTGCCAGCACTCTTGCAAAATATTTTGCCGTTACCAAAGACTCTTTGATATTGTTTTCGTTGTTTCCCACTTCAAGCAGCAAATGATAATCGGATACATACTGATTGTATTTATACGATTTGCTGATAATACGGCCGCCAAAGCCCGGATACATCGCTTCCGCTTTGTCATTGACGGTATTTGCAAAAGCATTTAGCATACTGGCATTCGGATTACCTTCCCCCACTACAAGTGCATATGTAGCCGCCGTTTCTCCTTCAATCGTTACCGTTTTTCCGGCATTCCCAAGATAGGCTGCCGCATCCCGGTGAAGGTCGATGACAAAGACTGCCGACGGATTTTCTGCCATCAGCTTTTTTACTGTTTCAAGAGAGCGGCTGTACGATTGATTGTAGGATTCGGCATCATGAAGCGTTTTATCATGAATTACATGAATTCCTAGCGCTTCCAGTTCTTCTGCCAATACATTTCCGACTTCTCTGACAGAACCGGCCTCTTCTGTCGTTCTGAAATTACCGGTCGAAATTGGCTGATAGGCTTCTGTTGCATGCGTATGATAAATAATGACAAGCGGTTCTTTACTTCCTACTTCCGGAATGACAGGCGGTGAAACAATTGTATTCATACCGTCTGTACCGCTGTTGTCGGGCACAGCCGGAGGAGCTGTATTCTCTCCTTCAGTCAATTCCTGCCCGTTTTGTCTTTCATCTCCTTCGGCACTGTTTTTCTCAAACTCTGACAGATCTCTATTACCCCTTGTTACCGCAGGATAAGCTGCTGAAACACACATCAGAGAAAGATCGCTTTCACTCAGCTGAAATTCATTTCCATCTGCCATTGCTCCTGTACTTACGACCATAGAAATCAAATAAGCAATTACCGCAAGTGTAGCAATTCGTTTATTTCTCATACTTTTCCTCCTTCGTCTCTTTCAAAAAAGAGCCCGTAACTCTTATGAGTATATGCCGGGATGAAGTGCAATATTAACACCATTTGAAATGATATCAGAAAAGTCTTGAATTACAAGATCAATATCGGTTGAAGTAACAACGAGCTCCTGCGGATTTTGACGCAGATATTCTTCAATCTCTTCTTCCGCCTCCTGAAATCCGGAAAGCGCATCAATCACAAGAGTCTCCGCATCAATCACTGTCGGTACGCCAATTGCAACAACTCTTTTTCCAATCGTCTCCTCACTGATTTCCCGCCGTACATTTCCCATACCGCTTCCGGGATTAATGCCTGTATCGTTGATTTGAATCGTTGTATTTACTCTTTTTATATCACGAGCCGCAAGAGAATCGATAATCAGAAGGACCTCCGGCTCGACAAGCTCCGCCGTCCGTTTAATCAAATCTGCCGTCTCAATTCCTGTTGATCCCATCACGCCCGGTATCAGTCCGCTGACATTTGCCATTTCTGAGTCGCCGTCACAGTCGTACAAAAGAAATAAATGTCTCGTAATTTTCATCTTTGATACTGCATACGGCCCCAGTGCATCTGGCGTTACCTTGTCATTTCCCAGTCCGATTGCCAACACTTTAAGGTTATAATGAAATGGAATCAGCTTTTTCAATTCAAAGGCCAGTGCTTTTGCCGCCCGGTCTTTAATCCCTTCTTTCCCATCTATAATTCCGTCAATTTCCAGTGTAATGTAATTTCCGCGCTTTTTAGCAAAAATTTTTTCCCCCTGCTCGTCTAAAATCTCAATCCGCGTAATTTTAATATCATTATCATATTGTTCTGTTATGCAGGTCGCTCCCGGAATACGATGCGCCACTTCTGCTTCTGAATTTTTTCCCTCTGCGAAAGGCTTTGCATATTCTGCTCCTTCAAGCATCCGTCTTTTATTTTCCTGTCCCGACTCATAAAGTTCAAGAGATTCCAGCGCAAGATCCGTTCTGTATTTCATTCTTTTTCCTCCCAAGAGACTGTTATTTCAATTTTTCCCTTGATTTTTTCCTTTTATTCATATATACTTATTGTTGCGAAATTTGCTATATCTATTTAATAAAAAAAGTGGGGTGAATTAAAAATGGCAAATATTAAATCCGCAAAAAAAAGAATTCGTGTCATTGACAAAAAGACTGCAAGGAACAGAAGAATCAAAAATCATCTGAAAACTGTTCTTCGCGACTTTGAAACGGCAATCGCAGAAGGCAACAAGGATGCTGCTAAAGAAAAGCTCATTCTTGCTGAAAAAAAGCTGATGCAGGCCGCTGCTAAGGGAACAATCCATAAAAATACAGCAGCAAGAAAAGTCAGCAGATTAACAAAGAAATTCAATAACGCAAATTAAAACTCACCCGTCCCCACCGGCGCATAAGTTAAATGCGCATTTATGTGAGTAAAAAACCGAAGGATGTGTCTCCCTTCGGTTTTCTCTTTTTTTGCCTATTTTCCTCTTTCACTATCGCTCTCTTCCAAATCGTTTTTTCTCTATTTTTCTATCTGACTGCAAAGCAGCAGTACCACTGAAACAAGCATCTGTATTCCTGTTTTGATACAAGTCTCGTCAATACAGAAAGTTCCTGTATGAATATCGCTGTTTTCTCTTCCGCGAAAACCACTGCCAAGATAAAAATACGCACCTCTTCCTTTTTCAAGATAATATGCAAAATCATCAACTGTCAGCGATACCTCGCTTATTTCAACAAGTTCTACAGAATCTCTGCAACATTCCGCTGCACGGCGCACAAGCTCTGTCATCTCCGCATCATTAACAAGCGGCGGATATCCTTTTGTCAACTCCACCGCGGCCTGACAGTGATAAGCAGCCGCTGTACTTTCTGCAATACAGCAAAGCTCTTCTCCAATGCGGCTGCACATTTCACGGCTTTCTCCGCGTATGATTCCGGAAAGCCTTACTTCATCAGCAATGACATTTCGCTGCCGGCCGCCGCAAATTGTACCAAATGAAAGCAGGCTTGCCTGCGCCGGACTA
>CALXBT010000074.1 GCA_944386585.1 uncultured Clostridia bacterium | reverse complement strand
TCCGCTTCCTCTTTTAAAATAACCGCAGCCGCAATGCGCCCGGAAATACGCGCCGCATAAAGAGACCCTTTTTGCACTGCCTCTTCAGCCGTTTTCCGCGTCGGATAAACGCCGCTTCGCCAGGCAGGATAATTGATATTTTCTTCCAGATACGCTGTTACACGGTCATACATCTGCTTTATCTCATCAATATCCTTTTGCTCTGCTTTTTCAATTACCATTTTCATTGATATCATCCTTTCCTGCGGGTCTTGCCGGCTAAACCGCGCAAAGCCTGCATGCTTCCGGCATTTTTGTCAGTAAAAACCTGTCCGCCGTAAGGTTACTGTACCGCAAATATCTATTTCCAAGCTCCAATCACCGCAGCGTATTATAAAAGTTTCTCTATATTGCCCGCTGCATATAGCCGCGTTGCAAGACCCGAATAGCGACGAGCAATTGTATTGTTGTCCACCATTGCCTCCATCCTGCGCTCTGCACCAACCAGTACCACCGCTTCCTTGCCGCGCGTTACCGCTGTATAAAGCAGATTCCGCGTGGCCAGCATCGGAGGAAACCACGAAATCGGCATGATTACAATCGGAAATTCACTGCCCTGACTCTTATGCACCGTTACTGCATATGCCAATTCCAGCTCATCCAGACTCGCAAAATCATAGGTAGCATACTTATCCTCATCAAACACAACCGTAAGCTGATTAAATTCCGTATCAATACTGTCTATAAACCCTATATCCCCGTTAAAAATACCCTCTCCCTCTGTAAAATCAGACCGCCTTTTCCATGCCAGCTGATAGTTATTTCTAATCTGCATAACCTTATCTCCTACACGGAAAATCCTTTCTCCGTACTTGCGTTCTGCAAGATCATAGCGCGGCGGATTTAAGACTGCCTGTAATTCTTTGTTAAGATTAATGCTGCCAATCAAACTTTTCCGTACCGGTGTCAATACCTGAATATCACGAATCGGTACGCATTCTTTATAATAGCGCGGCAGCCTGTTTTTATACAGCTCCAAAATCGTCGTCAGTATTTCCGTTTCGCTTCCTCTCCTCAAAAAAAAGAAATCCTTGTCCTTTTCATTCACACTCGGATGTTCTCCTCTGTTAATCCGATGCGCATTTACAATAATCAGACTTTCACGCGCCTGCCGGAAAATCTCCGTCAGCTTGACAGAATAAATATATTCACTGTTAATCATATCACTGAGCACATTTCCCGCGCCGACAGAAGGAAGCTGGTCAGAATCACCAACCATAATCAGCCGCGTACCCGGCTTAATTGCATTGACAAGACCGTTCATCAGCATCAAATCTACCATAGAAGCCTCATCAATGATAACCGCGTCATAATCGAGAGGATTTTCTTCCGTACGCCCGAATCTCATCGTCTCTTCACCCTCAGAATAATAATATTCCAAGAGACGATGCACCGTCTGCGCAAAATGTCCTGAGGTTTCGGTAATCCGCTTAGCAGCGCGTCCTGTCGGTGCGGCAATTGCCGTTTTATGGCCCCCGTGATTGAGCACATTGATGATAGCGTTAATAATCGTTGTTTTGCCCGTACCCGGTCCGCCGGTGATCACTGATACACCATAAGAAAGAGAAGTTATTACCGCATATTTCTGATTTTCAGACAGCATAATGCCTGTCTCTCTTTCCGTCAGAGCAATCAGAGAGTTGATATCAGAATTGATATGGGGAAGCTCTGCCTCGCAGAGACGCGCGAGCCGTACTGCTACATTCTGCTCCGCTCTGTAATACGCCATTAAATATACAACCTCGCGTTCTTCCAATATTTCTATGCGAATATCTCCTTCAAAGGCCATCACAATGAGCTGATCGGAGATTTCTTCCGATGAAACATCAAGCAATCTTGCCGTCTGCTCGCACAGCTCCTTTTTCGGCACAAAGACATTGCCTTCTCCTGCGTAATACCAAAGCGTGAATTCAATGCCGCTTCTTATTCTAAATTCATCATTTTTAGCAATCCCTAACTTCAGTGCCATTGCGTCTGCCCTGCGGAATCCAATTCCTTGAACATCTTTTACAAGCTGATACGGATTTTGCGTCGCAGCGACAATCGTATCGCTTCCATATTGTTTATAAAGCCGCATTACATAGTCTGTACTGATTCCGTACTGCTGAAAATACAGCGTAATTTCCGCAAACTCACGGTGCGCAAGAAACGCTTCGGATACTGCCGCCGCTTTCGCTTCTCCGATTCCTGCTACCTCTGTAAGCCGTGCCGGTTCTTTCTCAATCACGCGGAAAGTATCCGCCCCGAATTTCCGTACAATCGCGGATGCCGTCTTCTTTCCGATCCCTTTCAGAACTCCGGACGCCAGAAATTCTTCAATTCCTCCCTCAGTTGTCGGCAGCACTTCCCGGAATTCACGAAAAACGAATTGCTCCCCATAACTGGGATGCTGCTTCCATACACCAGTCAGTTCATAAGCGCGCCCTTTAACAGAAGCAGGGAGATAGCCTACTGCTGTAAACTGTTCTCCCCCTCCCTCACAAACTGCCACTGTATAGCCGTTTTCCTCATTATAAAATATAATATCTGTGATAATGACTTCTCTTTTTTCCGGCATCGTAGTACCTTTCTGCTTGCTGTGCCTTTCCTATTCGCTTTTATATGGTTGCTATTTCACCCATTTTACATTGCGAAGCGCTGCCGAAAGCTTGCTGCGGCTGAACCGGCGCGCATAATCAAGCAACGCCTCCCGCGTGTTTTCTTCCGGTTTTCTGTGTACAACATCCGTCAGCATAAAAAGCAGTTCTCCTACCTTTTCACCCTCTGCGAATCCTGCGTCAATCAAATCCTGTCCGGTAATCGCAAGATCCTCAATATAAATCGGATCCCCCGACGCATCAATCCGCTTCATCATATAATTTCTGCCTTGCACCTTTGAATTAGGCTGTTCATAAATAATGCAGACTGCTTTGGCCAAATTATGAATGTAATCATAGCGCTCGCGCCCGTAACGCGCAAGAAAATCCTTTAATTCCTCGTCATGTATCAGAAAAAAAACCTTTTCCTGCAAATAAATCGCATCTTTCAGCATTTCTGAAGTTTTTTTATCATATCCAAGAAATGCAACCGCTTCTTCCGCCCGCTTCTTGTCAAAGCAGCTATAAAACACACCAAGCCGCCGCTCCAATACTCGGAAAGTACGGTCAACACCTGCTATCATCCCTTCAAGCCTACCTGTCTCATAACGGCTCATACGAGATGCTGCTTCCTCTCCGACAATATACTTCATAAAATTGCAGGACAACAACATTTGCAGTCCTTTACCTGTATTTTCCGCCGTCACAATTTTTTCAAACTCACCGCGCACCGCATCTTTGCTGGCTTTTTCCAACAAGTGTCCACACTCCAAAATAGCTTCGTAAACACTTTGGTGCAGGTCAAAATCAAGCTGTGCAGCAAGCCGCACAGCCCGCAGCATTCGAATCGGATTCTCACAAAACCGCACTTTGGGATCTCCTACTGTTCGAATCAGACGCGCTTTTAGGTCCTCTCGTCCCTGATACGGATCAATCAGCGCTTCTAACGGATTATCCGCCATTGCATTAATAGTAAAGTCACGCCGTGCCAGATCTTCCCTGATTTCCTCTGTAAAATATACCGTGTCCGGACGTCTGTAATCACTGTATTTTCCGTCAACCCGAAAGGTTGCAAGATCAACTATAATGCCCTTGTCCTCGTTTTGCGGATCCGAATAATCAAGCCGCACAACAGAATACTTTTCCGAAAGCACCTTTGCTTCCGGAAAAACAGCCGTAATCTCTTCCCAACCTGCATTCGTCGCAAGATCAAAATCAATCGGGCTCTTTCCGAGCAGCGAATCGCGTACGCATCCGCCTACCGCATACACCTGATATCCGCTTTCTTCCATCGTTTTCATAATCCGACTTACTTCTTTCGGCAGTTTTATCATAGTCCTTTATTCTCCCTACTCCGATTCCCGTCTTTTATAAAGCTGTCTGTTGTCCAGCGTAAAAACGCGGTCAGAAAATTCTCCCGGTTTGGTAGATGCAAGCGCCTCCTCCATATCAAACATTCTCGCATCAATGATATCGAGATAATGCAGAATCTCTGCTTCCGGAAACAGCGGCCGTTTCGGACTGCCAAACTCCGGCTCATAGTGATGAGACAGAATCATGTGCTCCAGCATAATCGCCTTTTCGCGCGGAAAATCCATTTCCAGCGTGAGTCTGTCGATCGTTTTAATCCCTTGCACAATGTGGCCAAGCAGGCGTCCTTCAAAAGAATAGCCCGGAGAAACGCCAAGTTCGTTGGATTCAATCTCGTGAATTTTTTCCATATCATGAATAATAACACCGGTTATCACCAGATCACGGTTTAAATTGCTGTAGACCTCGCATACTCCTTTTCCTGTCATCAGCATGCGTTTCATATGATAAAGCAGGCCTCCAAGCTGCGCATGATGATTTTTGGAAGCTGCCGGATAATACATCAGCTTTTCTTTATTGTCGGTAAGCAGACGCATCGTCAACCTCCGAAGATCGCTGTCGCCGATGGCCTCTGCTTCATGGAGAATGAAATCATACATTTCCTCCGGTTTTTCCGGCGCCGCTTTAATATAGTCGCTCAGTTCAAGCTCATCGTTTACCGCCGCCACACGAATGCGCGTGATTCGCATCTGACGCATGTTGCTCCACTCGGTTACAACTGCTTTTACTTTTACCAAATCGCCGCTTTTTACACCTGACAGGCTGTCCGCTTCTTCATTTGACAAATCCCATTTCTTCGCAGAAATATCGCCTGACATATCACCAAGCGTAATATCGAGAAAGTTTTTACCGTTGCTTCCTGTTTTGAAAGCAATATTCTTTACCATAAAAAAATCAACGATCTCCATATCTTTTTGCAGATCCTTTATATAAAAATTCTTCATGTTTTTTTCCTTTCCTACAGCAAATTTATTATACAACAAAAGCGAAGAACCGTGCAACAAAAACGCTGCGGGCGTGCACAATAAATATTGACAAGCAACACCGATAAACCTATAATAAAAACGGTTGAAACATTTTACAACTTTTTACATTTTTATTATATATTTTACAAAATATGTTTTCAAGTACTTTTTTTGGATATTTCTTAATTTTGATTTCACCTGGAGGAAAACAGAAATGACAACACTCGGAATGATACGCGTCGCTGCAGCAACCCCGCGCCTTAAAGTCGCGAATCCCGCAGAAAACGAAGCCGAAATCCTGAAGCTGATGCACAGTGCTGATGAAGCAGGCGCAGGGATTCTGCTTCTTCCGGAACTTACGATTACCGGATACAGCGCGGGAGACCTTTTTCATCAGGAACTGCTTTATCAAAGACAGCTCGAAAGCCTCAGCCATATTGCAGAATCAAGCCGCAATACGAAACTGGTAACTGTACTTGGCTTTATGCTGCGTCTGGAAAATAATTTTTACAATTGCGCGGCGCTGATCCAAAACGGCAGAATTAAGGGAATCGTCCCAAAAATGTTTCTTCCGAATGCAAAAGAATTCTATGAGAGGCGCTGGTTTGCCTCCGGAACAGCTATTGCAGAAGCAAAAAACTCGGTGCACATTTTCGGATATGAAACTGCTTTTGGCAATCTCATTTTCACAGATGAATCCTCAGGCCTCAGTCTCGGTATTGAAATCTGTGAAGATCTTTGGCTGCCGATTACGCCAAGCTCACACCTTGCGCTTAACGGTGCACAAATTATATTAAATCCTTCCGCCTCTGATGAGACAGTAGGCAAAAGCGATTACCGCAGAAGTCTCGTTTCCGTGCAGAGTGCAAAAAGCATCTGCGGTTATGTATATGCTTCTGCCGGTGTTTCCGAATCGACGACCGATCTTGTATTTTCCGGTCATCATATCATTGCGGAGAGCGGTGCGATCCTTGCCGAAAATGAACGTTTTGAACGCGAAAGTACCATAACCTACGCAGAAATTGATTATGCAAAACTGCGTTCTGACCGGACACGCGGATGCAATATGGCCGAATGTAATCTTGCCTATTCCGACCGTTTTTTATACACTCCCGTCGCTCTCGAAGACCTTCGCACGCTTGACAGCGCAAAGGACAAACTTCTGCGCCGCTATGAAAAAAATCCGTTTGTTCCCTCTGATCCGGCAGCAACAGAGCGTATCTGCCGTGAAGTTTTTAAAATTCAGACAGCAGGTTACGCAAAACGCCTTGAGCACACACACGCCAAGAAATCGGTAATCGGAATTTCCGGCGGTCTCGACTCCACTCTCGCGCTGCTTGCAGCAGCGGAAACACACAGACTGCTTGGAAAAGCACTTTCCGATATCATTGCAGTCACAATGCCCGGCTTCGGCACTACGGATAAAACCTACGGCAATGCGCTGACAATTATGAAGCTGCTGGGTACAGAAGTACGTGAAATCTCCATCAAAGATTCTGTACGCTGTCATTTCAGAGACATCGGGCAGGATGAAACTAATCACGACCTGACCTATGAAAACGCACAGGCAAGAGAACGCACACAGATTCTCATGGATATTGCCGGCATGACAGGCGGTCTTGTAATTGGTACCGGCGATCTCTCAGAGGCAGCGCTTGGCTGGTGCACCTATAACGGTGATCACATGGCGATGTACAATGTCAATGCAGGAATTCCAAAAACACTGATTCGTTTTGTCGTAAAATGGGTGATGGACAATAAACTGTCAGGACCGCATGAAGACAAAACCTTTAGTGCCGACAATGCACAATTGAAAGCTGCCCTGCAGGATATTCTTGATACACCGATTTCTCCGGAGCTTCTGCCGCCGGAAAAAGACGGCAGCATC
This sequence comes from uncultured Clostridia bacterium, assembly GCA_944386585.1. GTDB lineage: Bacteria > Bacillota > Clostridia > Peptostreptococcales > Anaerovoracaceae > QAKD01. The sequence goes on along the minus strand of CALXBT010000074.1, from coordinate 20,978 downwards.
TCGCAGAAAACAGAAGACAGCGTCGGCCCTTATATCCTTCACGATTTCTTTCTCTATCATACGCTCCGGAGTGGCGTGCCGCCGGCGAAGCTCCTTTTCCTTGCAGAGCAAACCTTTGCCGGAGAATATGAAAAAGATTTTATCAAGCAATGGCTCAAAGTATTTTATCGCCGCTTTTTCTCTCAGCAATTTAAACGCAGCTGTATGCCGGACGGTCCGAAAATCGGCAGCGTCAGCCTGTCTCCGCGTGGCGATCTCAAAATGCCAAGCGATGCAGATAGCTCTCTATGGCTGGCAGAAGTGGATATGCTTTAATTGCCGCAAACCATCCCATCATCTACTACCTGCTGTAAAAAAGATAAAAAATAATTTTTATAAAAAAGGAGAATTTAAAATGATCTTGCTTCTTGTCAGACAAACTTTTAAAAACAAAGAAGAACGCGACGCTTACTATGCCGCATTGACTGCCTCTGGAATTCCTTCTGCTTCGCGTGCAGAACACGGAAACCTGATGTACGATTATTTTTTTTCCGCCGACCGCGAAAATGAAATAATCCTGATTGAAAAATGGGAAAGCAGCGACGCACTTTCTTTCCATCAAAACACACCACATTTTAAGGCTATTCCGACACTTAAGGAAGGCTATTCTATAGAAAGCACAATCGAGCGCTTTGAGATATAAGGTATCTCTTTGCGGCGTTCAGCTACATCCTTGTCATTTTAGCTTTTTATGCTAGCCTAGTTTTGTATCATAAAATTTTATCTTGAATGAAAAACGCTCTGCCCTTTTTAACAAAAGGACAGAGCATTTTTTATCTCACTCATTTCATGCTCCGGATCTTATTCACTGCGCTCCTCTTCCATGCTGTGTACCGGTGCTTTCGCCGCATTGAGCATCACGCGCGTTTTAAAGAGATCTCCGTCAATCTTGATTTCAAACCAGCCATTCATCAGCTTCACAAGGTCCTTTGCAATTGCAAGACCAAGCCCGCTGCCTTCTGTACTTCTAGAATCATCTCCGCGCTTAAACCTTTCCATCAGCTCATCTGGGCTGACATTAAGCTGCTGTTTGGAGATATTCTTTATTTCAAGCACAACCATACCTTTGTGCCCCCCCTCCTGCGTATTTTCAGACTTTCCTGCAGCAGGGCCTCCCGTTCGCACCTGCGGTTCCTTAATGTCAATGTAAACGCGGCTCCCATCCTGTGCATATTTCAGCACATTGCCAAGCAAATTCTCCACAACACGATAAAGAAGCTGTCCGTCGGCTGAAACATAATATTTGTCCTTTTCTGCATTCAGAATAAAGTCAAGCGAAGAAGCCTCAATCCGATCGTTCATCTCACCCATGCTTTGATTTATAAGAGACAAAAGATCCACCGTTTCCATATTGACCGGCATCGCACCGCTTGATGCTTTTGCTGCCTCAAATAAATCCTCTGTCAGCTTCCGCAGCCGTTCCGTTTTCTGATCCAGGATATCTAAATACTCCGGCGCATTCGGACTGTCAAGCCCCTCTGTCTTAAGGAGGTCAATATATGATACCATCGAGGTTAAAGGCGTTTTAAGATCATGCGACACATTAGAAATCAGCTCTGTTTTCATACGCTGATTTTTCAGCTCATTCTGCACCGCCAAATTAGAGGCTTCTGAAATCTCATTAATTCCTTCCGCAAGCTGCGTAAGCTCATCTTTTTTAGAATTTGGAGCAATCGGAATCTTATAAGTCAGATTTCCGCTTTTCACCTCGTCCACACCCTTTTGAATCTCCTCAAAACGACTGATCCATTTCGGAGCGAAAACAAGAAGTACAATGAACACGACCGGTGCGAGAAAAATCGTAGCAGACAGCAAACAAATTCCAAGCGCCAGCACTGTTACTTTTCTCATCAGACTGCCGCCGTTCAGCACATTGAGTACGGCGCTTCCTGCAAAAGCAAACAACTTATATAAAATTGAATTTTTCCAAAATCTCTTTGCTTTCAAAAGCCGTATCTGAGACAGCAGAAACCAAATCGCAATCGCTGCCGTGATAGCAAAGCCCGCCAGCATCAAAAGAATTTCCCATGACATCACTTCCGTCGGAAGATAACCGGCTGCGCTCTGTGATCCTATTCCCCTCAAATGCGAATAAGTATACGCATAGTACATCGACTCTATGCACAGTGCTCCCGCACAGGTAGCCGCTGTTCCCATCGCGAGGAACTGTACCTCAGTCCAGATTCTATCTATCATATAAAGTTTCCTGCTGCCGTCCGGCTGTTTCGGACCTGTCGTTACCATCAGCCAGATTAGAAGAAACAGTGCCATCGCCGCACTTCCAAACACTACCGGAAGCCATCTTGTCATTGCTACCTGCGTCCTGCTGTATTCCTCGCTCATCATAGAAAGATACTGTTCGTTAAATCCAACTCCCAGAACAAGATTCTGTCCGAAGTATGGAGCAAGTTCTTCCTCCAGATACATATCTCCGTATCCATGATAATAATAATATTCATCACTTCTTGGATTTTTTTCAAAATTCCCGTTATCATAGATCAAATAAGCCGGAAATTCACCAAAACGCGCTGCCACCTCCGGTGCTGCTGTGCTACCGCTTAGATTCGTAATTGTATTACTGCCGTCCGAAACGAAATAAAAGAACCCTTCCGTCTCGTCCAAATGCTGTTTTGCCGACCGAAATCCCCTCAGATCCGCCGCAATCAGAGAATCTTTAATTACCTCAAGCTGCGGCGCATTTGCTGCCGTAAATGCTTCAAACGCCTCTCCTTCAAGTTCCACATCTGACTCATACCCTTCATAATCATAGTTTGCCTCAATCAGCTGGCCGCCGATGCGAGTGCTTCCACTCCAATACAGCTCATTAACGGCCTGCTTCAGCTCAGAAGAATCAATGCTACCGCCCGCTTCAATATTTGCTTCACTTCCATATTCTTCAAGAAGATATAAAAGAGTGTCTGCCTTCCTGTCAAATTCCTGCTCAAATTCCATGCTGTCTATATAGTCTTTATGATGAAACAGCGACGAAAATTCCATATAAGAGGTCTGACTCATGCTTGCACCCATCATTACAATTCCCATTACAGAAATCGTCGCCATCACGATACATAAAAGAAATACAACGACACGGAGTCCTGTATTTGCGCTAAATTTTTTCGATTTTGTATCCAATTCCCCACACCACCTTTAAATATTTCGGATTTTTTGGATTGATTTCAATTTTTTCCCGAATTCGGCGAATATGAACAGCTACTGTGTTTTCCGGATTGTAAGCCGGCTCTTTCCAGACCTTTTCGTAAATCTGGTCCATGCTGAATACTTTTCCGGCATTTTCCGTCAGTAGCCTCAGAATGCCAAATTCAATCGGAGTAACGATAATCTGCTGCCCGTCCAGCATGACGGTCTTCTGTTCATCGTCGATTTCAAGTCCCCCTGTTTTGAAAATTCCTTTTTTCACCTCCATGCTGCCGAGATTGACATATCTACGAAGCTGCGACTTCACTCTCGCAATCAGCTCCAAAGGATTAAACGGTTTTGTAATATAATCGTCTGCACCGATATTCAGTCCTGTAATCTTATCGTAGTCCTCGCTTTTAGCACTAAGCATAATAATAGGAATATTCCGCTCCTCCCGAATGCGCATCGTCGTTCTCATGCCGTCAAGCTTCGGCATCATAATGTCCATAATAACAAGATGAATTTCATTGTTATCGAGCACATCAAGTGCCTCTAGTCCATCATACGCCTTGAAAACAGTATATCCTTCATTTTTGAGATACACTTCTATCGCCCCTACAATTTCTTTGTCATCGTCACATACCAGAATGTTCATGCTCAAGTTTGCCTCTCCTACTCTTTCTTTCGTTTTTCCGTGCAGTCCTTTTCTATTCGTTTCGTTTTTCACTTTTTCTGTCAATCCGGCTATTTTCCCTTTTGCACTTTCATCATATCCATGAAATCTTACAAAAAACCAAACTGCTTTCTTACAAAATTCTTAATCTCTCCGAAAAATTTAAAAGCACGCCCTGCCATTCTATCCTCAAAAAGCCGGCTAAATCTCCAATCACCTCTCAATAAACGGTACTTTCCGCACGACGCGTATATATTTCTTCCAGTTCCGTTTTATGGTAAAGATACCCTTGATCATCGTAGTATTTAGCCTTCTGCGGACATTTTTTAATACACGCTCCGCACTTAATGCAAATGCCCTTAATCTGACTAGGGTCATCAAAATCAATCGCACCCATCGGACAAATCTCCGCACAAATACGGCAGCCCTCCGCCGCTTTGCATCCTTCGCTTGTTTTTGGCTTTACCTTTCTAATATCAATCGGTTTCCCATGCCGGTCACGCGGTGTATAATAAATTTCGGCCGGAGACGCTCCCGGTACTGAAATCGGTACTGAAAAGTCCGCCAGCACATCACCTGTCTGCTTCTTCTTGCAAAGTCCGTTCTGGTCATCAAGATATGATTCTGGTATTTTTTTTGCACGTTCGGCGGTAAGGACCGCAAGCTGCTCCGCTTTTTTCATATCCTCACCGTCTGGCCGGCCGGCTCCGAGCACTTCCGAAAATGAATGTTCGCCTACAAACGCGCCGGCCGCAATTGTACAAAAACCTGCTGCTGACAACAAATCCCGAAGCTCGCTCAATGCATCGTCAAAATTGCGGTTTCCGAAAAGCACGACCGGTACAGCCAGTGCGCCTTTCCCCTTTATCTTTTCTTTTAAATATGGAAGAAATAAATTCGGAACCCGCCCTGCGTATACAGGCGTGCCGCAGATGACCAGCTCTCCTGCACCATACTCGCATGCTGATTCACGCGCTTTTGGCAGTGTAAAATCAAAGACCGCGTATTCTGCTCCCAGCTTGTCCGCCGTACTTCTTGCTATCGCCTCAACCACCTTTTTGGTCGTTCCCGTACAGCTTAGATACATTGCCGTTACCTTTCTAATCTCCATATTTCTTCCTCCTTCTTTTTCATCAATAAACAAAACGCCTGCTATTTCAGCATCATTATATCCGCTTTACCCATTTCTGTCAAAAGATACAGTCTCAAAACCTAAAAAAGACCGGCCGGCGGTGCATCACTGCTTCTTTGTTTTCTCCCACCATCGGCCAGTCTTTTATTTAAATATCCTGCGCTTCTCCAAAATTTATCTCTTTATAAAATCAAAAAACTGTCACCATTATCTATTCACAGCCGCTGACAAATTCTTTGCAATTCTTCAATCTTTGCTTATTTTCAAAATTCCTTTGGCAATGCTGATGACTTGTCCTTGTTCTGTGCATATGCCTCTTGCAGAATACAAATCAGTACATCGTAATCAACAGGTTTGGCAATGATTCTATCAACACCTTCGGCAAGCGCCGCATGCAAATCGCGCTCTGAATCCGTCGCCGTCATCATGATAATAGCCACCGTCTCTGCATCAGAGCGTTTAAGTGCCCGTATCTGTCTGGCCGCTGTAATACCATCGCATTCCGGCATGACTAAATCAAGCAAAACAGCATCAAAGCTTCCATACCGAGATACTGCAAAGGAATCTGTTGCATATTTCCCGTTCTCCGTTGCCAGCACAATAGCACCGTATTCCTCCAGCAAGTTGCTTGTCATTTCTCTGCTGATGCGGTTATCCTCTGCCAGCAGAATTCTCATTCCGGATAAGTCATGGTGTTTTTCTTCCAGTACGGCAATCTGCCCGATGAGCGGTTCTCTCGTTTCTAAAATAAGGGATATCTTAAAACATGTACCTTTGTTGATCTCACTATCAACCTCGATTTTGCCGCCCATTAAATCAACATACTCTTTGACAATTGTCATGCCGAGTCCTGCTCCGTTGTCGTTTTTCGACGGTTGCTGGCATTCTCTCTCAAAAGGGTCAAACATACGACGCTGAAATTCACTGCTCATTCCAATACCAGTGTCTTTTATTTCAAAGAGGCACTGCACTCTTCCGTTTGCTACAGAAGTCTCTGTTACACGCAGCAGAATCTTTCCATAATCCGGTGTAAATTTTACCGCATTTGTAAGGATATTGATAATCACCTGTCGAAGCTTCGTTTCATCTCCGAAAAGAAGCCCGTGTGAGATTTGACGATATTCTTTTTGAAATACAATTTTCTGACCCGAAGCCTGTCCTCTTGCCACTGAAATACAGTCTTCAACCAGCTTATCCAGCGTGAAAGTCGTCTTTTTTAATTCATTCCTGCCGGAAAGTAGTTTTGACATATCAAGTACATTGTCTGACAGATGCATTAAATGGTTTGAAGAAACCGAAATTCTGTCAATATACTGCAAAAGAATCTTTGAATCATCCCTGTGTTCTCGTACCATTTTAACAGACCCGAGAATACTGTTAATCGGCGTTTTGATATCATGTATAATCTTAAAAAGCAGTTGGTTCTTCGCCATTTCCGCTGCTTGGGAAATTTTTACATTCTCCTCTAGCGCTCTTGTCAGCAGCTCCTGCCTCTCTAAAAAACGATGTCGCTCCCGTAAAAAAGCAACAAAAAAAATTGCCGCAAATAAAAAAGTTACTATCACCAATACCGCCGCTGCGGCAGCTGCCGGCAAAGTAACAGTATATCCACTTGCCTCAATAATTACATCTTTGTAGTATAAATTTTCTTCCATGTGCTATTGTAATTACTGCACATGTGCGTTGTTTCGTCTCTTTCTGTTCCCAGACAGCATTTCCCATTTACGTGTAGCATCATTATATCATAAAATTCAAAATTGCACAAAATTTTTTTACTTTTTCTTTAGAAATTCATTTTTGTGTCTGCCCACGCTTTGTTAAAAATAATGCCAAGTCCCAGTACCCATCCAATCAGATACAGCCAAAAAAGCAACGCCACGATGGATGCTAAAGAACCGTAAATGATATCATAATTTGCGATGCTTTCAAGATACAAAGAAAAAAGCCCCGTCATAATGAGCATTCCGGCGGAGGCCACAATACTGCCCGGGAGAATTGTACGAAACCGCACCCGTTTCGTTGGAAGAACATAATAATTAAAACTAACCATCAAAAAATACATTGCAGTTGCAGAAGGCCAGCGGATTACATTCCAAAATTCATTGATATATTCAAGGATCTGTGCATTTTTAAGTATTGTAGAAAGCAGTACCGCTAAAATTGCCTGACCATAAACGAGTACCACTAGTGCAAATGTTACAGTAAAGAGCGTAATAACCATTGTGATGACAGCACGAATCCGCTCGCGCAGGTATCCCATTCCCGTCGTGCTTCCTGCACTGAAAGTGTAATTTGTAATGCGGAGCATCGCAAACTGCGCGCGGGAAGCAGACCAGAGAGCAACGACAACAAAGGCCGCACTTGCGGCGCCCGATGGAACATAATCAAAAAGGCCAAGTATCATTTCCGCCGCCTCTCCTGTTACATAACCGGCAATCCATGTTTTTAGAATTTCAATAGAAATAGAAAATACTCCAAGTATTTGAGAGAGGAGAATAATCGTCGGAATCACAGACAAAAGCAGGTAAAAAGCAACCTGTGCTGCAAATCCTTGATAATATGGGTCATTTAGTTGTTTATAGCCTGAGGCAAAAAGTGCCGCTAATCTCTGCTTCGACATAACAGCTGTCTCTCCAATTCAGCAAGCGCACGCGCACGATGGCTGATCTGATTTTTTTCTTCTGCTGAGAGTTCTCCAAAGCTTTTACCAAAGCCTTCAGGAACAAAGAGCGGATCATATCCAAAACCACCGCTGCCCCGTCCTTCAAAAAGAATATGTCCGGGGCACTCTCCGCGCGCTACAATTTTACTGCCGTCCGGATAAAGCATCGTAATAACAGATATAAATTTCGCTGTTCGTTTTTCCTCCGGCACCGCAGAAAGCAGAAAGAGCAGTTTCTCATTATTTTCATGATCCTGTGCATGTTCCCCCGCAAAACGGGCAGAGTGAACTCCCGGTGCGCCGCAAAGCGCGTCAACCGAAAGTCCCGAATCATCAGCAATCGTTATCTCTCCCGACAGTTTCATAATCTCATATGCTTTTTTATAGGAATTCTCCTCGAAAGTTTTTCCGTCTTCCGTTACTTCAATCTCCGGTACTCCTGCTTCATCTCGGGAGACAAGAAGCATTCCAAACTTTTTCGTAATCGCCTCTATCTCCTGTATCTTATGTTTGTTCTGTGATGCAATAATAATTCTTTTCATAATTCCACAATCCTGTCTGTACTTTTTTTCTGTGTCAAACTTTTTTATTTCTTAAACCATGCCTTTTATACCAATAATAATGAGAATCACGCCACCCAGTATCTCCGCTTTTGAACCAAGCAAATCGCCGGCTTTCCTTCCGATAAGAATAGCCGCTATAACCAATACTGCCGTAACGACTGCGATGGAAGAAACCGTAGGCAAAATAGCTACCTTCATTGCAGTAAAAGCAACTCCAACTGCAAACGCATCAATGCTTGTTGCGACCGACTGGAAAAACAGAACCGGCAGCGTTAAATGCGGTTTTAATTCCTCATCATCCTTATGGGCAATGCCTTCGTATATCATTTTACCCCCGATCAGTCCGAGTATGATGAGAATTACAATGCCTGAATAACGGTCTAAGAGCTCAGAGAAGATACTGCCGGCATAAAAGCCCAAAAGCGGCATAAAGCCCTGAAAAGCGCCGAATAAAAGCGGCATTGCTATGTAATGCCTGACTTTCAGATCTCTGTAGACCATACCGTTTGTCATTGATACTGCGACCGCGTCCATTGCGAGGCCAATGCTAATCAGAAGTGTTTCTCCGATTCCCATGTTTTTATTCTTCCTTTATTTGCTTAAATCATTCTATTGTTCTGATAAAATGTATGTTTATCATTGTACCATAATATATGTAAAAAAGACAGCTTAAAATTCCCAGAGGAATCAGGAAAGCAGCCGATAAAAAAAGAGACATGCTGTTTTTCATGTCTCTTTTCTCCCTTACTTCACAGAATTATATACTGCCTCCGGCATTTCGTTAATGTCAATTACATCTTTATGGCGGATTTCCTTTTCTTCAAGGTCTTTCAAACCAGACGGCACGCGAACACCTGTCTTTTCTTTCAAAGCAGCAACAGCTGCAAAACCGTTTTCCTGTTTTGGAAGTCCAATCGCTTCACATACGCTTTCAGCGAATTTATATGCACTGGCAGTCGATGCAATCAGTGTCGGTTTTGTATCTCCGGTTTCCTTTTTATAATCCTCATATACCTTGTATGCAACCGCTGTATGCGTATCTATCAGATAGCCATTTTCAGAAAACATTCTGCCGATTGCTTCATTTGTCTCCTCTACATTACAAAAACCGCCGTAAAAATCAGTCAGACCAGCCCGAATCGTTTCATCAATCTCATATGATTTTTTTGTATCCAGTGCCTCCATCAACTCCTTAATTTTCATACCGTCTCCACCCGACAGATGATAGAGCAGTCTTTCCAAATTGCTGGAAATCAAGATATCCATCGAAGGCGAATTCGTCATATAAAATTCTCTTCTTACATCGTATCTTCCAGTATTGATGAAATCTGTCAGCACCTTATTTTTATTAGAGGCGCAGATCAACTTATCAATTGGAACACCCATCTGTTTCGCATAATAAGCAGCAAGAATATTTCCAAAATTGCCGGTCGGCACCGCTACATTGATCAGATCACCGTCTTCTATTACTCCCTGTTCGATCAGCTTCATATAACCGTATACATAATACGCCACCTGCGGTACAAGTCGCCCAATATTGATAGAATTGGCTGAAGAAAGTCTGCATCCTGTTTCTTTCAGCTTTTCCGCGAAAGCATCGTCATTAAAAATCTTCTTTACGCCCGTCTGTGCATCATCAAAATTCCCGTTAATTGCAAAAACATGCGTATTTGCCCCCTCTTGACTCACCATTTGGCGCTCCTGCACCTCGCTGACACCTTTATTGGGGAAAAAGACAACAATCTCCGTGCCCGGCACATCAGCAAATCCTTCCAGTGCCGCTTTCCCGGTATCCCCAGAAGTAGCCGTTAAAATACAAATCTTTGCTTCCTCGTTTTCCTTCTTTACCGCCGTTGTTAAAAGATACGGAAGAATTGAAAGTGCCATATCCTTAAACGCCGCTGTTCTGCCATGATACAGTTCTAAAAAATAAGCGTCTCCCGCTTTTACTACCGGCACCACATCATCTGCTTCAAATTTACCGTCATAAGCGCCGCTGACACAGGCTTTCATTTCTTCATCGGTATAATCGCTAAAAAAAGCCTTGATAATGCTGTGCGCAACTTCCTTGTATTTCATGCCTCTCATCGAAGAAAATTTTTCGGGCAAAGATGGGATTTCCTCTGGTACATAAAGCCCTTTATCTTCTGCAATTCCGGCGATAATAGCGCCGGCGGCAGTCAATTTTTTAACACTGCCTCTTGTGCTCTGATATTTTATCATTTCTGTCTCCTTCTTGATTTTTGTATTTGCAGGAAAACTGGTCTGATATTTTCCATTTTCCGCTGATTTAACATCCAATGCTGTAGATCTGTAAGTATCGCCTTACTAATCATATCACCCGCACTGAAAATCAGCAAGGAAAAAGTATCCGTAAATTGTCAAATTTACCGTTAAAAATACTGCTGATCAAGGATTCTTCCATCCGTCGAAATTGTTACAACCCGCAGCGGGATTTTTCTGCCGTCAGCCTCTTCTGCAATATGAAGCGCAGTTTTCACCGCGTTTTCAAGCCCGCCGCAGCATGGTACCTGCATGCGTGTCAAAGTTATGCTTTTGATTTCATTTTGACTGAAAATTTCAGATAGCTTTTCACTGTAAGATACCCCGTCTAATTTCGGACAAGCAATCGCTGTAATCCTTCCCCGCATAAAATCATCATGAAAACTGCCGTAAGCGTAAGCAGTGCAGTCCGCCGCAACGAGTAGATCAGCCCCTTCAAAATACGGTGCTGACACTGGCATCAGTTTTATCTGTACTGGCCACTGTGAAAGCTCTGAGGAAGCGCACGATGTCTCCTTCTTTGAAAAGCTCAATTCAGCAGGCGCTTTTTTCCTTTTCTCTTCTAAATTAGCCAGTACAGCTTTTTCATCATATGCAGCCGCCTCCCGCTCAACGAAGCTGATTGCGTTCATCGGACAAGCCGGCAGACAATCTCCCAGTCCGTCACAGTAATCATCACGCAGAAGCACTGCTTTTCCATCGACAATTCCCAGCGCTCCCTCATGGCAAGCCTCAGCACAGATTCCGCAGCCGCTGCATTTTTCCCGGTCTATTTGTATAATCTGTCTTATCATTTTTTCCTCCGCTTTTTAGAGGCCAAAGAGCCGGCCTCGTCTGTTTTTCTCTACTTTTTTACCGCACTTCCCGCTGCTTTAAACTTTCAAAAACTGTCTTTAATTCCATAGCGTCCGTAATGCCGTTTACCCGGCGGCGCACTTCAGCCGCACCCCGAATCCCTTTCAGATACCATCCGACCTGCTTGCGCATTTCACGCACACCGGCATATTCTCCTTTTAAAGCAAGTAAATCATCAAAATGCCGGATCAACATGTCAATGCGTTCTTCCGGGGCAGGGGGCAGGGGCTTTTCTTCATTTTGGTATAATGCCAGCGCATCGCGAAAAATCCATGGATTGCCAAGAGCACCGCGTGCAATCATCACAAAATCGCATCCCGTTTCCTCCAGCATTGCAACAGCATCCTCACCTGTAAAAACATCTCCGTTTCCAATGACCGGTATATCTACGGATGCTTTAACCCTTGCAATTTCCTGCCAGTCAGCTGTACCGCTGTAATACTGCTCTCGTGTGCGGCCATGCACCGCTACCGCTGCTGCGCCGGCAGCTTCTGCCGCTTGTGCTACTTCTACGGCGTTCAGTGTATCAGCTGTAAATCCAATGCGCATTTTTACAGTTACCGGTTTCAATACAGCATTAAATTCCTCCGCACCTTTTTTGACGCCGCGTACGGCAGCTTCCACTACTTTATATACGAGATCCGGATTTTTCATCATAGCCGCACCCTCGCCGTTTTTTACGATTTTAGGAACAGGACAGCCCATATTGATATCAAGCAGTGCATTTTGTCTTCCCGCCAATACGCGCGCAGCATTTTCTACCGCTTCCGGCTCGCAGCCAAAGATTTGATACGCTACCGGCTTTTCTTCCTCATATATCGTAAGCATCCGCTCTGTATTCTTATCGCCGTACAGCAAACCTTTTGCAGATATCATCTCAGAATAGACAAGCGCAGCACCAAACTCTCGCGCAATGCGGCGCATCGGTGCATCGGTAATTCCTGCAATCGGAGCCAGAAAAAACGGATTTTCCGGCATAAGATTTCCTATCTTCAAAATTCTGCTGTTTCTTTTATTATCCTTTATCATTTTCTCACTCATCCTGCTGCTTATTATGTTTCTCATTTCTGCGGCATGCACCGCCGGAATTATCCTGCCATCTATTTTTGCAGCGCATCCTCCAGCGTATTTCGGTAAGTAAATTTTCCGTCATGATAATCATAAAGCTCGCTCCGCAGCTGCCCGCCCGTTTGTTCAAACCCTGCTAAAATACAATTTCTGTATTGCTCCTGAATATTTGCAATTTGCCCCGCATAGTCCGAAAAAGTACTTCCAAGTGATTCATTTACATCAACCGCTGCTATTTCACCGTCAATCTGATCAATGACCATCAGTGTTTTTCGATTACTCTGACTCCCATAACACAAAAGCTCCGGCAAAAGGTCGTTATCAAGGTCCGCCTGCTCAATACTGCCGGAAAAAAGGAAGATTTCTTCTTCGCTGCCGTCTTCATTTTCCCGGAAAATACGAGTATTTCTATTATCCAGCATTTCAATATGTATTTGCGTATCTCCCAAAATACCTTCCTCCTGCACTTCACGCGAAGCATCAAGTGCATCCGAAATCTCCAGCATTGTTACATGCCAAAGCTTGCCTGCATTTTCTTTCTCCGCTCCTTCAGGAGCAGTTCTGCTCATATAAAAATCAATATAATTATTGGTTTCATCATCCTCTTTATAAAAGCGGTAAATACGGGTATTTTCCAGTTGTTCCCCTGTTTGACTGATAACACTGCCTGAAAAAAATACAGCTTCCGGATACACTTCCTTTACTTCCGACAAGCTGTCGCCGATTCCAATTCCGCGCGCTGTCTCTCCCTCTTTTGCCCGTATCAAATAAATTCTTTCTGCCTCATCATCCAAAAGACTCTCCCCGCTGTCTTCTTCAGTATGATCAGAAGTACCGGTAAACACTCTGATTTCCAGCATCTCATCTCTATAAACACGAGAAGCCGGAAACGGAAATTCTTCCGCAAATTCTTCCATCAAATAACTTTCTTTTTCATCGCCAAATTCCGGCGATGCGCCTAATTCAAAAATTGTATCACCGACTATCAGCGCATATTCACCTATCTCTTGATTTTGGAGTTTTCCGCCTGCTTCCTCATCATCTCCTCTTTCCGTGCAGCCTGCCATAAAAAAGCTTGCTATGAGCAGCGCAAAAATCAAAGCTGTCACCTGACGCCGCCCTGCCATGTGCCTCATCCATAATCGCTGCTGTACAATATCATCTCTTTTGGTGCCTGCTCTCATCTCCATCTTTTCTTTCTGTACCCTCCTGCTTACTTTTCCTTCCTTACAATTCTTATTTTTCCGTGTTTGTACCGTCTTTTTTACCATTCTTCGTCAAAAACGGCCAAAGCTCTGCACGCCATGCATCTGTAAGACGCTCAAAACTCCATGCCGCATTAGCCGGACTAGTAGAAGGCAGTTTTTTTACCGGAGGCCAGCCTTGCTTAGCGGCTGTTTCCCCAAAGAATTTTAAATAAAGCCTATAGGCTTTATCCCCATTGCAAAAGATTGCTTTAATATCCGTATTATCCAGCACACTTCCGATTTCTGCCGGCTGCGGATTGCGAATACTGCTGTCGTCTGAACCTTCAATATCGCAGGCGGTCAAGACATCCCACACAGCGATGCCGCCTGAAAGCAGCATCCTGCGTTTCTCATCAATCGACTGCGGCACTTCTTTCTTTGTCCCGCTCTGTTCTAAAGCTAAATCTCCGACAATCTGTGCAAGTACTCTCCAAAAACGATTCTGCGGATGACCGTAATAGAATCCCTGCTCTCTCGATTTAACCGATGGCATCGTGCCGAGTATCAACACTTTTGAATCGCAGTTATATACAGGCTTAAATGTATGCTCTACATACGTAATCATCTTCCCTGCTGTTTCCTTTCTAAATACAGCACAGCCTTATCAGTGAATTTCGTAATCTTTTATGAGATTCCCGGATAAGGCTGTCTTTTTTATTTCTCTATAAAGCTGTTTTTCTCACATTCACGCTTTGCGGCTTCTCCGTTCCCCTCAAAACCTTTTCTTCTTTCACGCTCTTTGCGGTTTTTTTCATAAATCATCTGAAGGCCCTCCAGCGTAAGCATTCTGTCCACGATATCAATACAGTCGACGCCGCTTTCAATCATACTTGCCATACCGCCGGTTGCAATAACCTTCACCGGTTTTTCGCCGCAAAGTTCTGAAAGCTCCTTTTTCATTTTTTTTACTACATAATCCACAAGCCCCATGTGGCCGTATACGAGTCCCGACTGCATAGACTGTATCGTATTTTTGCAAATCACATGTCCCGGCTCCTCCAGCTCTACTTTCGGCAGCTTCGCCGTTTTTTCTACCAATGCTTCGGATGTAATTTTAAGTCCCGGTGCAATCGTTCCGCCAAGATACTCCGCTTTGTCAGTAATTGCACAGAAAGTTGTCGCCGTACCAAGATCAATCACAATCAGCGGACCGCCGTATTTTGCATACGCCGCCACAGCATTAACAATTCTGTCAGCTCCCACTTGCTTTGGATTGTCATATTTGATCAAAAGTCCTGTTTTCACGCCCGGCTCTATTACAATCGCCTTACAGCCAAAATACTTTCTTGATAAATGCTGAAGCGTATATAAAACCGACGGTACTACCGTTGAAATAATGACATCCTTTACCTCTTTGGGATCAAGACCTTCATACTGAAAAAGCTGATTAATTACCATTCCATATTCATCGGCGCTTTTCTGGTTATCTGTTTCCAACCGCCAGTCCTGGATAAGTTTTCCTTCCTTGAATACGCCCAGAACGATATTCGTATTTCCAACATCAAATGCAAGTAGCATAGATTTCCTCCTTTGCCCTGTTCCAGTCATAAAATATGTATTGTGCTGCTTTGCCCAGATCTGTCCGTTCCTGCTGCGTAAGCTTTGTACCCTCAGGCAGATAAATCAAAACATTTTCATAGGCGATATAATCTCTCCCTGCATAGCGCTTCTGCACTGATGCTGGAGCTATTACCATTGTTTCCGAGCCTGGCCGCCTGTCATATTTCGGTGTAATCACATCGTATTTAGAAATTCGGAATTCCTTCAGTTCACCAGATTCATAATATCCGTACTCTCCCTCCGCCATAATCACAGAACGCAGAAGAAGTGCTTTTCCCGCTGCATCAAGAATACTGTACCCGGAAAGCCTATCAGCCAACTGCGGATATTTTCGCAGAGTACAAAGGCGGTATCCGTTTTTCTGCTCTGCAATACGCAGATATTTTCCGCCGGCCGGACCACCTTTATACAAAAGATACTCTGTGCCATCAGAAATACACTGTGTATTTTTACTTCCGCTTTCCGTTAGACGAATTACCAAAGTATGAATCCCATCCGGCAGACTGTCAAGACACTGCTGCGACATTTGCATACCGTTTACAAAATACAGCACCTTAGCAGCCTCTGATCCTTCTTCAGTAAAAATATTGCCCGTTTCCGGAATACTGCCCGCACCGGCAATCACTCTGCCGGAAATACGGTCATATATAGAAAGTTCTTTTATTTTCTCCTCCAAGCTTGCGCTGAGCGTGACATCTTCCAGCCTTTTTCCACTGATTGGATCCAGAAAATAAAGATTCCTCTCGTCGTCGGACAGCTCGTCAGGGGCAAGTACACTTGAATACACACCGTAAATTCCTCTTTCAAGCAAAAATACTGCTTTCTCAAAATTATTCACCGGATGCATATAAACACGCACCCCATCCTCTGCCAGCCGATAAGCAATTTCTTCGTTTGCCGAATCAATCCCAACTGTTACTGCAAATAAACCGTTTTCCTGCACAAATGAAAGCAGTCTCTCATAATTCCAGTAATTCATTGAGTACAGCGTAAGAATTATATCCTGATAACCCATCCGTGCTACTTGTTCATATTGATAATAATAATATATCTGCGGCACAATCTGACAGACATAATCCGGATACTCCCGGGCAATCTTTGAAAGAAGTTCTCCTGCATCCTCCTTGCAGTCCGTTACAATCCGCACATCAGGATGCTCATCAAGCACCTCCGTCAGCATATCAAAAGACATTGCAGTAAAATTCTCACAGATTGACTGCTGCAAAAATTCTTCCTCCGTCGGGCGTTCCTGAAAACTTACGCCCAAATATTTTTTCGTCCAGCCCGGTCCAAAATCATGCACCACCACAATTTTTTCATCAGCGGTCAGCAGCATATCAAGTTCAATCATCGTATATCCAGCCGCAATCGACTGTTTCACAGCCTCCAGCGAATTCGTTGTCTCATATCCGCAGACCATACCGCCGCCGTGTGCGATCACGCGCGGCACATCCTCCTCATCCGATAAAAGGCCATAACTGTACGAACAAAAAGCAGCGGCGCATAAAAAAATTATCGTCACTGCCACTGCTATATCAATTTTGATTCTGAATCGTTTTGCCTCTTCGCTATACTGTTCCATTGCTGTACAAATCTTATTTCCTCTTATTTTACAACTTTTTCAAGGCGTTTGAGTGCGAGTGCAATCGTCAGACCTGGAATAACACGATTTCCTGTAATTTCCGCACTCAAAACATCGTTTATTTTTTTCAGTCTGTACTGCACTGTGTTTGTATGGATCCCCATAAATTCGCTTGTTTTAGCACTGTTCATGCCAGCATCAAGCACAAAAGTCTCTAAAGTTTCCAAAAGCTGTCTTCCTTTGTTTTCGCCTGCCTCTTTAAACGGTTCCAGCAGATCCATATAATTCTTTTTTACATAGCCTCCTTGCAGCTGAATGTTAATGCAATTGCTGACAAGCACCATCTCATATTTAGTAAATACACGCTTGTACGGAAAAACACTTTCCACAAATGACCATGTTTCGCTGATTAGACGGTATGCATCAGCCGCGCTTTCAATCCCTTCAATGCCGATTACATTAAAAATATGAACAGCATTTTCTGCTTTCAGCTGATTGAACAAATCGTTGCACTTACTGCGCTTTCCGGCCATATCTTCATCCGTCCCCATTACAGGTGTCAGAATGATTCCGTAGGTTTCCTCCCCCTCTGCGACCTTCATCACGCGCAGTTTTTCATTCTGTTCAAATTTAGCGATGATTTCGCGTCCCTCCGGCGTTTCAATCCCGCGCGCATAAAAAACGCAAAGAATTTCCTCTCCTTTAATTCCAGCTTCTTCACGGAGACTGTAAGCCAGACTCTTATTTCCTCGTTTCAGTGCTTTAATCAGCTCTGCCCTCGCATCCCGCTCCGGCGTATATTTCCACATTCCAATCGCCAGTTCAATAATTTCAGCCAGCTTTGTAATTTCGTTTGCCGAATAGCAATCTTCATTATCAACGATGAACATATAATGTTTTTCATCGTTAATCATTACCGGTCCCCAGTATGTTAAAACACCGTTAACATCAACCAGCGTATATACCGAAGAATCATTCATCTTGCGGCTTCTGCCAATACGGATTGCTTCTTCAATGCTCACACGGTGCCGCGTTTCCACAGAAAGGATCGGATTGAAGTCCTCCGATAAAATGATTATTTGGAAATCGTTATTGACAGCAGCTTCTTTAATTGCCTCCTGAAAATTAGAATGTTTTTCGAAATTCAGCAGATGAAAAATCGTATTACTAATCAGTCGATTTCCAAAATTATCGCCATATACCAGTTCCGACGAAACATCACGGGCTACATCAGAACATGCCATTCCTTCCTTTTCAAGAGAAAGGAGCGGAAGTCCTGTTTCTTCCGCTGTATCGATCATCTGCTGTGAGACAGAAGGAAGCACTTTGCCAACATGCATCAGCACGAGTGCAGCACACCCCGTTTCATGAAGCGCTCTGATAATCCGACACTGTTTTTCAATATCATCTTTCACATGGAAAAACCCCGAAACAACAAGTTCTCCCGGCCGGCCGGCGTAAGAAATGATTTCTTTGCTGTCAACACCCTCCAGAACAGAGGCATTTCTGATGCGCACATCAAGGCCCCTTGTGCCCGCAAGTATCTTGGCATCTTTCAGAATATCCATTTGCAGAATCTCTCTTACTGTAACCTTCATTCTGGTTTCTCCATTCATTCTTTATTGCCGCTTCGCTACAAGCCTGCTACTTTTTCTCGCTCTCTTCTTCCGTATTTTCCCCGTTCTGCGGTGTTTTCTGTCCCTCTTGCTCCGGCATTTCACTGCTGTCTAACCTGTCTGGCCGCACCGGATTCCCTGCTCTTAATGCCCGAATCGCTTCCGCAAGTTCTTCATCCTGCCGCTGCTGAATCATCTGAACATTTGCTCTTTCTGCAGCCTCTCTCGCCTCTTCCTCTGCAAGAAGTCTTTGTCTTTCTGCGGCTTCTTTTGCATTCGCCTTCTGTATCTTTTCATCTCTGGCCCTTACTTGCTCTGCAAGACCTTCGGCCGTCAGTTCTCCGCTGTAAAGCGCTTCAAACTGCTGACCGTCAAGCGTTTCAATTTCAAGAAGCGCTGCGGCTACTGTATGCAGCTTGTCAATATTCTCTGTTAAAATACGCTCTGCCTCTGCAAAGCCTTCTTCTACAATGCGTCTGATTTCCTCATCAATTTCAGCAGCTACCTCCTCCGAATAATTCTTACGTGAGTGATAGTCGTTGCCAAGAAATACTTCGTCGCTCGCACTATAACAAACAGGACCCAGTTTCTCTGAAAATCCATATTTTGTTACCATATCACGCGCCAGTTCCGTCGCTCTCATGATATCATTAGAAGCTCCGGTAGAAATATCGTCCAGCGTCAATTTTTCCGCTACCCGGCCTCCTAAAAGATGAATAATCTGCTCCTGCATCTTAATTTTCGTTCCGTAGTATTTATCTTCTTTCGGAAGAATCATCGTAAACCCGCCGGCTGATCCTCTCGGAATAATCGTAATCTGATGAACCGGATCCGTATTAGGCAATGCGCGCGCCACAATCGCATGCCCTGCCTCATGATAAGCTGTAAGTTTTCTTTCAGTTTCCGAAATAACGCGGCTCTTTTTTTCCGGTCCTGCAATGACCTTTGTAATCGCCTCTTCAACTTCATCCATTCTGATTTTGAGTCCGTTTCTTCTTGCTGTAAGCAGCGCCGCCTCATTCATCAGATTTTCAATATCCGCCGGTGTAAAGCCCGGTGTTCTTCTTGCAAGTACTTTCGGATTAACATCTTCATCCAGCGGCTTATTTTTAGAATGTACTTTAAAAATCTCTTCTCTGCCTTTAATATCCGGAATACCAATGACAATCTGTCTATCAAATCTACCCGGCCGTAGAAGCGCCGGGTCAAGGATGTCCGGCCTGTTCGTTGCAGCCAGAATAATGATACCCGTATTTTCTCCAAAACCATCCATTTCTACCAGCATCTGATTGAGGGTCTGCTCCCTCTCATCATGGCCTCCGCCGATTCCAGCGCCTCTCTTGCGGCCTACTGCATCAATTTCATCGATGAAAATAATGCACGGCGCATTTTTCTTTGCTTCATTAAACAAATCTCTGACACGCGAAGCGCCGACCCCGACAAACATTTCTACAAAATCAGACCCGGAAATGCTGAAAAACGGCACGCCGGCCTCACCGGCCGTTGCTTTGGAAATATAAGTTTTACCGGTTCCCGGCGGACCAACAAGCAAAATGCCTTTTGGAATTCTCGCGCCAAGCGCTTTATATTTTTTAGGACTTTTCAAAAAATCAACGATCTCTTCAAGTTCTTCTTTTTCTTCATCAAGACCTGCCACATCCTTAAAAGTAACTTGTTTCAGATCACTGTCCTTTGCAAGACGCGCACGGCTTTTTCCAAACTGCATGGCTTTGCCGCCGCCCTGCTGATTCATAATCATTACGACAAACACAATCATGACGATTGCAATAATCAGCGTCGGCAGCATGCTGATATACCATGGCGTTACTGTCGGTTCCTCGCTGGTATACGATGAAATAATCCCTTCCTCCACCTGCGGCAGAATATAAGTTTGGTCAAGAATACTCATCTGTGTCATCGACGGCACATAACAGGTAAACTTTGTCCCATCCTTCAGCTCCCCATCCAGCGGCTTTACATTGCTTGAAGTAACTTCTCCGACATTGATGCTTTCAACCTTTTCTTCTGACAAATAAGTTACAAGCTGTGAAAATTTAATCTCCGTCACTTCCTCCTCCGGTGCGCCGCCCCTGTACAGCCACGCCATCGTAAGAACGAGTGCAAAAATAATTAAGTAGACACCTATATTTCTCAAAAATTTATTCAATTCTATCTTTTCCCCTTCTATGATTTTTGTGCGGCGATACCAAAATTACGCCGCTTATTTGTGTATTCATTCAATTATTCTATCACAATCATATTTTTATTTCAAGTAGAAGTACTTGGTTTGCCGTGCTGGTTACCTGATATTTTGAGGTAAACCGGCTTTTAGCCGGAAATATGCTACAAAGACCGCTATCCGCTCCAATCATCCACAAAATCTCGCTGCCGGCTGCTGCGAAAAGAATGCTGTCTCTTTGTTCACGCGGCACCTTGCTGTCCACCAGCAAATCCTGTATTTTTTTTTTTTCTTCAGATAAACAGATAAAATCTCCCGGCTGTTTTCGGCGCTGCTGCGGAAATACATTTCCTTTTTCATCACAAAAAATTTCATAGTCAA
>CALXBT010000073.1 GCA_944386585.1 uncultured Clostridia bacterium | reverse complement strand
TGTATCGTTTTTGATGAGCCGACAGCAATGCTTGATCCCTCCGGAAGGCGTGAGGTTATGGAGATTATCAGAAAGCTCAACGGTGAAGGAATCACAGTGCTTCTGATCACACATTTTATGGAAGAAGCGGCAGAAGCAGACCGGGTGGTTATCATGGATCAGGGCAGCATTCTGATGGATGGAAAACCGGAAGAAATTTTTGCACAGCCTGAGAAAATACGGGCGGTAAATCTTGATGTGCCGGTAGCGGTAGAAATTGCGGAGCATCTTCGTGCAAGAGGCATTGATGTGCCGCAGAAAATTATAGCAGCAGAGGAATTGATAGAATGGGTATTATCGTAAAAAACATCACGCATATCTACAGTGAAGGTCTGCCGCATGAATCAGTTGCACTCGATGATGTGAGCTTTACAATCGAAGACGGTCAGTTTGTCGGAATCATCGGGCATACTGGCTCCGGAAAATCGACTTTGCTCCAGCATCTCAACGGGCTTTTAAAACCAAAGTCCGGCAGCATTGTAATTGGAGGCGTTGATATTACATCGCCCGATTGTCGACTGCGGGATATTCGGAAAAAAATCGGTTTGGTGTTTCAGTATCCGGAGTATCAGCTTTTTGAAGAAACAGTGGAAAAAGATGTTGCCTTTGGGCCGAGAAATCTCGGACTTTCGGAGGAAGATATTGCGCTTCGCGTTCGCGAGGCGCTTGCACTTGTCGGTCTTCCCTATGAAGAAATCAAGGAGAAGTCTCCGTTTGAGCTTTCGGGCGGCCAGAAGCGCCGCGTAGCAATTGCCGGTGTCGTAGCGATGAAGCCTGAGGTGCTGATTCTTGACGAGCCGACGGCGGGACTTGACCCTAAGGCACATAAAGATATTCTTGCAATGGCGGAAAAAATTCATATGCATGAACATAATATTACGGTTCTGGTTTCGCATAATATGGCGGATATAGCAAGGCTTTGTGATAAAGTGCTTGTGATGGACAAAGGAAAACTGGTGTTTTCCGGAAGTCCGCAGCAGGTTTTTTCCGATGAAAAGCGGCTGACTGAAATCGGTCTTTCGCTGCCGCCAGTAGCGGAATTTATGCACCGCCTGCATGATAAAAAGAAATCGATCAGGCCCGATATTTTGGAAATAGAAGCTGCATGTGATGAAATATGCAGATTCTTAGGAGAAAAAGGATGATCAGGGATATAACTTTAGGACAGTATTATCCTGGAGAATCGATTGTACATCGATTGGATCCGAGGATAAAGATAATTGCAACAATCGCATATATTGTAGCGCTTTTTATCGCTGACAGTTTTATTGGGATAGCAACTGCAGCAGCAGCCGTTTTTTTTGCGATTGCTGTGAGCAGAGTGCCGATTTCCTTCCTTTTACGCGGGCTGAAGCCAATTTTTTTCATCATTATTTTTACATTCGTACTGAACCTTTTTATGGGCAGCGGTGAGGTGCTTGTAACGTTATTTTGGGGTCTTAAAATTACAAAAAACGGTCTGACGACTGCCGTTTTTATGGCGGTGAGGCTGATTCTGCTGATTATGGGGTCATCGCTGCTGACACTGACGACGAAGCCAATTAGTCTTACGGATGGAATTGAGAGTCTTTTGCGGCCGCTGAAAATTTTCAAGGTACCGGCGCATGAACTGGCAATGATGATGACGATTGCACTGCGTTTTATTCCGACACTGCTTGAAGAAACAGATAAAATTATGAAAGCGCAGCAGGCGCGCGGTGCTGATTTTGAAAGCGGTAATATTTTTCACCGCGCAAAAAGCCTGATTCCGATTTTGGTTCCGCTTTTTATTTCCGCCTTTCGTATTGCACAGGAACTTGCAATGGCAATGGAAGCGCGCTGTTATCACGGCGGAGATAACAGAACAAGGATGAACGGGATGAAGCTGGCAGGAAGAGATTTTGCAATGCTCGTATTATTGCTTTTGTTTCTTGGAATAATTATAGGAGAAAGATATTTTTTATGAAGACGAAATATTTAATAGAGGCTTCTGTTATCGCGGCTGTCTACGCAGTGCTGACTGTAGTTCTTTCCCCGATCAGTTATGGTATGATGCAAGTTAGAATTTCGGAAGCGCTGACGGTGCTTCCTTTCTTTACGCCGGCAGCAATTCCGGGATTGTTCGTCGGCTGTCTTGTTTCTAATTTAATCAGCCCTTATGGACTTCCCGATCTTGTCTGCGGTAGTCTGGCATCACTGATTGCGGCAATAGCTTCATACATATTGAGGAACAGACCGATTCTGGTTCCGCTGCCGCCGGTTTTGGCTAACGGTGTGATCGTAGGAGCAATGCTGTATTATGTGTATGCAGTACCTGTATCGCTTCCGCTGTCGATGCTTTGGGTAGCAGCAGGACAGCTGATCGCCTGCTACGGAATCGGTTATCCTCTTATGAAATATTTAAAGAGGTATAAAGGGATTTTTCAATGAAAAACGGAAAATTGATTACAGCAGCGCTGATTTTGTGCATTATGGTGCTGGCGCTGGTGATATTGATGCCGGAGGAGCATGCAGCCGGGCAGCAGAGCGCGGACCAGAAGGAGCCGGAAAAAAATGAAGAAGCCTATTCGGATATAGAGAGCAAAGAAAGCAGCGTACCGACTTTTATTTTTGCGCTGAAATATACGGATTATCTGATTGAGACGCCGGAAAGTTATGAGACTGAAAACGGAATCAGAAGTTTTCAGTTTAGCAAAATGGCAGAAGCCATCATGCCGGTAAAAAGCGCGCTGGAAAAGGGAACCGTTGCTTATATTGATAATTATAAAAACAGAAATGGAGCTGCACCGTATTACAACGGCAAAAGTACTGACGCACTTGGAAATTTGCGCAGTGCGTCAGCACCGGGCTATTATGATAGCAGCGGAAACGGTGATTTTCGTTATATTCCGGATGGTACGCTCGTATTGGTACTGCGGGAAACAGACAGTCTTTCAGAAGTAGCGCTGGTAGGAGAGGAAAGCGAGATTTCCTATTTTGTACCGCAGAAGTATGTGGCTTCGGATGATCCGCTGCTGTCGCTTGACAAGGTAATTGCAATTGACAGAAGCAATCAGAACATCGCAGCTTTTGAAGCGATTCCAAAAGGAGAGCAGGAGGCACTTTCCGCTGAATGGAAAATAGTTTCCTACAGCCTTGCGACAACGGGAAAAGAAGGAAAATATCATCAGCCGACGCCGCTTGGATATTATTATGCGATTGAGAAAAAACCACAGTTTTATTATTTAAAGGATGGAACGGATGAGATTGAGGGTTATGCACCGTATGCAATCCGTTTTACAGCGGGTGCGTATATACACGGAGTGTCCACTGCTTATCAATATGCAGAAGACGGGAGCCGCATTGATCCCGGTATCAACGAGTATTCCAGTTCGATTGGAACGGTGCCGCTGTCGCATAAATGTGTTAGAAACTATACCAGTCATGCGAAGTTTTTGTACGACTGGTATGAACACGGCAGAACGGTAGTCCTCGTAATTGAATAGCAAAGCAGTAAACGCATAAATTAAAGCAGCAGTATTTACTTTTAGAAGCGTTTTAGAAGAAACATGCCTGCTTGCAACAGAAGAAAAGAAAGTGAAAGGAGCGGAACGGCAAAAGAAAGATGAGGCAGAGACGGGCAAAAAATTTAGAAGAAAAAGTAGAAGCACTGGCATCCTATCAGGTTGAAAACCCGCAGAAGTTTTTCGGAAGATGGCAGGAATTTTTTGGAAATCAAAATCCAATTTATTTGGAAATTGGATGCGGCAAAGGGCAGTTTGCCCTGCGACAGGCATTGGCTCATCCAAACCGCAATTATATTGCAGTGGAGGGCCAGATTTCGGTCGCTCTGCGTGCAATGGAAAAGGCGGCGCTGGCAGAACAGCAAACCGGCCGCAGAAACCTTGTTATCATCTGTGCTTTTGTAAATGATATTGGGGAATTGTTTCAGGAAGGAGAGCTTGCGGGAATTTATCTTAATTTCAGCGACCCGTGGCCAAAAGACCGGCATTATAAGCGTCGTCTTACATATCGCAGCCGGCTTATGAGTTACATGAAGGCGCTGATGCCAGAAGGTTTTATCGAAATTAAAACAGATAATGACAACCTCTTTGCTTTTACGCAGGAGGAAGCGGACTCCTGCAGTTTTCTGCCGGTTGCCTGTGTTGCTGATCTATATGGAGATACTGCAAGCTCTGGCAGTACTGCTGTTTTTCTGAAGGAAGCTATAGAGATTACGACAGAGTATGAGGATAAATTCCGGTCGCAGGGACTGCCGATACATTATATGCGTTTGGAAAAGAAATAAAAAAGCTGCATGAACAGTCTGTTCGTGCAGCTTTTTGCTGTCCGATTATTTCTGGGCAGGTTCCCACTTGCAGCGTACAGGAGATACAATCGCTCCCTCTGCTTTTAGTTCCTTAAATGCTTTATCTACATCTGCCTTGTCCATGCCGGAGAGCTTTACGACATCTCCCGCTGAAACCGGTTTACCTGCTTCCTTCATAATGTCCAGTACTTTTTCTTTCATTACGAAACCACCTCCTCTATCTATTTTTCTATATCGTAGCATAAAGTATGCACTGCCGCAACAAAAAAGAGAAGAAAAGGGCAGACCGAAAAATGAAAGAAAAAGAGATTTTTTATCACGAAATAAAGTCAGCGATCAGACTTCCGGTTTCGGCAGTACCGACGATAATGTCGTTTTTACCGGCGATATCCGGCGTGCGGTATCCTTGGTCAAGAAACGCGTTTACCGCGGATTCAATACTGTCTGCCGCATCCGCAAGATTAAGTGTGTAGCGCAGCATCATGGCAACCGAGAGGATCATCGCAATTGGATTGGCCAGATTCTGGCCGGCGATGTCGGGAGCAGAGCCGTGAACGGGTTCATACATGCCGAAATTTCCGGCAGCGAGACTGGCAGACGGCAGCATACCGATGGAGCCTGTGATTTGACTGGCTTCATCGGATAAAATATCGCCAAAGAGATTGCTGGTCAATAGTACATCAAATTGCTTTGGATTTCGTACAAGCTGCATGGAGGCGTTGTCGACATACATGTGGTCGAGAGAGATGTCAGGATAGCTGGATGCGACTTTTTCTACAACGCGGCGCCACAGACGGGAACTTTCAAGTACATTCGATTTATCAACGCTGATTACACTTTTATTTCTTTTGCCGGCGAGCTCAAAAGCTGTTTTGGCAATGCGCTCTACCTCTGTTTCTGAGTACTGCTCGATATCATAGGCAGCAAGGCCAAGTTCTGTTTCTTTTATTCCTTTTTCACCGAAGTAAATTCC
>CALXBT010000072.1 GCA_944386585.1 uncultured Clostridia bacterium | reverse complement strand
CTCCACCGTAAAAATTAGCCTTTCACCTTGCTTCAGCAGATAAGGTTCTCCGTCCACTATCATCACCGCAAACTGTTCTGAGCAGCGAAATTCTCGGCGGACAAATTCATATTGCGGTTTACACATAGAAAAAATCGCCTGTTTTTCGGGTTTCAGCTCTATGGTTTCTGTCTGTACGAAACAGTTTTCACTTTCGTCCTGCCGCATTTCGTCTTTTACGATCCGTACCTCATATTTCAATGCTGTTTTTCCTCCCGGCAGTTTTCCAGCAGTTCCGGATTCAGCAAGTACTTTTCCATTCTTCTGAAAGCCGAGACATAATAATGTCCCGATGCAATCCTTTCATCCGTAACAATTCCAATCGGCAGCACTGTCTTTTGCTGCAAGAGGCCTCCCCGTTTCATGACAAGCTTTTTCTTATTTTGTCCAAGCGCTGCAAAGATGCTCGTCGTACCGAATTCATACAGATGATGATAAATCGGGTTTGCTCTGATAGACGCCATGTTTGTAACAAAAAGGCTTGTATGGAACGGGCTTGCATCAATTACCGCACGCGGCAGCAGACCAAAGCGGTCAAACAGTTTAAGAAGTCCGACAGAGACAAACGCCAGTCCCGGAAACCGCATCAGCCTCCTCAAAAGTTTATCCATATCATTACTGTTTTTAACATCACGGTTGGCATTGACTGCTTCGTTGATTTTTTTCGATATCGCAAAAATATCATCGTTATGTTCCAAAAACACTTTTACCACAGTCTGTTCTGTTTTCTCATCACCGCCGTCGCTTTTGAGCGTTACAAACGATACACAGAAATGATTGCGTTTGTAAATCTTTTTATTTACGACGAAGTAATTAAGCTGCTCGAATTCCAGTGCAGTCTTAAAAAAAGCTGCTACTACCAAGCTTAAATGGCTGATGCTGCTCCCGCTTCCGCGTTTACTGTTGATATATGTTCGCAGCGGCTCCGCATCGATCTCCTGCATAATATAATTCTGCGCATCTACACGCCTGTTCATGATATATGGTATAATTTCAAAAAATGGTTTCATATTTCTAACTCGTTTGCCGTCTGCTCTCATTGAAAGTTCTCCTTCTTTACTCTTCGACCGAAAGATATGTAGAGTATATCATAGTTACAGCATGAAAGTAAAGCATCCGGCTATTTTACGGAATTTTCCAAAATACCGATCCCCTCAATTTCACAGACTACCGTATCGCCTGAGCGCAAAAATCTCGGCGGCTGAAAGCCCATTCCAACCCCTGCCGGCGTTCCCATCGCAATAATTGTTCCTTTCTTCAGCGTTATTCCCTGTGAAAGTTCGCTGATCACTTCTGCAATTCCATGTATCATGAAATCCGTCGTACTGTTTTGGCGCAGCTCCCCGTTTACCCTCGAGGTCACACGCAGTATCGGCGGCCTTGTAAATTCATCCTCTGTAACAAGACAAGGCCCCATCGGTGCAAAGCTGTCGAGGCTCTTTCCGAAAAACCATTGATTATGCCTTGTCTGTACAGCGCGGGAAGTAATATCATTTATGATCGTGTAACCAAAAACATAGTCAAAAGCATCTTCCTCCGCAACGCGGCAGGCATCCTTCCCGATGACAACGGCCAGCTCTGCTTCATAATCAAGCTCCTCTGCAAACCCGCCGTGCGTATCAATCAGAGCGCCGCTGCCGGTTGCTCTGTTTACCCTCTTAGAAAAATAAGTTGCATATTCCGTCTTCCCGATACTGAGCGCATCACCCTTGAAACGGACAGATTCCTCCGCATGCTCCCGATAATTGATGCCAAGACAGATGATATCCTGCCGCGGCTCTGGAATCGGTGCTTCAAGCTGTATTTCTGCCAGAGGAAGCCTCCTGTCTGCTTCTTTCACAGCCATTCTTACTTTTTCCAAAAGGCTGCTGCCGCCGTCAATCAATTCACTCATTTTCCGGCAGGAAACCCCAAGCATGCGCAGCGGATAAACGAAATCTCCCGACCGTGCCAACACGCCTGCTTCCTCTATTCCCCGATATTGATATGTAATCAATTTCATTGATTTTCTCCTGATTTTTCTTTCTTCTATATTTTTAAACTTCTTATTTTATTAAATCTCCGAAATTTCTGTATCTGCTTCATACATCCTTTCTTCTACTCCGTCTTTATCATGCACCATCGTCAAAAACCGCCAGCCGCACTTTTCATAAAATTCCGTATGATCAGTTACCAAATACAGCTTCGAAAAACCGCAGGCTTTCATATCACTCCGTGCTACATCAAGCAGGCATCTTGCAACACCGCTATTCCGGTACTCCTTCTCCACAAACAGGGCACAGAGATTAGGTGTTAAATCTCTGCGGTCGTGAAAATCATTTTCAATGATTCCCGCGCCTGCTACAATCTCCTTTGTTTCTGCTTTTCCGCAGGTCAAGATGTACCAGCGGGGCACGCCTATTACACCGCCGCATTCCGCTTTTCTATGGTACTTTGCTATACCGCTCTGCTGCCTGATGCTCTCCTCGATGCTTTCCAAATACGCTTCATATGGAATCCCCCATTTTTCTGAGAACCATTTTGCGGCCTGTTCCTTTAGCGCCGGAGTTTCATGCAGCCTGTTCAGCTCTAACATTGCTTCTACCATTTTCTTCCCCCTGCCGAAAAATTCTTTTTCGGTCTTTTTTCCTTCTTATTTGACCCTGCGGGTATTCCTTTTTTATCTCTTCCCGCCGGCCCTCTCTATTATATGCGCAAGGTACTGGATTTTCAATATTTTTATAGATAACAGCATATTTTTGTTTTTTCAAAAACGGTATAAAAACAGCGGCGCTCTTTGCGCCGCTGTCTGACCGTTTCTACGTAATCACAGTCGCTATGCTTAAAATCACGAGAATTAAAAAGAAAAGAAATACGATCAGCTTCAAAATCCATTTCAAAAATGCCCCATACGGAATTCTGCCAATTGCCAGCGCGCCCATCAGCACGCCGCTTGTTGGTGTAATCAAGTTAACGATGCCGCTCCCCGCTGCATATGCAGTAATCACAAGGTCGCGCCCTACACCGACAAAATCAGCAATCGGTGCCATAATCGGCATGGAAAGCGCCGCAAGGCCCGACGACGACGGTACAAGAAAAGAAAGCAGCAAAAAGAAAATATAGGAAAGATCGACAAAAGCAACTCCGCTCAGCGACTTTAAAGACTCCTCTCCAAAATGAAGAATTGTCGCTGTCATACCACCGTCATTCATAACAACCGTAATTCCCCGCGTTACGCCGATAATCAGTGCTACGCCGAGCAAATCCCGCGCACCGTTTACAAACAGTTCCACAAAGCGGCTTTCGTTCCAGCGCCAGATAAACGCACAAAGTAGCGATCCGAATAAAAACAGTACTGTAATATCAGAAAACCACCATTCACCAAGAGGAACCATGCGTCCCAGTACAGTTCCAAGCACCGGCAGGCCGGTTAAGAACGCGTTGATATTTTCAAAAAGATAAATGTCAAATTTTTCTGCCCATGGAATCACACCAAGTATCATGACTAAAAAACAAAGTCCAAAAACAGTAAGAATTGCTTTTTGGCGTCCGGAAAGCACAGTCAAACTTGCGGTCTGCTCCTCTTCTCCGTTTTCTTCTTCCGTATCAGCGATACTGCCGCTGTTGCCGCTGTCTGCCTGATTTTCCCGCTGAGCAAGAAAATGCCGTTCATTTTCTTCCCGCATCGCAGCTACAATTGAAAGTGACGGATCTGCCTGCACTTTCTTCGCATAGCGCATTACAAAGAAGATGGAGACTGCCATCGCCGCAGCCAAAATCACAATCCTCAGGACAATGCCTTCTCCAATAGAGATACCCGCAAAACCGGAGGCAATGCCTGTTGCAAAAGGATTCACGGTAGAGCCAAGACATCCGATTCCCGCACCGATAAAAACGACGGCCATACCCGTTACCGAATCGAATCCTGCTGCAATAAAAATCGGAATAATGAGAACATAGAAGGCGATTGTTTCTTCAGACATGCCAAAGATCGTACCGCCAAGTCCAAAGAGAATCATCAGAATCGGAATCATTGCTGTTTCTCTGCCGCGAAAACGATTGACAATACTGCCGATCCCCGCATCAATAGCACCCGTATCCGTTACTACTGCAAGAAATCCTCCAATTACAAGTATAAAAAAAATGATATCGACCGCATCAAAAAATCCGGCAATCGGCGCCTGAAGCACTTCCCAAATCCCCTGCGGATTCGATTCTATCTCACGGTAAGTGCCGGGTACCGGCTCTAAAGTGGAAGCCGTTTCATCGACATAATCATATGCGCCGGCCGGTACAATCCACGTCAGCACCGCTACAACAACGATGATGAGAAACAGAATCGTAAACGCGCTCGGCATCTTTAATTTTTTCATAAAAAAAATCCTCCGAATCGTACAAATCATTACCTATATGATGTACCGTTTCGGAGAATTTATCCTTTATTTTGTTGCAGCTGTATCACAGTAAAGACAGCGATAGACACCGGTCTTGCGGTCTGTCAGTCTGAAAACATGATGAATTTCCTGTTCCGTTGAAGTAATGCATCGTGGATTTTTGCAGACCAAAATATCTGTCAGTTCTTCTGGAAGCTCAATATGTTTCTTGTCTTCCACCTTGCCGTCTTTGACAATATCAACTGTAATATGTGGACTGATGTAACCAAGCACATCTAAATCAATTTCAATGTTTTCATCTATCTTGATGATATCTTTTCTTCCCATCTTGCTGCTCGGCACATTCATCAAAACTGCTACCGGACTATTGAGCCGGCCGAGTCCGAGCATCTCATAAATCTGTTTTGCCTTGCCGGGCACAATGTGATCAATAACAATTCCGTTTTTTATTTCATCAACATGCATTTATTCCACCTCCAAAAGCTTTAAAATCAAGGCCATACGAATAAATTTCCCATAGCGTGCCTGTTCAAAATAGCAGGCGCGGCTATCGCTGTCCACTGCGGTGGAGATTTCATTGACGCGCGGCAAAGGGTGCAGAATGCAAAGATCTTCTTTTGCCTGCACCAATTTTTCCGGCGTCAGAATATAACTGTCTTTTAGCCGGATATAATCCTCCTCATTAAAAAACCTTTCGCGCTGAACACGCGTCATATAGAGAATATCCAGCATTCCTATCGCTTCATCAAGCGATTCTGTCTGCTGATAAGAAATTCCTTTCGCTTTGATATGAGTTTCTTTTACATACCGCGGCAATTTCAGTTCCTCCGGCGAAATCAGCACAAAGCGAATCCCCTCATAGCGGGACATGGCCGCAATCAGAGAATGTACCGTGCGCCCGAATTTCAAATCACCGCAGACGCCGATTGTAAGATCATTCAGCCTTCCCTTTACACGGCTGATTGTAAGAAGATCCGTCAGTGTTTGCGTCGGATGATGATGTCCTCCGTCTCCCGCATTGATAATCGGCACGGAGCTTTTCGCCGCTGCAACAATCGGAGCGCCCTCTTTCGGATGCCGCATTGCAATGATATCCGCATAACCGCTTACAACCGCGATTGTATCCGCTACACTCTCTCCTTTAGAAGACGAACTTGATGACGCTTCCGAAAAGCCAAGCACATTACCTCCCAGTTCCATCATCGCTGCCTCAAATGAAAGGCGCGTGCGCGTAGATGGCTCAAAAAACAGCGTTGCAAGTTTTTTATATCTGCATTTTTCTCTATACATCTCCGGATGCGCAATGATATCGTTTGCCACAGCAATCAGCGCATTGATTTCATCAACTGATAAATCGAGTATGTCTATAAGATTTCTCATAGCACTTTCTCCTTTCCTGTCTCTGCTACAATTTGCCCGTATCTTTCTGCCAATCTATTTTTTTGCAGAAATCCAGCTTTCGTCCGACGGATTTTCCCGGAATGCAGTCAGGCGCTCCACATCCTCCGGACGGATATAGCCTTCCTCTGCCGCAGTCTCTGCAATGACGTCAAAATTCGTCAGACTAATATTTTTCACTTCCGCCTCTTTCAAACGCTCAAATCCCTTTTTCATCCCGTAAGTAAAAATGCTCACTACACCGAGTACTTCCGCACCAGCTTCCCGCAGCACATTTACTACTTCAATCACGCTTCCGGCTGTCGAAATGAGATCCTCTATTACGACTACTTTTTGTCCTGGTACGAGTTTTCCCTCAATCTGATTGTGCCGTCCGTGGTCCTTAGCGCCAGAACGAACATATCCCATCGGCAAGTTCAGAATGTGTGCCGTAATCGCCGCATGGGCGATTCCTGCCGTGCTTGTTCCCATCAGCACTTCGGCCTGCGGATATTCCTGACGAATCGTCTCCGCCAGTGCGTTCTCTACACGGTCTCTTACCTGAGGCGCTGTCAGTGTCAGACGATTGTCGCAGTACACCGGACTCTTGATGCCGCTTGCCCAAAGAAACGGCTCATCCGGCCGGAAAAAAACCGCCTGTATAGAAAGCAAATCTCTTGCAATAACTTTTGAAATATGATCAGAACTATTATAATCCATATTGATTCTCCTTATCCTCTTTTCATTTGCCTCGTTTTATTTTTCCCGTTCAATTCCGACCCTTTTTCTTCCTGCATCTTCTGCAACCGCCGGTTTTTTATGTTTTCACAGGTTCATCCTATAAACTCCGCCACGCAGCGCCGATAAGCAAAGAGCGGACCAGCAGCGCCGGTAATCGGCC
>CALXBT010000071.1 GCA_944386585.1 uncultured Clostridia bacterium | reverse complement strand
AAGAGGCTGAAAAATGTCTTGGAAAAGTGCATGCAAACGGTCGGAAGAAGCGATTTCAGAAAAACTGCCGAGAAGAATTCCTGTCGCACCGTTAAAAGCGCCGGATAATATAAGAGAAGTCAGCATGCGATCGATTTTATAGAGGGGTTCGTTTACTTCTTCAAGAAAAATGATCTTTCCTTCGGGCTGAAGCGCGTAAGGGCTTCCTAATGTACTTTGAAGCAGAGAAAGGTTTCCTCCTGCCAATAGCCCGCAGGCTGTGCCGCGGCAGACTGCACGAAGCGTCATTCCGCGCGGGTTTTTCAAAGAAACAGTATTAATTCCACCGAATAGTGAAAGAGAAAGTGAAGTAAGGGAAAACTCGTCTATTTCGTGATATCCAATACTTGGCATTGGGCCGTGAAAAGTAACAAAACCGCATTTTTGATTGAGTACGGTATGCAGTGCTGTAATATCGCTATAGCCGCAGAAAATTTTCGGATTCTTTCGAATGCGGTCATAATCAAGAAGATTTAAAAGCCGCATAGTTCCGTAACCGCCGCGCAGGCAGAAGATACCTTGTACAGCAGGGTCACAAAAAGCGTTGTTGAGATCAGATGCCCGTACACTATCACAACCGGCAAGGTAGCCTTGTTTGGAAATACAGGATGGATAAAGTTTCGGTACCAAATCAAAAAATTCGATGGATTTAATGGCTTTTTGAAGCGCTTCATGTGGGGCGGAGGAGGCGGGTGCAATTAGCGCAACGGTATCGCCTTTCCGAAGAGGCTTTGGGAGTATGAGAGTGTTCATTTTTTATACCTTTGTGCTGTGGACACAACCTTTCTTCTATGATAAAATACAAAAATAGATAAAATTTGATTGAAAAGAGAGGGTTACACATGGAACCATATCATAATGTATGCGAAGAGGGTAACAGCTTATACTTGGAGAAATATCATCAGGTAAGAGAAATCAACAATTTGAAGGATTTTATCAATGGCAGCTGTGAACTTTACAGGGACCTTACTGCATTTCTTGTGAAAGACAGGAAAGGCGGGGAATACAGAGAAATCAAATATCATGAATTGAAAGCGGATATCGATGCACTGGGAACAAAACTGATTGATCTTGGTCTTTCTGGAAAACGCATTGCTGTGATTGGTGATAACTGTTATGATTGGGTAGTTGCATATTTTGCAGTCGCAAACGGTACAGGAACCGTTGTGCCGCTTGATAAAGAGCTGTCAAAAGAAGAACTTCTGAAGCTGCTCGATGCGGCAGAGTGCAGTGCGATATTTTATACGAAGGCATATAAAACGATGCTGGCAGAAAAAAAGCTCTCTTTTCAGTTTGAAATAGCACTTTATGATGATCAGCACGAAGAAGAAAATGAGAACGATATCAGAAATCTTATTGCTAACGGGCGTAAACTTTTGCGTGAGGGAGATCAAAGATTTCTTTCTGCAGAAATAAAGGACGATGCGATGTGCAGTATGATTTTTACATCGGGAACAACGGGAACACCGAAAGCCGTAATGCTCAGTCATAAAAATATCGCCTCCAATATAATGAATACTGCAAAGATCTTTAAAATTGATATGAGCGACAGAGCTCTTTCTATCTTACCGATTCATCATACTTTTGAATCGACGGTAGGAATTATGGGGCCTCTGTTTCAGGGTGGGTCTATCGCCTTTTTTGAAGGGCTGAAGTATCTCAATAAAAATTTGCTGGAAGCAAAATGTACGCTGCTTGTCGGAGTACCGCTGATTTTTGAAAATATTTATTCTAAAATTTGGAAAACAGCAAAAAAAGAAAAAAAAGAAAAAGCGCTGAAAGCGGCAATTTCGTTTAACAGAACATTAAATATTGTTGGAATTGATATGCACAAAGCACTGTTTAAATCGGTATATAAGCCGTTTGGCGGCAGACTGCGCATTATTTTGTCAGGAGCTGCGGCGCTTGATCCTAAGGTGGTGCGGGGATTCCATGAATTAGGCTTTAAGTTCGCACAGGGCTATGGATTGACAGAGACAGCACCGCTGATTGCGGGAACGCCGGATTTTGTTTCTGACCGCTATAAGAAGGCAGGCTCCTGCGGACCGGCGATTCCACAGGGCGAAATTAAGATCGACAGTCCGAATGAGGACGGAATTGGAGAAATTCTGTACAGAGGTCCTAATGTAATGCTGGGCTATTATAATATGCCGGAGGAAACGGAAGCGGTAATGCGGGATGGTTGGTTTGCTACGGGTGATCTTGGTTTTCTCGATGCAAACGGCTGGGTTTACATTACGGGAAGAAAGAAAAATGTAATTGTTACGAAGACCGGTAAAAATATTTATCCGGAAGAAATTGAAGCGTATCTTGCTAAAATCCCTTATATTGAAGAATGTATGGTTTATGGAACGGACAGTGAAGAAGACGGTGATACCATTGTCAGCGTGCAGATACGCCCCAATATGGAAGCAATTACCGAGAGATTGGGAGAAAATCCGCCGGACGAGGAGATATACAGGCTGCTCCGCGATAAAGTAGGCGATGTAAATATGCAGATTCCTAATTATAAACGCATCAGGCATGTCGCGATTCGAAAAACTGAATTTATCAAAACAACTACAAAGAAAATTAAACGGATGGATAATCTTGATTTGCTTGAAAGCGATGTTTTCACGCTGGAATAAGAGAAAATGAATATACTTTGGCATCCTATAGATATTGTCAGTATAGGATGCCGAAGTATTTTTTTGCTCGGAAACCGAAATAAGACGCATCATTTTACGATAATTATCGATTGTGCAGTAAAAATGATGAAAGGTACGGAAAGAGGCTTCAGGAAATTGATTTTGACATGTGTGGAACTTATCGGTACAATAAAAGTCAAAGAAATAAGATGATTCTTAAAGTAGAGGATATAATATGGAAAAGAAACGGGTAACTTTGATTTTTACAGTACTGTTTTTATTCCTGCTTTTTTTGGCGGGATGCAGAAATTCTGAAATTGACGGGGAGATTCCGCAGCAAATCCTGAAAATGGCAGAAGATGCGGTTATGCGTCATCAGGCGGAGATTGAGAATCAAGGGATTTTTTACATAGAACCGGTTCGCCAACAGGAAGTTGTACTGAAGCCTAAAATAGGGGAAAGCAAGGTAACAGAGCTTGTTTTTTCGGAGAAGATTGATGTAACAGAAAGAATGCAGGATACGGAGGGGTTCGAAGATGTCCGTAAGGCGGAGGTTCTGCTTTATGATTTTTCTTATGAGCTTTTTCCGGAACTTTCTGCAGAGCTTGAAGAAGCATCTGATGCAGGGGCTGTAACGCTCAGTGAAGAAGGGAGCTTTGTTTATGACGATCTTTTGCTGGCAGTGCTGTGTCTTGAAGAGGAACGCTATATTGAACTGACAGAAAATGTTTGGCAAAAGACGGCTTATGCAGAAGATGCAGATTATTATCTGGACAGGAATTTAGGCAGTAGTTTTGAAAAAGTGATTCTCAAAACGAATCAAAAATATGTGCTTCGCATGGAGGAAACACAGATAGGGCTTGGCCTTGCCGATTTGCAGGGAAGTGCAGCACTACCGCTGAATTTTGATTTTAGTGAAACAGTGAGAAAAGACAGCGCACTGGAAAATCGGGAGGTATTTGCACCATATCAAGTGTTTTCCTCTGAGAAAGGCGATTTTGCGGGTCATTTCATAGAATATTATGATTTTAATAAGCCTGGTTTTTATACAGTTTGCGTTTATTTGTGTGACACCGGCGGGTTTGGAGAAACGGCGGAAGGAATTAAAGTTGGCATGAGCCGGTATGAATTTTCCAAAACATATCGCGGCGGTGCTATGCTTCGTTTTGATATGCTTGATGAAGAAGGGTTATTTGAAAATGATTATATATATGCTGAAATCGAACCGCTGGGGGAGATGCTTTTTCAGGGGAGATTTTTTTATTTCAAAGAGGATATGGTTTCGGCAATTGTGATGAAGATAATGACCGAAAAGGAAATAGAAGCGCTTGATATTTATGGGGCCGGTAACGGACAGAAAAGTGATGAAACGGAAGAATACGAAAGTATTTCGGAAGGAGACGGCTATGCAGTAAAACCTGCTGGTAGTGAACCGGATTGCAAGGTGGTAAAAACGGGTTATGAAACTTATCGGCGCGTTTCTAATGATAGTGAAATGATTGTTTTTGATCTATCAGTGCCGGCCTTTGACAAGGCTTTATCTGGTGCGGCTATTGTGAATGCAGCGATTCAAAAGGATTTTTCACCGTTGATTGCAGAAGCAGAAAAAAAGAGACCGGCAAGCGGCCAAACAGGATTTGTTTCGCCGGTATATCAGGTGTTCTATGAAGAATATCAGCTTGGTGATGTGTATGAAATCTGTGTTTTTTCTTATACTTATTCGGCTCTTGGATCCGGCGTGCATGATGCTGTTTGCCGCTATGTATACGATGCTGCTTCGGGCAGACTTTTGACCGATGAAGAGTTTCTTGCTTTTCTGCAGTATGACAAGGCTTTTATCATCGAGCAGTTCCGGAAGACGGCGGAAAATCTCGGACTGGATATTGCATCCTTTTCTTACGACGATGTGAAACCATATTATTATATTGATGAAAATTACAGAGTGCAGACAATGAACGGGCTTTTTAGTCAGTAGGCTGAGCGCTTTGAAAAAAGTATATTTGTACCTCGCGGTCATATAGTTTAATGATTGCGAGGTGTTTTTTATGGCGAAGAAAAATTCGTCGAAGACAAAAAAGGAATTTTTAGAAAAGGAGGAATGGGACAATGCCTGTGATCTGGAAGCCGTTTCTCAGTTAATTGAGGAGACAGCACTGTGGGCATCAGATATCTACCGCAAGATTCATATGTATCCGGAAATAGGAAATGAAGAATACCGTACGGCCTCTCTGATTGAAGCATGTCTTTCTGAAATTGGATTGAAGAGCAGAAGGCCGCTTGCGACATCTGTCGTTGCAGAGCAATGTGAGAATATCATAACGGGTAATGAAACATTAACATCCGAAAACGATGGTGCTCAGCAGCCTGCTGTCAGAAAAAGACGGCGGATTGTATTTCGCGCAGAGCTTGATGCCATTAAAATTCAGGAAGAAACCGCGTTGCTTCACCGGTCCTGCCGCGACGGATATATGCATGCTTGCGGACATGATGTGCATATGGCAGTTCTTCTTGGTGCAGCAAAGGTTTTTTCTAAAATTAAAGATTTAATTGATATAGATATTAAGTATATATTTCAGCAAGATGAAGAAGGAGATGGCAAAGCGAAAGTACTGGCGGAACTTGGTGAAGTGAAAGAAACAGATTTAGTGATGGGAATGCATGTAAGACCATCGCTTCCTGCTGGCAGCATCGGAATTAAGAGGGGAATGATACACGGCGCATCTCTGATGTTTGACATTTGTCTTTCCGGAAAGAAAAGTCACGGAGCAATGCCGCAACTTGGCTGTGACGCACTTGCGGCTTCGGCGGCTGTTGTCAGCAGCGCGTATGCAATGTCACTGCGCT
>CALXBT010000070.1 GCA_944386585.1 uncultured Clostridia bacterium | reverse complement strand
GATGCATCCAAATACCATGCCGTAGCCTGCAATCATACCAATCTTTGATAAAATCGCAAAAAACGGAATCGTTACACCTACCCAAACATTATGCCACTGCATATATCCTGTAAACAGCAGACTGCCGGCCTGCGGTACAATAATGCCAATAACATAAAGTCCTATATACATTATAATACAGATCAGCATCGAAAGGGAAGTACTCCCTGAAAATTGATTGATCATACCAGCAAACAGCACCAGCACCAGCATCGGAATAATATCGAGGAAATACGAAGCAAATGCTGTCAGAATCCCCGTCAGATCGTGCGCCCCGACTGCCTGCATTACAGTAGTTAAAACGAAAAGTGTTACAAGATAAGTAACTGCAATCAGCATTACTGCCGTAATTTTAGAAAAATATTGTTTGGCGCGGCTGATCGGTCGCATAAACGCAGAACGAATCGTACCATCATGAAGTTCACCCGTGAATAAATCACATGAAGCCATGAAAATAATCAGCGGAATATAAATCTGAATAAAGAATCCCAGCATTGACATCGAAAGTCCTGAGAGCAAAATTTCCGAATTAACAACACCGCCTGATGCCTTCGACACCGCCATACTGATCAGTCCCCATAAAATACAGATAGCGACTTCAATGATAAGAAAAACATAATATTTTTTTCTCGATAGGAGCTTCCGCAACTCATTTTTTAAATTTGCAATAAAAATCTTCACTTGCTTTCCTCCCTATATAATAATAGAACCCCTTTTGTCTTTTACTTTTGAGAGGAAATAATCCTCCAGCGAAGGATTGAGCCGCAATGCTTCTTCCATCGTCTCAAATGAAAGCATCTCACCTTCGTGCACCACCGCCACCTTGTTGCATGTCTTTTCAATTTCCGGCGCTAAGTGGCTTGCAATTAAAAATGATGTTCCTTTTTCAGCAGCATATTTCTTGATGATTTCACGAATTTCCACAGTCCCCTCTATGTCCAGTCCGTTTGTTGGCTCATCAAGAATTACAAGCTCCGGTTCCGAAAGAATTGCCATCGCAATCCCCAGCCGCTGTTTCATGCCCAGCGAAAATCTCGCGGCCTTTTCTTTTTGATAACGCGAAATCCTCACAATTTCCATGACCTTGTCGATTCTCGCATCGTCTACATGTTTATAGTACCTTGCCATCATTTTTAAATTTTCTCGCGCAGAAAGGTACTCAAAGATGGCAGGTCTCTCAATGAGACCTCCCACCTTTTCCAGTGCTTTTTCTACATCGTCCTCAACATTCACACCGAATACCTTGACATCGCCACTGTTTGCATGGCACAACCCCATGATCGTTTTCATAATCGTCGTTTTGCCGCTGCCGTTTGGACCAAGCAATCCTACGACATCGCCGCGTTCAATGTCAAAACTAATATTTTTTACTCCCCTGCCGTTCTTGTACAGCTTGGTCAAATGGTCAACGATAAGAATTTTTTCCATTCTTTGATTACTCCTGCTCCTTACCTTCCGGATCAAATACATCTGGTGTTGTCGTTCCGTAATCCTTCAAAGTTGCTTCACCTTTAAAAGTTGCCGTATGCTTTTCTCCGTTTTTATCATAGCCTGCAAGCGTTACCTCTATCGAATTGCCGAGAAGTTCTCCGCTCTTACTTATCTTTGCAGTCATCTTTGCATTTTCAATATAAGGTTCGTTTCCAAACATCAGATACATATCATACTCGTCTATATCGCTAGAATAAACTGCTTTAGAATACTCTTCGTAAGTCTCATAGTAATCATAGCTGTTGTCTGCTTTGACATAAACGACGCCTTCATGGCCATAATCTTCATAAATGCTATCGTAATATTCCCACTGTGCATTTTGTATTTCGTCGTATGCATCCCAGTATTCTTCTTCTGTATCATAGCCGCTTGCTTCCACATCAAACTCGCCCTCGTCCGTCCATGGATCATGGTTAAAGTCAACACCGAATTCCTTTTCAGCAAAGGCATCAAAGCTTGCCATCCAGTCTTCGTAATAAATGCCGCCTCTATTGTCATAGCTCTGATTCATACTGCCAAAGATGAGAGAAAGTCCGGCATTAATAATTTCCGGCATCTGATTTCTCGATACGGCAATAGAATACTCCAGTGAAGATTCATCTTCTGAAGTCAGTACAACATTATTTTTCAAATCACCCACTACCAGATCAGCACTGAGCTCCATAAATCTGATAAGTCTCTGGGACATCTCATCGTCCATGTCTACGCCGAGAAAATTTCCGCTGCTCATTTCATAAGATCTGTTCTCATACGAATAATAGGTATTATTCTGCGGATTATAGGAAACATAGCTATCTTTACCCGAAAAAGTCTGACGCTCATAGCTTACTAATCCGTCTTTATCTGTTTCTTTTTCGTAAGTGCTTGCACCGTTTTTCGCAAACTTTCCACCCATCTCAGCCGCTCCCATCAGCTCGCCGTCAAGATAAAAGCCAAATTCCCCGTCAATCGTCACATTGTCTGTACTGAGCAGAAGATTCTTTACCGCGCTTTTGTAATTGCTGTATCCATTTGCATTGTCGTAATTGGCGTATACTGATGTCGTAAGCACCATCAGTCCTACGAGAAGACAAACAGCCGTTACAAAATGTCTCTTCTGTTTGAACTGA
Source organism: uncultured Clostridia bacterium (assembly GCA_944386585.1). Lineage (GTDB taxonomy): Bacteria > Bacillota > Clostridia > Peptostreptococcales > Anaerovoracaceae > QAKD01. The sequence continues at coordinate 1,994 of CALXBT010000070.1, read as the reverse complement.
AATTTTTTCATAATCCCGTCCTCCTAAATTATTTTTTATGCGTAATTTTGTTTACATTGTTATTATAAATAGCTTTTTTTAACATTATATCGCTTAATTATTAACAAATTTTAAACAAACTCAAAAGAATTTATTGAACTTTCCACTATCCACTACTTTGGTTTTATCACAGGGATTTTATCGAAGATTCTCCTCTCATTACTTCCCACGGCGGAAACGAACAAAATGAAAATTTCTCACCACATAAATAAACGGCATCCAGCTGGATGCCGTTCATTTTTTTGTTCTAATGCGGTTTGACAGATGCTGTTTTCATAAATTTTTTCAAATTACTGTCTTATCGATACTTGCATCCGTCCATTCTTCTTTCATATTTTCTCTATTCTTCCGTATAATTATCAAAATATCCTTGTATCACTACAATCGGCGTGCCCTTGTCACCAGAACCTGATGTTAAGTCGCAGAGAGAACCAATGAGATCCGTCAGCCTTCTTGGAGTAGTGCCCTGCGATACCATTTGTCCGACAAGATTGCTGTCCTTCTTTTTGATATACTCCGAAATTGCCTCTTTCAGCGCTTCTCCCGAAAGATGTGCAAAATCATTGTCAGCAAGATATTTAAGTTTGACCTCGTTTGGCTGTCCTTCAAGGCCCGCTGTATAAGCCGGTGATACTACGGGATCTGCAAGCTCCCAGATTTTCCCGATCGGATCCTTAAAGGCACCGTCGCCGTATATCATTACTTCTACATGCTTTCCTGTTTTTTCTTCGATCTGCCTCTGAATACCGTCTACTACCGGCTGGCTGTTGCGCGGAAACAGCTTTACACTGTGTTCTGTCGCTTTATTGGAACCAAGCAATCCGTAATTTTCGTTATATCCACTTCCGTCTACTGAAGCCGTCAATATATTATCAAGGCCGTAGACTGTTTCTGCGCCGCAGGCGCGAAGAAGCCTCTTGCTCCTTTCCCTGCTGTGAATGTCACAGCAAAGAACATGCTTCGTATAATCAAGAATACTGCGGCAGTCATTCGCAAGAACAATCTCCACTTCGCAACCGGCACTCTCAATCAGCTCTTTATAATACTCTACATAATCTACACCTGTGAACGGATGCTTTACAGTACCAAACAGTTCCCTGTATTTTGCTTCGGAAAGAACATCTCCCCATGGATTGACACCCTTCTCATCAAGCATGTCAAGACTGATCAGGTGATTTCCCACCTCATCAGACGGATAGCTCAGCATCAGAACAATTTTCTTTGCACCCATTGCAATTCCGCGAAGGCAGATCGCAAAACGATTTCTGGAAAGAATAGGAAAAATCACGCCGATTGTCTGATTACCGTACTTTGCTTTAATATCTGCGGCAATCTGTTCTACCGTCGCATAATTTCCCTGTGCTCTTGCTACAACAGCTTCCGTTACTGCAATCACATCTCTATCACCAATTGTAAAACCACCGCTTTCCTGTGCTGCAAGTACACTGTCCGCAACAATTTTAACAATATCGTCTCCCTCTCTTATGATCGGTGCTCTTACCCCTCTTGATACCGTTCCAATCAGTCTCTCCATTTCATTCCTCCATTTTTTCATCAATATATTTCTGCTGAATTCTTAGAACTCATTTTTTATCTGTCTCTTTTTCCATATCTTTACGGAAAAATGTCTTTTTCCCTGTTTTTCTTGCCGTTTCTTCAAAGCCGCGCATCATTTGATCCGGCTTTTCAGATTTTCTTTTCTTCAGTTTGAAGAACTTTAACCATTCCATCCCTTTTCCCCTCTATCTTCTGTTTATTTTTTCTGTCCGGCGCTATTGTTTCTTTGTCTTGCCATCTTCTTTATCGATGCTGCATAAATAAACTTACCGTTTCAATATTATTGCAGCGCGGAAACATATCCACCGGCGTCGTCTCTACAAGTTCATAATGCTCTCCCAAAAGCTTTGCATCCCGTGCCAGTGTAGCCGGATCACAGGAAACATACACAATGCGCT
>CALXBT010000069.1 GCA_944386585.1 uncultured Clostridia bacterium | reverse complement strand
ACTCATCAGAGAGCGACTATGGAGCATGCAGATGTGCTGTATGGTGTCACCATGCCGGAACAGGGCATTTCTAAACTGATTTCACTGCGGATTGGAGATCAGCTTGAACTGCGGAAGATGCAAGAGGTGCTTTAATAATCGAGACTTTGGCAGAAAGGAAATAAGAAGCGATGCTTTTAGAAAAGAAAAAATCATTTTTCGGACGACTTTCAGAAAAGATCGGCGATGCTATTATGGCGCGTGCGTCGGTGGATGAAGAATTACTGGAGGAGCTTGAGGAAGTGCTTATTATGTCTGATATTGGCATGGAAACGACGATGAAGATCATCGAGCGCCTCCGCCATGATATCAAGACAGACTATATTACAAATCCGGAGCGCGTGCGCGACCGGTTAAAGTTGATTATGACAGAACTTGTCGATAAGGGAGAGCGGCACAGAATGAGCGAAAAACGACCGCTTGTAATAACAATGATCGGCATTAACGGCGGCGGCAAAACGACGACAATCGGAAAACTGGCGAATAAGCTGAAAAATGAGGGAAGCTCTGTGATGCTGGCGGCCGCCGATACTTTTCGGGCAGCAGCGGCAGAACAGCTTGTAATCTGGGGAGAACGGGCCGGCGTGCCAGTCGTACGTCATCAGGAGGGCGCCGATCCTTCGGCGGTGATTTTTGATGCGGTGCAGTCGGCAAAGGCAAAAGGAACCGATGTGCTTATCTGTGATACAGCCGGCCGTCTGCAGACGAAGAAAAATCTTATGGCAGAATTGGAAAAGATGAATAAGGTTATCGACCGTGAGTTTCCGGAAGCAGAACGGGAGACGCTGCTGGTACTTGATGCAACCACCGGCAAAAATGCCGTTTCACAGGCAAGTGAATTTGGTGGTGTGGCGGAGCTTACCGGTATTGTGATTACGAAACTTGATGGAACAGCAAAAGGCGGCATTGCGCTGACGATTGCAGATGAGTTTGATATGGCGATTAAATTCGTTGGCATTGGTGAAGGAATGGATGATCTCCGGGAGTTTCGGCCGGAGGAATTTATTGGAGGAATATTCGATGAGTAAACCGATTGTTGCGGTCGTCGGTCGGCCGAATGTAGGAAAATCTACATTTTTTAATAAAGTAGTCGGCCGGCGAGTATCTATTGTAGAGGATACACCGGGGGTAACGCGCGACCGAATTTATGCCGAAGCGGAATGGCGCAACCGGCATTTTGCACTGATTGATACAGGAGGAATCGAGACAGATACGAAAGATGTGATCCTTTCACAGATGCGGGAACAGGCGCAGATTGCCATGGATACTGCAAATGTTATCATTTTTATGGTAGACGGAAAGGAAGGATTGACTTCAGCGGACCGCGAAGTAGCGGCAATGCTGATGCGTACAGGCAAAAAAGTTGTATTAGTAGTGAATAAAATGGATTCTCCTAAAATGATGGATGAAATCTATGATTTTTATGAACTGGGGCTGGGAAATCCGATTCCGGTCTCTGCGGCAAATATGCTCAATTTTGGAGATGTGCTGGATGAAGTTGTGGAGGCTTTTCCTAACAACGAAGGAGATGACGATGAAGATATCACAAAGATTGCGGTAATCGGAAAACCAAATGTCGGGAAATCTTCTCTTATTAACGAGCTTTTGGGTGAAAATAGGGTAATTGTTTCACCGATCGCGGGAACGACGCGGGATTCGATTGATACGCCATTCACACTTGACGGCAGGGAATACATTTTGATTGATACGGCAGGAATCCGCCGCAAAAGCAAGGTGAATGAAGATATTGAGCGGTACAGCGTGATTCGCGCTGTTGCTGCAATTGAGCGCTGCGATGTAGCACTTCTCATGATCGACGCAGAGGAAGGAATTACAGAGCAGGATAAAAAAATTGCCGGAGTAGCGCACGAGGCGGGAAAAGGAATTATCATTGTTGTCAATAAGTGGGACCTGATTGAAAAAGATACGAATACGATGAACGAATTCCGCAAGGAGATCGAGCGGGAACTGACATTTATGTCCTATGCACCGAGTGTTTTTATCTCGGTTAAGGCGCATCAGCGGGTGAAACGAGTGATCGAGCTTGCCGACTATGTTGCGGAGAAGCGCGCACTGCGGGTACCTACCGGACAGCTCAATTCGCTGATTGCCGATGCGACAATGATGAAACAGCCGCCGTCTGACAAGGGCAAGCGGCTTAAAATATATTATGCAACGCAGGTAGGCGTAAAGCCGCCGCTTTTCTCATTTCAAGTCAACAAGCGTGAACTCATGCATTTTTCATATGCACGTTATTTAGAGAACAAAATCAGAGAGGGCTTCGGTTTTGAAGGTACTTCGCTAAAATTTGTATTTAGAGAGAAAGGGGAAAAAGAGCAGTAAATGATCGATATACAGACGACCTTTCTTTTTATGCTTTGTCTTGTGATTGCGTATTTGATCGGTGATATTTCGCCGGCGATTCTGTTTGGCAAGGCTTACGGAATTGATATCAAAAAAGAAGGCAGCGGTAATGCCGGCACGACAAATGCACTGCGGGTACTGGGCAAAAAAGCGGCGTTTTTTACACTGCTGATTGATATTGGAAAGGGTGCCGCAGCGGTACTTCTTGGCCGCTTTTTTAGTAATTATTTGGGCGGGGAACTTGCCCTGACTTTACCTCTTTCCTGCGCGATTGCCGTTTTTTGCGGACATATCTGGCCAGCGTTTTTTGGCTTTCGGGGCGGGAAAGGAGTAGCGACTGCTTTCGGTGCTATTACGG
>CALXBT010000068.1 GCA_944386585.1 uncultured Clostridia bacterium | reverse complement strand
TCCTCCTCACAGGTAAAGATATCCTTATCCAGTAGCGTCATATCCGCACAATAACCTTCTTTAATTCTTCCCTTTCTGTCTTCAAGAAATTCTGCGTAAGCACTTTCATAAGTGTACGCATCGATCGCAGTCTCTCTGTCAACGCGCTCTTTTGGATAAAATCCGCCTTGCGGCTGTCCATTTACACCCTTTCTTGTAATCGCCGTATAAAGATTGCGGAATGGATTGCAGCTTTCCACCGGACAGTCTGTTCCGTAAGAAAGATGTACACCTCTTTTGAGAAGCGTTCCAAACGCATAAGAAGTTGCTGCAAGCTCCGGTCCGCAAAGCGGTTCGACAATTGTCATATCATAGTCGATAAAAATCGGCTGCGCATATACAAGAATATCATTCTTTTCGATTCTTTCAAGAAGCGCCTCATCCGTAATCTGACAGTGAATCAGCGCGTTTCTGTTTTTATTCTTACCTTCGACAAAAGCAGCTTCATAAGCATCAATTACACTTTCCACCGCACCGTCTCCAATCACATGCGTTACGACCGGAATGCCATATTCAGAAGCAAGTTTGCAGAAGCTTGTCATTTCTTCCATGCTGTGCCATTCGATACCGTGATTTTCTCTGTCCGGAACATATCCTTCACGAAGCAGCGCAGTCCTTCCGCCCAGACTGCCGTCCCGAAACATTTTCACTGCACCCACCGAAAGCAGCGGGTCTTCACCATAATCAGCATTTGCAAATTCTCCCTCTGTCAGGAACTTTTTAAATTCAGAAATATCTGCAAATGAAGTTTGAGAGCGGTATCTAATTCGAAGCTCATCTTTTGCAATCATATCCTTAAGAAGATCAAAGCCTTCCTGCTGGTTCTTCATCGAAGAAGTTCCGATATCATTACTCTGTACACTCGTCAAACCGTGTGCAAATGCATATTCCTGTGCATCCTGCAAAATCCTGTGGTAATCTTCTGTTGTAAAGCCCGGAATCACATGATTAGCAAGGCCCGTCGCATTTTCTTTGAGAACTCCGTTTGGTATCCCATCCTCACCTATTTCAAATTCACCACCGGCAGGTTGCGGTGTATCAGCCGTCAGTCCCATCATTTCAATAGCTTTTGTATTGCAGGAATAAATATGTCCGCAGACACGCTCTAAAATGATCGGATATTCTGTACTGATTTTATCCAAATCCGTCCTCGTCGGAATCCTTTTTTCATCTGTAAATAAATCCTGATTCCAGCCCATCGCATGAATTCCATGCGTTACCGCCTCTGGATGTGTCTCCGCAAACTCTTTACAAATCTTAATCATTTCCCCAATAGAAGAAACCCCATCAATCTGCGCTTGATTAAGCGTCTCCGCAAACATAAAAAGATGCATATGCGTATCGTTAAGACCCGGTATCAGCGTCCTTCCTCCGCAGTCACGCACTGTATCGCCGTCTTTTTTCAAAGCAAGAACTTCCTCGTTCGTTCCTACTTTAACGATTCTGCCGCCCTCTGTCAGAACAGCCTGCGCATATACGCCTTTTTCCACATATACTTTTGCATTGTGTAAAAGCACTCTGTTCATTCTTTTTCTTTTTCACTCGTTTTCCGCCGAAAAATTTACTTTCTTCTGCGTTGAAAAACACCGCGTGAATCTCCTTTCTTTTCTTTTTTTCTTATAAAATCTCTGCTTTCGCAGCAATTTCTATAATTTTAAAAAATAAAATCCGGCGGAAGCGATGCTTCTACCTCTACCGCTTTTCCTGTCACCGGATGCGTAAAGCAAAGCCGCCTTGCATGGAGTAATTGTCTTTCGGCAAGCGGTCTGTAAAGTCCGTCCTCTCCCTTGCGGCAGAGTACACCTCCATACAGCGTATCCCCCAATACCGGATGCCCGAGTGCGCCCATATGCACTCTGATCTGATGCGTTCTTCCTGTCTCAAGAAGCAGTTCTGCCAGCGTATAGCCCCGTGAAAACTCCAAAAGACCTTGCGCGCGAAGACGCTCTGCCGTTTCTTCCGAAAACGCCTCAAAAGGGCCTTCTATAAATCCATTTTCAATTGTAATCCGGCTGTCAAGTTTCACAAAAGACTCTTCATGCCGTTTCATTACTTTATAGTGCGTTACAGATGCATATCCTCCGGCATCTTCTGCCAGTATGCCCCTCTCAATTCTCTCTGGATCCGGCCTGCCAATCGGCAGATTTACGGTACCGCTGTCCGTCTCAAGGATTCCGCACAGTAACGCCGTATAATATTTCCGCGTCAGATTCTGTTTCATCTGTTTTGTCAGTTCTTCCTGCGAAAATGAATTCTTCGCTATCACAAGAAGCCCTGAAGTATCCCTGTCGAGCCGGTTAACAAAGCGGATTTTAAAACGCTGCCCTGTATCAAGCATATACTTCATAATACCGTTTGCCATCGTATGTATCGGCTGTCCTCGTGTCGGATGAACGACATAGCCTGGCTGTTTGTTCACAATCAAAAGATCGTCATCCTCATAAACCGGAATAATCGGAATATCCTCCGGTTCAAAAGCAGATACTTCTTCCGGCAGGCGTATAGAAATGATATCGCCGCATTTTGGTAAAACCCAGCCGGGAACCGGTTCGCCGTTTAAATAAATGGAATTATTCTGTTTTAGTTTAGTGCGGAGCCGGGAAGAAAAAGTAAAATTATGGCGGATAATGTCCTTTACCCGATACTGTTCATCCTCCGGCTTGACTGTATAAATAAACTTTTCCATACACGATCGCCTGTACGGCCCTGCATTTAACTGACTGTGCCGCATTTCTGCTACTGCTACAAAAATTTTGTCTTTACTTTATTCCAAAAATCATACCCCTCAAAGCGCAGTAAATTGACAGCAGTTCCCGCTAAGCTGATATTGATTTCTTTCACATCATCATATTTATATTCAATCCCATCAACAGCAATACAAAGCTCCTGCATTACAAATTCTGGAATAATACCGATCTCCATATCAGACGGCAGCAGAATACTCGATGTAAAAGAACGATAAGCCGTCGTATTCATTGGAGCAATCGGAGTTACCTGAAGAAGTTTGAGCCGAGGATCGACAATCGAACCGCCCAGTGAATAGTTGTATCCCGTCGAACCGGCCGATGTCGCCACTAAAATGCCATCTCCGGAAAACCGCTCAATAAAACTGCCGCCAATTGAAATGTTAAGATGTATGCTGCGGCATTGCGCACTTTTAATCAGCACCTCGTTCAGCGCCCGGTACTCTTTTGTTTCGCCGCTTTCCGTTACTACGCATGCCTTTACTGTCGAAAGCGGCTGTAAGGTGTATTTGTTCTGCTTATAATT
>CALXBT010000067.1 GCA_944386585.1 uncultured Clostridia bacterium | reverse complement strand
GAAGTGCCGGCGGGGGAACATTTTCTTTTTTCGCGCGGGCCGGTCGCTTTCGGCAAAGCTCCTGCCGCAGTACGCTATGTATCTGATAAATCATTCCCAGTGCCAATCCGGCAGCAAACATAATCGCGCTTTGCAGCAGCTGATCCTTGATTAATTCTGTGATTACCATTGCTTTCCCTGCAGCTTTTCTATCTAAAGATCTTGTTCAGCCAGCTTCCCTCTTCCTTATTTTTCTTTTCTGTGTAAACAGCAGACTGGATATTTCCGGTAATAACAGCCTTGCCCTCTCCCAAGTCGAGCTTTTGAATATGCAGCTTCTGTCCTTTTACAACAAGTCCTCCTTGTGCAAGCAGCACGAGAATCGTTTCTTCGTTGGCGCTTTCTACATCCGTTACCGCTGTAACTGTCAGTCTTTCACGGTTGTCTATGTTGAGCGTATGGTTTTCCATGCAAAAACCTCCCTTCATATATAAGAAATATATGAAAGAGAGGCTTTTCAAATTCCTTTTATTCTTATTCGATATTCGGCATACCGCGCGTTACTGCCGGTGAAAGCGGCAGAATGATTTCTACTTTTGTTCCTCTGTTTTCTCTGCTTGTCAACTCAATACGGCCCCCATGCTCTTCAATAATCTGTTTTGAAATCGCAAGACCAAGCCCAGTTCCGCCCATCGAGCGGGAGCGCGCCTTATCCACACGGAAAAACCGCTCAAAGACACGAGACAGCTCCTCCTCCGGAATCCCAATGCCGTTGTCATCTATGATAATATGCGCCTCCTTTTGCTGTGTTACAAGATCAATGTCAATACGGCCTCCATCCTGTGTATAGTTAATTGCATTTGACAAAATATTGAGAACCACCTGCTCAATTCTGTCCTTATCCATGATAACCGCTACGCGGCTATCCGGATCGAAGAAACTATTCAGGCTCTGATTTTTTGTCTGCGCTGTCAATGCTACTTTCGTTACTGCCATTTTCAGAAGACTAATGAGGTTCCCCTCTTTCATATTCCATTTTTCCTGATTGTTTTCCATCCGTGAGAGCTGAAGCAAATCCTTTACAATCCGATTCATGCGATCCGCCTCTGAATCAATGATACCAAGAAAGCTTTCTGCTGTTTCCCGTTCTGCAAGAGCTCCTGCAAGCAGTGTCTCCGTATAGCTTTTGATTGTTGTCAGCGGCGTCTTCAGTTCATGAGAAACATTTGCTACAAAGTCCATTTGCATATTTTCAAGTTTTGTACGCTGCGTAATATCCTGAAGAATCATGATGAGTCCAACATCCTTGCCGTTTTCGTCCCGAAAACGATCATAACGAATATCATAAAATCGGCCGGCGCTTTCAAAGACTTCGCTTTCTGGTTCAAATTCACACCGCTTCATCAAATTTTCCATTGTTAAGTCTGGATTCAGTCCCTGAATTAATTCATCGTAGTTTTCCTCTGCAATGTCCTGTTCTGTTACAGCAAGCATTTTCATCGCCGCATGGTTGGCATGAATTACCTTTCCTGACAAGTCAACAGCGATAAGTCCATCCGCCATATGCCGCAGTACAGTCTCCAGCTTGTTTTTTTCGCCTGAAATTTCCGAAAGTGTATCATTAAGCTGCTGACGAAGATAATTAAACATCTCTGCCAGCTGGCCGATTTCATCATCAGATTTAACACTTACCTCCTGTGAAAAATCTCCTTTAGCCATTTTTTCTGCCTTTTCAGTAACATCGTTGATCGGACCTGTAATACTCTTTGAAATTACAAAGCCAAGTATAAATGTAATAAGAACAGCAAGAACCATTGCTCGGGTAAAAAGCTGCTTTGACTGATCGACGCTGTCCTCCAGCGAAGTAATATCCTCCCGCAGATAAAGTACTCCAATGATTTCTCCTTCATCATTCGGTATTGGAAATGCCATATTCAGCACCGGGATTTCCGGCGTCTTCAAAGCAAGAGTCCCTTGCGATTCCGCAGTCTCCCCTGCCAGCGCCGATAAAATAATATTGCAGTCGAGAAAGTCAGCAGCACTTTTGCCTCTGTTTGCATTGCTCGCTGCTACAATATAAAAAGTCTCATCTACAACAAAAATTTCCTGTGTCAGTCCCCGTACCCAAGCATCAACATTGGCCTGAATCTCATCAGCATGTTCATTCAGCGGCTCATAACTTCCGATTGAAGAAATCAGCGTTCCGCCTCTTACCGTATTTTGCATATTATTTTTGGCAGAATTGATATAATATTCCTCCATACTGCTCATTAAAAATACGCCGACAATCGTCGTCGCAATAAATACCAATATACAGTAAATCAGCACGATCTTCCAGCGGATACTGCTGCGGTTTCTGCCCCGAATTTTCATCTTTTGCGGCCTCCTAAATCCCATCGCTGCAAATCCCCTTTTCTGCATGGGAACCTTCTCTTCTTTTTAAAGCCAGACTTCTTTCTACTTTTTATACTACTTTCCATATCCAATGCTTTACTACCGCTTATTCTATCATGAATCAAAAAGGAGCGCAAGATTCGGGCAATATACTGCAGGATGCTGGTCTTATTATACTTATTAAGCATTTTTTATTTTAAGATATGTTGAATTTTTCCAAAAAAATGATATAGTAAATGAAAACAAGAAAGGAGCTTCTATGGAACTTAGAGTTTTAAACTATTTCTTAATGGCGGCACGGGAAGAAAATATCACCAAAGCAGCACAGCTTCTTCATATCACACAGCCAACGCTTTCACGCCAGCTTATGCAGCTTGAAGAAGAGCTCGGCGTCAAGCTGTTCCGGCGCAGCAAACACAGCATTATTCTGACCGATGAAGGCATGCGGCTCAAACGTCGCGCACAGGAACTTGTTTCTCTCGCCGAAAAAACAAAGCGAGAATTTGAACAAAAGGGACAAATCAGCGGTGAAATTGCAATTGGCAGCGGTGAATTAAAGAGTACTCAGCTGCTGGCAGAGCTTCTTTTTTCTTTCCGTCAAAAACACCCTCTCGTGCAATACGAAATTTACAGCGGCAATTCTGACAACATCAAAGAACGCATCGAACGCGGCGCTCTTGATTTCGGCCTTTTAATGGAGCCTGTCAGCATCAGTAAATATGAGTTTTTGCGCCTACCCGTAAAAGAAGAATGGGGCGTGCTTGTCCGAGAGGATTCTGTGTTAGCAGAGAAAAAAGTTATTACCCCAGAAGACCTGCGCGGTTTTTCGCTAATCGCTACAAAACGCGACCTGATTCAAAATGAACTCGTTCACTGGCTTGGCCCCTACGCAGACCAAATTGAATTTACTGCCAGTGGAAACCTTCTTTATAATATGGCTATTTTGGCAAGAAACAATCTCGGAATTGTTGTTACTATACGACTGGACTGTGAGTATTCCGGCCTTCGCTTCCTTCCTTTGCTGCCAAAAATAGAATCAGGTACCGTTCTCGTTTGGAAAAAATCACAGACTTTTTCGCCTGCAACAGAAGCATTTCTTCATCATGCAAAGAAATGCCTTAATCGCATTTTTTAAAATTCAATATAAGCATTAGCGATTTCTAATAACAGGTATTATCATATTTCTATCTCAATCCGCTGATAAATCTGGAAAAAGCGGCAATGTTTTTAACAAGTGCTGCCGTTGAAGTGTCAAGCGAAAACTACCGAAGTAAAGAGTGCGAACTTGTCAGCGATGAAGAATACCGTCAGCTGCAGCAGTTTTCCGGCTTTTGGGAAAACAGATTTATAATTCTGCGGATATTGCAAAGATACGCGCAGATGCCTTTTCTGCGCCGGAGAAAATCCAGAAAGGAGAAAATATGTCATATTTAGGAGAAAATATCAAAAAATTTGGTTTCGGCCTTATGCGTCTGCCACAAAAGGATGGCGCCATTGACATAGAGCAGGTAAAAGAAATGGTAGATCTGTTTTTAAATGCAGGCTTTACCTATTTCGACACCGCATGGGCTTATCCCGGCAGTGAAGACGCAATTCGCCAGGCACTGGTAGAGCGTTATCCGCGCAGTCGTTTTCAGCTTGCAACAAAAAATGCCGCCTGGATTAACTGTAAAACAAAAGAGGATGCGGCCGCACAATTCGATACTTCTTTAAAACAAACAGGTGCCGGATATTTTGATTTCTACCTGCTCCACAATCTTGGCGAAAATCGCACCAAATCATTTGACGATTTTGATATGTGGAGCTGGATACAGGAGAAGAAACAGGAAGGTTTGATTAAACATGCCGGTTTTTCTTTCCACTCCACTCCGGAAGAATTGGAAGAAATCCTGACAGCACATCCGGAAATGGAATTTGTACAGCTTCAAATCAATTACGCAGATTGGGAAAATCCTGCTGTTCAGTCAAGAGGCTGCTATGAAGTCGCAAGAAAACATGGAAAACCTATTATTATCATGGAGCCTGTTAAAGGCGGTATGCTGGCAGTGCCGCCGGCATCGGTAGAAAAAATTTTAAGAGAGACAGAGCCGGATGCCTCACCTGCCTCTTGGGCAATTCGCTTTGCTGCAGATCTTGACGGTGTCATTACGGTTTTATCCGGTATGAGCAGCACCGCACAAATGAAGGAAAACCTTTCCTACATGAAGGATTTTTCCGGTCTTTCCGAAAGGGAAAAAGAAACGCTTCAAAAAGCGCAGAAGGAGCTTGCAAAAATTCCGCTGATTCCATGTACTACCTGTAACTACTGCGCAAAAGTATGCCCAATGAATATCGGAATTTCCGGTTCTTTTACAGCAATGAATTATCTCACCCTTTACGGCGATATGCCGGCAGCAGCGCATCAAGAAAACTGGCTAGTCGGCGGACATGGAAAAAGTTATGCAAACGCTTGTATCAAATGCGGAAAATGTGAGGAGGCCTGTCCTCAGCATATTGCAATCCGCAGAGAATTAGAAAAGGTAGAAAAAGCTTTTCGCGGATAAAGAACTCCGCCAGCCCTATAAAAATATATCCGGCATTTTGCAATAACTTCTCTTTTATACAAAAAAGAAATAAAAAGAGATTTATCATCTCTTTTTATTTCTTTTTATATTTCTTCTTATTCAGTCTTTCGGTTTTATAAGAAATTTACGGCCGTTTAAAATAATAGCCGATTCCACGCTTCGTCATAATATATTTCGGATCACTCGAATCATCTTCCAGCTTTTCACGCAATCTGCGCACTGTGACATCAACCGTGCGAATGTCTCCATAATATTCGTAGCCCCATACTTCTTCCAGCAGCTGTTCTCTCGAAAATACATGATTTTCCCGCTCTGCAAGATATTTGAGAAGCTCAAATTCCCGCAGCGTCAGTTCCAGCGGTTTATCATCTTTTCTTACCTCATACCGGTTCATATCGATCGCCAGATTTCCGAATTCCTGCACATTAGATGGCTCGTTCTTAGCGTTATCCGCAATCTCGCTTCTTCGAATATTCGCTTTAATCCTTGCAATCAGCTCTCGCATGCCAAACGGTTTTGTAATATAGTCGTCTGCTCCCAGTTCTAATCCCAATACCTTGTCTACTTCTTCTTCTTTTGCTGTCAGCATCAAAATCGGTACATTGCTCTGTTCCCGAATCTTTTTACATACAGCAAAGCCATCCATAATCGGCAACATAATATCGAGCAGAATCAGGTCCGGATTCAAAGAGAGTGCTTTATCAAGCCCTTCCTGTCCGTTAAAAGCAGTTTCGATGGCAAAGCCTTCTTTTGTAAGATTAAATTTTATAATATCAGATATGGATTTTTCATCTTCAATAATAAGTATTTTTTTCGCGTCCATCTTTTCTCCTTTCAGCCTCGTACATCTCTGCCGGCAGCCCTGCAGTCAAACCTGCCAAACCTGCGAATAAAATCCTTTATCGCTGAAGCAGTTTGTGTCTATCCGCAATGAAAATATCCTCTCGTCGTATCGTTGAATATTGTCAGTATACCATATTTCAAATGCTAAGTCAAAACCCAGCCGCTTCCTGCACATATTTTCAAGCAAAAGCATAGAATGGAAAAACAAAATTTTTTGGAGGATTTGAGATGACGACGCCTTATATTATATTTTCCAGGAAAAACTGCCAGGTCATCAGGTCATGTATTCTTGAAAATTATGGTTACATACGCTATGAACTTCCCTTTATCAACGCTCTGGCTGTCGAGGTTCCGGATGAAAAAATAGAAAATATTAAAGCGCATAAACGCGTTGCAATGGTTGCACGTGACGGTTCAGTCTCAAAACTGCCGTTCCAAAACATCATAGGCACAAGACCTTATTATGGAAATACGGAGAGCACCGATCACATCCAAAGTCTTTCAACCGAAGCAAAAGCTCGTTTCGCGGCAAGACGCGCAGCAATTACCGAAAAATTATACTTTATGGACAATAAAGGCTTCGGATCCACAATCGCTATCATTGACACTGGAATTGCACCACATTATGACCTTGTTAAGCCATATAACCGCATTATCGCTTTTAAAGATTTCATTAATGACCGGACCCTCCCTTATGACGATGATGGGCACGGCACTCATGTTGCCGGCATTGCCGCCGGAAACGGCTATACTGTCGGAAATGAATATCTCTTCTGCGGCACGGCTCCAATGGCTCAACTTGTAGCAGTAAAAGCTCTCGATGAAACCGGCAGTGGTACGACCTCCGATATCTTGGCGGCCATGCAATGGGTGGCTGATCACAGAGAGGAATATAACATTAAAGTCGTAAATCTTTCGCTTGGAATCGGTGTCGATTCCGAAACTCCTCTCGATCCTTTGCTGATTGGTTCTGCCGCGCTTGTTTCACACGGAATTACCGTCGTAACAGCAGCCGGTAACAGTGGGCCGGAACCTTGTACTGTTACTTCTCCTGGCACCAGTCCTTTTGTCATTACAGTAGGCTCCTGCAATGATGGCGGCAAAATCGCCGATTTTTCCAGTCGCGGACCGACTTTCTCCGGACTTCATAAGCCAGACATGGTAGCTCCTGGTGTCGATATCATTTCGCTTGATGCTTCGACTTGCAAAGGATACTTTTCACAGAGCGGAACTTCCATGTCATGCCCATATGTCTCCGGCGTTGTTGCCTGCATGTATGCAGAAAATCCGCATCTTACACCAGGTCAAGTTAAAAAGCTTCTTACAAAAATGCTGACACCACTTTCTAATTCACCGCGTGACAGTCAAGGACGGGGAGCTCTTTATATCTAATATATTTCATTTGCTGCTTTCATTTTTTGATTTTCAATTTTCATACAGCTTTTCTCATGAAAAAAGGCATTCTGTCCGGCAGCAGCGGCAGGTGCCTTTTTTATTGTAAAAATTCTTATGAAATAAATTCGGTTCCAATCGTGTAAGTCCAACCGTCGTCCTTTTTTACTGCCTTGCAGTCGCTGAAGCCATAAGCCCCCAATGCTGTTCTCCATTTCTGGACAGAAAAAGAAAATGATTTCCCATTATTCCCCTCGTCTGCAACATTACTGAAACTAAGCGCAAGACCATTTTCAAATTCTGGAAATTCATTTGGGTTCAAAATATACCCTTCATCAACTAATTCCTCATACGTCTTTTCTATGATTTCTGCTTCAAACTTTTCTTCCGCCAACGAAATCAGCTCCGCTTTTCCTGCTTCTCCGAGATTCGTAAGAGCCGTTAAATCAAGCGCAATAATCTCCACACCGTCGTTCAAACCGCTGTCCTTTTCATACAAATCACAAAGTACCCCAAAATAAAAATCAGCAAGCAGTATTTCCTCTTCATTCTGAGCCGTCTCTATACCTTTTACCATACCGCCTTTCTCCGCCTCACTGCTCATCAAACTGCATCCTGTCAGCGATACAAAGCTGAACAGCCCTACGACACATGCAATTGCCAGTCCTTTTTTCATGTCATCTCCTCCCAATTTTTCGTATCTTTTATGTTACTTTCGCTTATAAAGCTTTTTTCTAAGACTGAAAAACGCAGCGAAAAGTTCCTTTTCGCTGCGTTTTCCTGCAAACCGGCTACTGTTCAATTGTTTTCAGCAGCTGCTCTGCCGACACGCCATACAGCTTTGCCAGCGCCAACAAGTTAGAAGTGCTGGGATCGGTACTGCCGTTTTCCCATTTTGACACTGCTTGTCTGCTGACTCCAATTGCATCTGCAACAAATTCCTGTGTCATATGACGCTCCATACGATACGCTTTCAGCACTTCACCCAGTGATTTGCGTACTTCTGCCTTTTCACTGCGTACTTCTTCTGTTTTCAAATACTTTAAAAGCGCTTTTATCAGCAGAATTATAAGAATAACTCCTGCAACAAGCAAGAAAAGATTTATCAATAGAAATCCGATTGTAAACAATCCCGTCATTGCCATAATTTTCTTCCTTTCTATTTTTACTTTTGTTTTCCCTCCTATTTTACAATATTTCAAAGATTACCGCCAGAAACTATCCGTCAATTATCAGTTGCCCCTTTAAAAAATATCCCTCTTTTTTGAAAAGAGGGATATTTTTTTCAACCGATACCAATTTTGTACCGATGTTTTCTGCTACGCCCTTACAGATACTTCAAAGGATTTTTCTGCACGCCGAGATACTGTATTTCAAAATGACAATGAGGTCCGGTGCTGCGTCCTGTGCTTCCGACATTTGCAATATGCTGTCCTTGATATACTTTTTCTCCTACCTTAACATGCAGCTTACTGCAATGCGCATACACTGTTACGAAACCGCCGCCGTGATCAATTTTTACAACATATCCATAAGAACCGCTATATCCGGAAAAAATCACCGTACCGCCGTCTGATGCTCTGATTTTGGTACCGGTAGAAATCGCAAGGTCAATACCATAATGCATTCTGCCCCATCGCGAACCAAATCCAGAAGTTAGTTTTGCGCCTGTTACCGGATAGATAAAAGTTCCTGTTCCCTGCTTTGGCGGCAGCTCTTTTGTCCCTACATAGATTACCGCTGTTACCGGCTCCTTTGTAATCTGCGACTGCAGCTCCATGCGGGCAATTTCCTGCCCGTTATTTTTAACGATTTTTGCAACGACCTGCCGTTCTCCCCTCTGGCCGGCCACTTTTGTACTTGTCTCGCCTTGATAAATAGACGCATTGTCTTCATAGAGCGTCTGATATTCGATATATTCTGTCAGCGTCGAAACCTCTACTGTCTGTACTGTCAGCATCGGCACAGCGCTTGTCAGTATGATTTCCTGTCCGATTACAAGCCTTTCTGGTGTTACCAGTGGATTTGCCGCAAGAAGATCTGCCGAAGAAATATTGTACTGCTTTGCAATGCCGGAAAAGGTGTCACCTGACTGAACAATATGCGTTTTAATTTCCTCCGCACCGGTCAGAATTTTTCGTATCACATCGTCTGTGTTTTCAATACGGCCAAGCCGCGTGGAGACCGGTTTTATTTTAACATCCTCTGCAAAGCCAATTTCCTCTAAAGTCGTCGTATCGCTCGGCACTTGTAATTTCGCAAGCACTGCCTCAAGTACCTCTTGGGCTGTTTCCTCATTGTCAACAATTGCGACCTGCCTGTCATTGATAAAAATGCCGCTGCCGTTTGCTACAATATCCTGCATATAAGTAAGCCTGCTCAATACCTGCTCCATATCATCAATATGCCTGCCGACAGAAAATACTCGTTTAAAGGTAATGTCTTCTTTCTTGTCAATGGCAATTTCTGCGTGATGTTCTTCAGTAAGCTTTTCACTCACAAGATCAAGAATCCGAAGCACGTCTTCCTGATGATTAACAAGTCCGAGCATTCTGCCATTATAAGCATATTCGTATGCTGTGCAGAGATTGAATACTCCCATGCAGCCAAGAAGCAGCAATACTACCCCGGCAAACTGACAAAGCAGCTTTCTTTTATTCAGCTCCGCCCATTCTTTTGCCAGATTAAACTGCTTTGCTCCTTCTACCGCAGCGTCTGTTGCTTTTTCTGCCAATGCGTCGTTTTTACGGTCGATTTTATTTACGGCATGGACCATGCGTGCTGCGATTTCTTTATCTTTTTTGATAATATTATACCGCAGATTTTTTATCTTTTTTGCCGTATGTATGCGTCTTTTCCGAGCCCGCCGTTTTGCCGCCGGTTTTTTTTCAAAATATTTTCCCTCCAGCAGAGAAAACCCCCGCATAAAAACAAACAAAACTGTTTTAAACGGCAGTGTAACGATAAAATAAACTTTATCTGTTGCACTTTCCTGCTGCCGAAAGGATTCCTTTATGAACTTTATCTCTTCACCGAATTTTGCCATGTTTTAGCCTCTTCCATCATCTGCTCGAAACAGCTGCATCGTTCTCCGCTTTCGGTTATTCCTGTATCCCCGCATAACCCGCATCTGTATTTTATCTCCAAATAATCAATAGGGTAACTGTTCTCCGCCAAAATGGCCGCTTTATCGGCCAGCATTTTATCTACCTCGCGCTTCATTCTTGCAGCTTCTTCGCGTCTTCCGTCCCCGCCGGCAATCATCAGGCGTCCTGTTTCCATGCTGGTTTTTCTAATCTTCTCATCAAGAATTTTAATTTCCGGCAGTTTTCTGTAAATCTCTTCTTTTCTTTTTCTTGCTGCTTCCTCCGCTTCGCTTCTAGTATAATCATAATACTGAAATACTGCGCCAACGGTAATACGGCCGTCCTCACCGGGTGCCGCTCCGTGTTTTTCCTGATACCAATCAGTAAGAATTTTATTTACATAATTAAGATTCGGATTAGAAATACCGCTTGTCTTACTGCAGGCCTCCAAGACTTTATCTATAGTAAATTCCATTTCGGAAAACCACCTGTTCATGATTTTCTTTTCTTCTTCCGTCGGATTCCTCAAAAATCCCAGCGCTTTAAATACTCTTTTATAAAGAAACCTGTTGCGTTCAATTTCTTCCAGGTATTCATCGATTTTAAGAACATCATCAAGCCCCTTAAGCGCCCAGTCTTTAACAACTTTGCCTACATATGCGCAGGAATCTTTTTTATACATTTTCTTGCAGTAACTGTACGCCGTAACGATAGTTTCCGGCGTCGCTCCAAAATCGTCAATCCACGAATAAATCTGCAGCGGCTCTTTGCCTCCCAGCGGCCTCCCTATTACATTTTCAACGGCACGGCACATGTCAGCAAGCTTCTGATCATATAGGGCGGCATTCCGTTCAGAGGATTTTTCCATGCCGGTTGCTGCAAAAATATTATCAGTTTCTTTCTGCATGCCGTTTCCTTGCTGTTTCTCCTGCTGACGTGCGCTTCCGGCACTGTTATCGCCAAAAAACAGCTTTTCCCGCAGACTGATAAATTCAATCTTTTCCTCATTCAATCCTTCTATCCTTCGGAGCACTCCTCTTTCCTGCCAATACAAAAATGCCCTCTCTACTTGAAGACGGTCTGTCATCAGAAGTTTTGCCAGCCTTTCTGCTGAAACGGACTGTCCTGCCTCTGCGCACATCAAGGCATAGAGATATACTTTTACATATTCTCCCGGCGCTGTTACCATATGCTCGCTGATGAAAATATTCTCAACCTCTGTATCAAACAGATAGCCGTTTCTCCTGTCCTTTTCAAATCTCATCTGTTTTCCGTCCGTTTTGTCTTTTTTGAAACTATCTATGACGCCTGGCCTCCTTTAGGCTCCTTTCTTCGTTCTGCATATCTAAACGCTTTTTCTGCCTGCCAAGACTAAAGCACCATATTACTCTTATCCACAAACCGCGTATACTTTTCTAGCCATGTCAGCTCTATTGACCCTGTTGGACCGCTTCTCTGCTTTGCAATGATGACCTCACATACACCCGGTTTTTCTGAATTTTCTTTTTCGTAATAATCGTCCCTATACAAAAATAGTACGATATCTGCATCCTGCTCAATAGAGCCTGATTCACGTAGATCGGAAAGCTGCGGCCTGTGATCCTGCCGCTGCTCCGGCGCACGCGAAAGCTGCGAGAGCACAATAACAGGACAATCCATTTCACGCGCAATCAGCTTAAGATTCCTTGAAAGTGCAGAAATCTCCTGCTGTCTTGAATCTGCTCGTCCTTCGTAGCTCATCAGCTGCAGATAGTCTAATACTACAAGATCAAGCCCCTGCTCCGCTTTAATTCGTCTGCACTTATTTTTTATTTCCATTACAGAGATTCCCGGCGTGTCATCGATAAAAATATTCGTTCCCGCTAGAACATCCAGTGCAATATTGATATCGTCCCAATCCTTTCGATTGAGATTTCCGGTCTTAAGTTTCTGCATTTCTACACGCGATTCCATCGCAAGCAGCCTCTGACCAAGCTGCTCCTTTGACATCTCCATCGAAAAAATCAACACAGAGGCGTTGCCTTTCAGCGCTGCCTGCTGCGCGATATTCAGTGCAAACGCAGTTTTTCCCATTGCCGGTCTTGCTGCCACAATGATAAGATCTGATTTCTGAAAGCCACTGGTCTTGGCGTCAAGATCCCGAAAACCAGTCGGAACGCCGATTACATTTCCTTCAAGGCGGCTTGCTTCATCGATAATCTCAATGTTTTTCATCAGCACATCGCGAAGTATAGAAACGTCTTTACTCTGTTTTGCCTGCGCAATTTCAAAGATGCCGCGCTCTGCATAATCAAGCACGACTTCCGCTTCCATTTTCTCTTTATAGGCTTCCTCGATGATATCCGACGAAGTTGCAATCAGTCTCCTCAAAATTGCTTTTTCTGCTACAATTTTAGCGTACTGTCCGGCATTTGCCGTCGAAGGTACGCCTGAAGAAAGAGACGCTATGTAAGCACGCCCGCCAACCATCTCCAGCGAATTTCTTTTTTTCAGCTCTTCCGATACCGTAAGCGTATCAACCGGCGCATTTCTGGAATACAGCTCACGGACTGCCGTGAAAATTTCTTTATGCATTTCACTGTAAAAATCGCGCGGTTTTACTATATCGATGATATCAAGCAGTGCGTCTTTACTGAGCAGCGCCGCGCCAAGCACCGATTTTTCTGCTTCATCATTATGCGGAGGTATTTTCTCTATCATTTGTTTTATTCCCGTTCCTTTTTTGTCTGCTGATTCTTTGAAATAAGTCCTTTAAAATCCAAACTTTCTTTAAATTTCAACAATAACGCAAAGCTGTCCCGTTACTTCCGTATAGAGTTTTACCGGGATTTCATAAGTTCCGCAGTTTTTAATCGGCGCATCAAGTACGATTTTTTTCTTGTCAATATTGAGCTGATGCTGATCTTTTATGGCATCGCTGATATCCTTTGATGTGATAGAACCAAATAGCCTGCCTCCTTCGCCGCCTTTTGTCTTGATGACCGTTTTCAGCTCTTTGATCTGATCCGCAAACGCCTGCGCCGCAGCCTTTTCCTCCGCTTTTTTTTCTGCCAGAAGCGCTTTCTGTTTCTCGAGGCTTCTCACATTACCTTCTGTCGCTTCTTTTGCCATACCCTTTGGAATGAGCATATTTCTAGCATATCCGTCAGAAACCTTAACAATGTCTCCTGTTTTTCCAGTTCCTTTTACATCTTTTAATAAAATGACTATCATATCTCAAATTCCTCCTTAATTTTCCTCTTCTTCTGTCAGTATTTCCTCTAAGCGGCCAAGCAGCTCCTCTGGCGTAATGTCAACCTGTGCCGCTGCTGTCGTCAGATGACCGCCGCCCCCGAATTTTTCCATAATAACCTGCACATTGATATCTCCAAGAGACCTTGCGCTTACCACTGTCTTTCCAAAACTATTCACGCCGGCAACAAAGCTGGCAACAATTCCTTTAATTGTCAAAAGCTCGTCGGCCGCCTGCGCGCACAGAATCTGACAGTCAGGACTATCCCCTTCAATGATAGAAAGAGCAATTGTTCCTTTACTGATAATTTTCGCATCCGCCACGCATTTAGAACGCAGCATAAAGGACTCAAGATCAGTGCGCAGAAATTTTTTTACCTGCGTCGTATCAGCACCGGCACGGCGCAGCCATGAAGCAGCCTCAAAAGTTCTCACGCCGGTCTTGACCGCAAAATTATTTGTATCAACCGTAATACCTGCTAGTAGTGCGTCTGCCTCAAAACGCGTTACTGTTTTTTTCTCATCCGAATACTGCAGCATCTCTACAATCAGCTCCGAAGTAGAAGAAGCATAAGACTCCATGTAAGCAAGCGTTGGATTTTCAATATTTTCTTCGTCTTTTCTGTGATGATCAATGACAGCAATCCGTTCTGTTTTTTCAATCAGCTCAGGACAGTCTGTATAGCTCGGACGATGCGTATCAAGAATAATCAGCAGTGTTTCCTCACTGACAAGATTCAGTGCTTTTTCACTGTTAATAAAAGTATAAAGCTCTGTCTCTTTTGCCTGCCTGTAGATTTCTGACAGCGATTCTGTTACATTATTGATAACAATGTAAGTCTCTTTATTCATATTCCGAATCAGGCGTGTTACACCAAGCGCAGCGCCAAATGCATCCATATCAGGATTTTTATGCGCCATAATGATAACATTTTCCGCCTGATCAATAAGCTGTTTAAGAGCATGCGAAACAATTCTTGATTTTCCTTTATTTCCGCGTTCAATAGCCTGCGTCTTGCCGCCGTAGTACTGAATATTAAAAATGTTTTTGATTACAGCCTGATCGCCGCCGCGGCCGAGCGCTAAATCTAGCGCATCTTTTGCATACTGGTCTGTCTGCGCCAGCGTTTTTCCGCCAGCACCAATTCCGATAGAAATAGTTACAGGCAGATCTCCTTCCGTTTCAATCTCCCGTACATCATCGAGAATAGCAAATTTATTTTCAATCAGTTTTTCACAGTAAGCATTTTCCATAGCAAAAAAGTACATGTCTTCTTTATACTTTACTACGCTGGCAGCAAGCCGCGAACCCCATTGACGAATCGTCTTGTCAATGATAGAGTTCAGTGCCATGCCATTTTCTTCTTCCGTATTTTTGAGAAGTTCATCAAGATTATCAACATGAACAAGCGCAATGCAGATTTTCTCCGCATTATATAGTTTTTTTAAATTCTCCAGATTGGTGATGTCGTGGAAATACACAGCCATATAACCATCAGCTTCCTCAATCCTGCTGACTGAAATCCGAAAAATCTTGTCATTTCTAAGAATTGTAAGATTTTTTTCTCCGCTGTCCGCAGCCAGATAATCCTTGTATTTAATACCTGTCAGCGCAAAAATATCCGCATCCTTAATTCCATCATATAGAAATACCTCGTCTATTTTTGAACTTGCCACCGTTACCTTTCCCTGTTCATTGACAATGCACATTGGAAACGGCGAGTTCTCTGCTAAAAAATTTTGGAATTTTTCGATTACCATAATTTCTCCTTCTATTATTCTACCGTCTCGTTACACGGGCGCGCAGGTTGAGAATATAGTCAACTGCACCGACGGCAAACAAAATCATTCTGCCGATTCCTGTCAGCATGCCAAGCGCACCGACAACGACTGCACCAATCTTCGGCAGCTTTTTAGCGTCAAACAGCAGGAATACAACCGCCAGCCCCTGCACAGCAACGACAAATTCAAAAATGAGATTGACATTGGTGTATATCTGTGTTCCAGCAAAAATCGGTGCATTTCCTACAAGCCAGGAAAGCAGAAAAATAATGAGAAAACCCAGCATCAAATTCGGCGGCCAGCGAAAGTACTTCAGAGGAATCAGCTCCGCTGGATGACCTCCGATCTTTTTATAGATTTTAGACATAAGCATATACAAAAAATACGTCATGACAGTACTTGCAATCAAAACAGTGCTCGGAAGAAGAGAACTGATCATTCCGTAAACCGAAACAATCAGCGTTACCCGCTCTTCATAAGTTAATTCTCCGATTCCTGCTGTCGTTACAAATTCTTCCGTTCCCGCCAGCACTTCCGCTATGCTTTTCACCATATTCATAAACTGCTCGCCCAAAGACTGTCCGTTGCTTCCTGCAAAAAGAAGGACAGCAATTACCAGCACAGCAATGATGACAATACTTTCAAAAATGGTTTTATATGGTGATATATTCTTTCTTAAGTTCCAAGTGATTACCAATACCGGAACAATAAAAATAAATGAAAATATTAGTGAAAAATACATTTCCTTGTCTGCCCCCTTGTCAGATAAAGATATGGATTTATTATACCACAAATTAAAAATAATTTCATCTACTACATATGGTAGGATTTGCCCGCAGCAGTTTGCACAAGGCACGAAAACAATTTTTCTCGGTCATGAAATAGGATTTTTCTTGCTTTTTTCTAACTTTATGGTATACTATATGGGTGTTCGCATGCTTTGCGGACAATTTCTCTGCGACGGGAAGGACCGTCGCCATTAAGACCACAGGGAGGTGAAGAAAGTGACAAATTATGAAGTTATGTTCATTATCGATCCTATCTTAGAAGACGAAAAAAAAGACGCTACGGTTGAAACTGTAAAGGAAATTATCGCAGCGGACGGAGAAGTCGGAAAGATAGATGTTTGGGGAATGAGAAAACTTGCTTATCCGATTCAGAAGAAAAACGAAGGCTACTATGTCGTAATCGAATTTAAAGCAAATCCAACTCTTCCGAAAGAACTCGACAGAAGAATGAGAATTTCTGACAATGTGATGAGGCATCTTATCATTAACAAAGATGCAAAATAGAAAGGAGGCACCGAAATGAACAGTGTTATCCTTATCGGCAGACTCTCCAGAGATCCCGATGTACGGTATACGCCGACACAACTTGCAGTCGCCAGATTTACCGTTGCTGTAAATAGGCCGCCTTCAAGAAACGGTCAGGACAGCAATCAGCCGACTGCTGACTTTATTGATGTAACCGCGTTCGGCAAGGCTGCAGAACTGGTAGAAAGATTCTTTACAAAGGGTAGATGGATCGGCGTACAGGGCAGAATTCAAAACAACAACTATACCAATAAAGACGGTGTAACAGTCTATGGATATCAGGTTGTTGCAGATAGAATTGAATTCGTCGGAAATAAAGGGGAAGACGGCGGAAATACAGGTGGTTTCTCGTCTGCGCCAAAAGCAGGCGGAGGCACAGGCAACCAGGATCTTGGTATTCCGGAAGGTTTTTCCGCACTCGAAGATGAAGATATGCCATTTTAACCAGAGAGGAGAATATCATTATGATGCAGGATAGAAGACGCGGCGGCATGAGAAGAAAAAAAGTATGCCAGTTCTGCGCTGACAAGACAGAAGTCATCGATTATAAGGATGTTGAAAAGCTCAAGAAGTATATTACTGAAAGAGGTAAAATTCTTCCAAAGAGAATTACAGGCACCTGTGCTATGCACCAGAGAGAAGTAACAACTGCAATTAAAAGAGCAAGAATCGTAGCGTTACTTCCTTACACCGCTGAATAATTCGAAAACAATCCTTAAAAACAGCAATATTGTTAAATAAAAAACTCTATGTGATTGAGAATTCTTTCGCACAGAGTTTTTTCTGTTTTAATGCAGTTTGTTTATTCGTTTTTCAGCGTTCGTACAACGCGCAGATGTCACCGCAGGTGACGATTTTAAGGGGCTTTGGGACTTGCCACCTGCAATCATTTTTACAGAAGCTTGCATTGTTTGCCAGCAGTTTATTCTTCTGCACGTATTAAATTGCTCACATACGGTCTTTTACCAGAAAGAACCTCATCATAAAAGTTTTGCTTCCAGTCAATATAGGCAACGCTGTCCTCCAATTCCTTGATGGAAGCACGCAGTGCTTCCTGCTTCCCTGCCAGCATTTCTTTCCTCAAAATAATCGTAGATTCACCTTGTAAACACAATTCAAGGTATTCTTTCATTTCCTGAATGCTCAAACCACATTTTTTGAGACAAGTAAGGTCTTTAATCCATTTAACATCTTTTTAATATCAAAAACTGGGATTTATCAGTCATCAATGTCTATTCTTTCAATTTTAAAAATAACTGGTCTGGTACCATCATTGCAACAGGCAATCATGACTTTATCATCTTTTGTCCATCCACGCATAATTGCTCCGCCTTGAAGGGCGGAATAAATATATCTACTAATTGCGTCCCATGCTTCTGAGCAGAAAGGGACACCATCTGTCCCGCAATGCATAGTTCCAGGAGACAATAATACACTTTCATCTGGTTGTCCGCTTTTTACCAGTGTTCCTGCTCCCATATGCCAAAAATCATCTCGTTCATCGTTTCGATAAAACATAAATTCATCGCCCACATTGTAGCAAGGGCATCTACCACTGTCTGGCACAGCACAATACTGCGCTTGCAGTTCAGAAAATAACTTCTTGTCTAAAACTGTGACCTTTACTCTGTGTTCCATAGCATATCTTTCCTTTACAAATTTGGACTTGTTAATTTGTTTGCTTAAATTATAGCACTCATATATAAATTTTTCTATCTTTTCTCTGTTTGTATGAATGATATTCTCTCGTATCTGCTCGTATCATTTTATTTCACTATGGGAGATTCGGGCACTATTCGGCATCAAAACACAAATTTTATTTTTCCGCAGATCCGATTTTGGTTCATCTTCTGAAATTTTGCTTTTTCTTTTATTCTGCCGCTGTTATAATAATATGAAAGAACTCTAATTTATATAGGAGGTTTTCTATGAACAAAGAACTGTTTGATAAAAGAAACGCTCTTTATGGACCGACCGTTGTATCAGCTCTCGAAAAAAGAGGATTTGAAGCATATTACTGCGCTACAAAAGAAGAAGCGCTGGAAAAAGCAATTTCAGTGATTCCAAAAGAGCATACAGTCGGATGGGGTGGCTCTATGAGTATCGGTGAGATCGGCCTCGTGGACAGACTGCGCAAAGACGGCTATACACTGATTGACCGAGATCTTGGCAAAACACCGGAGGAAAAGACCGCTCTGATGAGAAAAGTCCTCAGCGCAGATACTTTTATTACCGGTACAAATGCTCTTACTGAAAACGGCATGCTTCTCAATGTAGACGGCAACGGCAATCGTGTCGCCGCTATCACTTTCGGACCAAAGAGCGTTGTTGTCATCGCTGGTATCAATAAGGTTGTCAGAGATATTGATGCTGCCGTCGCCCGTATCCGTACAACGGCAGCTCCGATAAACGCTACAAGATTTCCGGGACTTAAAACGCCTTGCGCTGCAACCGGAAAATGCGGTGAATGTCTCTCTGATGACTGTATCTGCGCACATTGGGTCACCACGCGGATGTCAAAGCCAAAAAACAGAATTAAAGTAATTCTCGTTGGTGAGGAGCTTGGATTCTAAAAAATACTCCTCAATTAAGCAAAGGCCGTAAAGAAGTGTATAAATTTTTTCCGAAAAACCGGCGCGGTAAAAGAGAACACCAATAAAACAGCATAAAGCTTTTTCGGAGAGCGGCGTAGCTTCGGCTATGCCGTTTTTCCGCTTTGAAGTCACTTCATATGGCGGGGTTATCATATCGAGAAACGGGCAGAGGGAAAGGTGCTCTATGGTTTATGCTGTCGATATCATTGTTAACAGCAATAAACTGCACGCCCCAGCTTGGACGGTTGAAGTTCTCACCTAAAGATCCGTCGTTTGCAAATTGAGAAAATGGTTTTTTCTTTCTGTATTAGTGAAATTTTTAGGTTGACTTTTATATCGCTTTATGATATTATATTATGAAATAAATTTCCGCCGGGAAAATGTTTATTTTTGCTCCGTTAGGCCATTGCAGGAGTAAAAATAAGCGTTTATTTTTTTGTGGAAGTTTATAATGTATTTCGAGAAATGAAAAACAAAAAATCAATTGAATAAACTATAAATAAAATCAGCCCGCCGGGGTTTTGTTTTATTGTGTAGTAGGCCAGCGTTACACAAACGCTGGCCTTTTTGAATGAAAAGGAGATGATACATACTATGTGGATACTTTTGGTAACAGTCATAACAACAAGTTTTTTTGATAGCTTAAATCCATCTGCCATCGCAGAACAAATGCTGCTGCAAGCTATGATAAAAAACAAAAAACATATCTGGTTTTTTATTTTTGGAATCGCAACAGCAAATCTCACATTAGGACTGGCAATTTATTACGGCATTGCGACATGGGTTTCAAAACTACTTTTCAAAGCCATTGAAATTTATCCATGGTATGTGTATGGTGCTGCACTTAGTGCTGGCATCATTTGCCTATTATTGGGAATACATCTTATCATCAAAACCAAACTTAACACTAAAAACAAAGATGAAGAAGAGAGCAAAGTAACAAATCCTGCCCAGCTTTCCCCCATATCCTTATTCTTTTTAGGTGCAGCCTTTTGTGCTGTCGAATTGACAAGCGCATTTCCTTATTTCGGTTTTTTAGCCGTATTGACAACTTATGATTTGATATTTCCGCTTGTCCTGGCCTTTATTATGATATATAACTTTATATATATATTACCTCTTATTCTAATTTATTTTGCATACAACAAACTGCAAGGAACTTCTGTTATTAAAAAAATAGAAAGTATTTTAAGCAAGATTGCAGCTTATATTGTCCCTGTTGTAGTAACTTTATTAGGTGTTTTCTTACTTTATTACGGGATAATACATTTATTGATATGAAGAAAAACGGAAGGTATAATTATGATTATCTTTAACTATTCATCCTTTTCTAATTTGCAGTCAAAAGTCTAATAGTGATTGAGGCTTTTGGTGTCTAAGAATATAAACACACAAGCCATATAGTTTTTCTCATAATTCCATTTTCAAGGATGCTTTAATATAGAAAGTGGTTTTATATTCATACTTTCAAAAATAGCGTTCTATCGCGGAACAAAAGGAGAAAAGATTTTCTGCATCCAAGTGATTTACATTGTAATTTCCAAAGAAAAGAAATCGCTGTCCTCATAAGGATAATCATAAACTATGGGCAATTCTTCTTTTGAGATTTTTTTAAAACCAGCCTTCTCATAGAATTTGTGCGCCCGTTCTGTGTTTTTTGGTGTATCCAGAATAATTTTTTTTACCTCTTTCGATTTTGCAAATTCCAAAAGTGTTTCATATAATTTTCTACCCAAATGGTACGGATTTCCCCGATAAGGTTCATAAACAAAAAACTTTTTTAGGATTGCCAGACCACCATCGCACATCATCAGACCAATAGACCCTACGACTTTCCCGTCTTTCTTTGCCACCCAAAAGTTTCCGCCTGCATCCAGATATTTTTCTTTGATGTGAAGCAGTTCCGGCTGATTCTCCACAGAAACGATAGGGCGTGTGCCATCGTTTTGGCAGTGCAGTACAAGCGCTATAATTTCATCACGGTCAGCCTCGGTATATGTTTGAATTTTTATCATATCTTTCCCCGTGTTCTCATTATTTTCTGTTTTTATGTATTCAAGCGCAATATTTCCTCTCGTATATCTATAATCCGTAAGCTTGATTTCTTTGAAACCATATTTTTCATAAATGTGCAGCGCAGGTTTCAGTTTCGTGTTTGTGACGATAAACAGTCTTTCTGCACCGTGATTTATAGCCCATTTCATGGACGCTTCAAATACGGCGCTTCCGGCGCCTTTGTGAGGAACATTTTTGTTAGCGCCTAATTTACATATTTCCCATGTTGTTCCCTCCATCGGCATCGCCATACAAGTTGCCAAAACAGTATCGTTTTCGATTGCAAAAAAAATCATAGCACCTGCCTGCATTTGCTCATCAATTTTTTTAAATGCTTCTATATCATGTTCTTCTAATGAACCAAAATTAGAAACAATCCAGTCTGTGTTAATATCAATAAAATCCTGTCTGTACTTTTCAGTAAAAGAAATTATTTTCATATCAGTCCTTCTCCTTATCTAAAATTGTCATTACAGTGCATAAAGCAGCGCATAATTTATCGCATTTGTCCGAACTTAATTCTGTGATTTGTGATTCTATCCGCCGGTTCGTCAATGCAATCAGCTTCTCTGATTCTGACTTTCCTGTTTCGGTAAGCATAATTTCGACGGCTCTTTTGTCGTGCTTTGATTTTCTCTTTTCAACTAAACCTTTTTTACACAGTCGGCTAATCATCCTGCTTAAATAACTTTTATCAATGTGCAGCAATTTTACAATATCACTTTGGATACAAATGCCCTGCGTCATAATTTCAAAAAGAATTCTTGTTTCCGCTATGGAATAATCACTGCCAAAATAATTTGAACTCAAAAACCCCATATTAACAGTATAAAAACGGTTAAATTTCCTTATTTCATCTATCGTTCTATTCTTACTGTACATGACTCCTACCCATTATAAAAGGTTGACATCGTCTACTAATAATATACTGCATTTAGTGGATTTTGTCAACTTTTTATTCTGGTTATGGATAACAATGTTTTTTAATATAGATCTGCTAATACATCAGAAATATCTGCATTGATGCAAATCGCTTGTTTTTCAAGCTCTTTCGGGCAAATTGCTTCTCCATCATTGATACAGGCATAGGTTGCCCGCTTATTCTGTGCTGTCATTTGCCAAAAGGGATATTTGATAATAACAGGCGTATTTGCTCCAACGCCAAGTTCTAAAAACAAAATACGCATACCCTTATACCGTCTGATAAAATCTTCATATCGATTCGCCGCCAAATACCAGCCCTCATCCTGTACAAAAGAGTTATCACACCGCAAATTCATTGTCATAGGTGCACCACAGACAGGACATTTCGGAATCAATTCCGACGGAATTTTTAAATTTTTTTGTTCTGCCACCATTTGCCGTACTGTTTTCTCGTTATCATATGTTTTATTGCAACAGGCTTTGGAACATTGCCATAAACCATAATCCCCCTGCGTATAAAACAGCCGCTTTTTATCAAAACCTGCAAGCTGGAATTGATGGTCTACATTCGTTGTCAATACAAAGTAATTCTTGTCCTTGACAAGTTTCAGTAATTTTGTATAAGGACGGCCCGGTTTTATATCATAGCGATTGATATAAATATGCTTTGACCACCACGCCCAGTATTCTTCTAATGAATCATACGGATAAAAGCCGCCCGAATACATATCGCTAAAACCGTATTTTTTACGAAAATCCACAAAATTTTTTTCAAAGCGTTCTCCGTCATAAGTAAATCCCGCTGAAGCGGACATTCCCGCGCCTGCCCCTATCATAATAGCGTCAGCATTTTCTATTTCGTCTCTCAGTCTGTCAATTTGCTCGGAGTAACTTTTGGTAGATGTTGTAATCAAGTTCTTTAAAAACATTGAAGATCACCTCTATTTCACTATGTGTTTGTTCTTTATAGTCCCTTACTGTTTGAACTGCAATCTGTGCTGCTCTATCATTTGGAAAATGAAACTCTCCCGTAGAAATACAGCAAAATGCAATGTTTTTTATGTCGTTTTGCTCTGCTAACTCCAAACAAGCTCGATAACAAGAAGCCAATTGTTCTTTATCTTTTTGGGTAGGCCGGCCATAGATAATCGGGCCGACTGTGTGCAGAACATATCGGCAAGGTAGATTATAGGCAAGCGTAATTTTCGCCTTGCCTGTTTCTTCTTCATGACCTTGCATCTTCATCAATTCCGCACAAGCAAAACGAAGCTGTACCCCCGCAAAAGTATGAACAGCATTATCAATACACCCGTGATTCGGGCAGAAACAGCCGAGCAGCCGACTGTTAGCAGCATTCACGATACTGTCACATTGAAGTGTGGTAATATCTCCTTTCCAAAGATATAAACCCGACTGAAATGGCTGTAAATCTCTCACATTTGTAATTCCTTTTCGCCGTATTTCTTCTTGTAAATAAGCATCCTGTATCGCTAAAAACTCATCGCTCACGGGCAGGGGCATACGAATATTGAAAAGCGAACGAAGCAGAACTTTTTGTTCCTCATCACTCATTGGAATTTCTATTTCAGAATACTGCGGCTGCTCTTTTAAAAGCGCTGCTATTAAATATTTTCTTTTTTCGGTTTGTGTCATTTTCCTATCCTCTCTGGGCAAGACCGCTTCATATACTTTAGCCCGTGCAGAACGGGGCTGCCGTATTGACAGCCCCGCCGCCGTGTTAAGCGAAGAAAAATCCTGCCGTCATATCAAGATAATTCTGACCGCTATAGGCGGGGTACTGTTTCTGTACTTCTGCTTTGAAGCTGTCGGCATCCGTAGAATTCGTTGCAATTTTCTTCAAATTCTCAAGATAGCGGATTTTTGTCTCTGCATCTTTCAAATCTTCCGGCGTATAGTGAGAGGTTAAAATTAGATCATAACCATTTTCGATGTAGCTGCGAAGTTCAGCAATGATTCCGTCAGCATGACCTGCACCTGCCACAATGGAGTGACAGTCATGTCCGAGCATATGGGTGTAAACGGCGTTGATTTCAGGAATCACAATATCAAATGCTTCTAAGGTCTTCTTGATTATAAAGTCAATACCGCCGATAGTCACCTTGCCCTCTCTAATGACATTGGTAATCTCGTGAATAGAGCTGTCAAAAATCTCTCCAAAGGTATTTGTAAAATTATCTATCAGCGCTTTGCCGCCACCGTTTGCCGAATAATCTACAGCATTTTGCGTTGCATATTTCGGAACTTCCGGCAGGAAAGTAGCCCCCGCACCGTGATAAGCAATGAGCATACCCTCAACTTCAGCATCATTCAAGTATTCTGCAAGTTCTTTGTTGTTATCAAAGAAGCACGGGGATTCAATGAGAACAGCTCTGCCTTTTTTTTCAACAATAAAAACTTCATTGTTAATGAAATCGTTGGTCTTGTATGCGTGTAGCTTAATATCGCCGAAATCGTAAATATTCATTTCACCTTTTGCGAGTTTTACGGTTGTAAATGTGTTCTTGTTCATAATGATATCCTCCAAATCTTATTATAGTTTATTTTGTTTAAAACCTTGAAGCGGCCGCTCTTCGTAGTTCTTGGCAATATTATACGGGCGCCTATTTCAGTCGTAAAGTACGCACAATATTGTGGCGTAGTTACCGGTAGGTAACAATTAAGCAGTTACTAAAAGGAAACAAATGCATAGTTTAAAGGATTTTCAGTGATCTCGTATAGTAAAAAATTTTTTTAATTTTTATTGGTGATTCTAATCGGTTATTCGTAATTTAAGGTGTTTTTAGCAGAAAACCAAAAATTTTTTACTGAGCCAAAAAAGTGGGTGTTATCAGTTGATTTCACCTGCTTTTTCTTTTGCCTGCACAAAGTAAAACAGTGTTTGATAGTTTTGGAGTTTCCTCATATAATAAAAATAGAAGGTGGTGATATCATGGGAAGCCCAATTTTTTGTAGAGCAGCAATATGTCCTGGTCTGGATTATACGGAACGGCAACTTGCAATTTTGGAAGATGAAGTTCCCATTGAAAACATCCGCACCACAGAACTTGTTGCCCTCATGAAGAAAACGAGAGAAAGAAAAGACGAACTAAACTATGATATCGCTAAAGGATTATATGATTTAAAACTTCATCCATGTGAATATATGCCCAATTATACAACAGAAGAGGCAAAATCAATTTTACAGTCACTAACTCCTTGGAAAATCGAGTGGGGAAAAAGTAAAAGACAAATTAGAAAGACTACCCAGTAGGAATCACTTACTGGGTAGTCTTTTATGCTTTATTTTTCACCTGCGTTACGATCTACTTCTTCAAAATGCTGTTTCAAAATCCGCTCCAAAGCGGTTGTCATCGTCTGTCCCTTTTCATCCGCATAGGCTTTCAGTCGTTCATAGAGGGTTCTGTCAATGTAACAGTTGATGTGTTGCCCATCCTTTTTTGCCCTCGGCATTGTTATCCCTCCTGACCATTCCGAAGTTCCCGATACAGTTCCTTTGCCAGAGCAACCATGATGGCCTTATACTTGGCGGTATCCTCAAACAGTTTCGTATAGGTTTCTGTACTTTCAATGTAAGAAGCCTGTGCCGTCTGATCAAAAATTTTCGGAAACACATTCTTTTCAAAAATCTGCTGCCCGTCCACTTTGGCCGCCTTGCGGAGTTTTTTATCCGCCAGCAACTTTTCCCGCAAAGTCCCAATTAAAACTCGATCCGCTTCGGTGAAAGAACCCTTGTAGGTCTCATTGATCTTCTCAATGACTTCGTCCAGTGGGTCCTTTTTCGTATTCATATTGATGCCTTTCTTTGTCTTCGCAGGTTCCAGGGCTGTTGGCTTTTCCTCCAGAGCAATATTGCCCTCAAAGGTCTTTTCCAG
Source organism: uncultured Clostridia bacterium (assembly GCA_944386585.1). GTDB lineage: Bacteria > Bacillota > Clostridia > Peptostreptococcales > Anaerovoracaceae > QAKD01. The sequence continues at coordinate 1,943 of CALXBT010000067.1, read as the reverse complement.
CCGATAGTATTCTAACTTCACTCGATTTTCCAAATCCCAAGGTGTGGAAGGTTCCGCAGGGATCAGTTTGGAAAGGTATGAGCAGAACAGATATTCTTTGTGGAGGTCTTTATCAAACATCCGCACAATCTGCGAAATATAGTTATACCACTTCACGAAAGCCCGGATCAGACGGCGGAACTGGTAGCGGTCATCCTTGCTCAACTGATTGTACACCTTGGCAACGGGAAGCAGGGCATTGGAGATTTTCGCCTGCACCGAGCCAACTTTCTTCGCATCAGAAGAAAAATAGATCTTATTGACTGCCTCGATGTCATCGTCATTATACAGTTTGAATTCCCGGAGCCGTTTCTGGGTCTTATAAATCAGATCGACATTGATTTCCTCGGTGAGGCTGGTTTCCTGGTAGTAGGGCTGGAAGGCCTCCAGGATCTCTTCCTTGGTGTTCACGAAGTCCAGAATATAGGTATCCTCTTTACCGGGATAAGTACGATTCAGACGGCTCAATGTCTGTACCGCCTTCACATCCCGCAGTTTTTTGTCCACGATCATGGTATGTAGCAGCGGCTCGTCAAAACCGGTCTGATACTTCTCAGCCACAATCAGCACATCGCCCTCATCGTGGAACACCTGCTTCGTCTGGGCCTCACTGACCCGATTTCCTTCCCGGTCCCGGTTCATGCCGCTCTCAGTGTACTCTGTGCCACCCGCTTCGTCCGGATCCTTAATGCTGCCAGAGAACGCAATCAGGATTTCAATGTCATTATAGTGATTTGCCTCCAAGTAAGCCTTGATCTCATGGTAATAACGCACTGCCGCAAGCCGGGAGGCGGTGACGACCATCATTTTGCCCTTTCCGCCGATCTTGTGTTTCGTTACATCCCGGAAAGTCTCCACAATGATGGCGGCTTTCTGCTGAAGGTTGTGGGGGTGTAACTCCTCAAACCGCCGGATGGTCTTGATGGCTTTTGTAGTGGGCACCTCTGGGTTATCCGGGGTATTTTTGGCAATCTGAAAGCAGGTTTTATAAGTGGTGTAATTCTCCAGTACATTCAGGATGAAACCTTCCTCAATGGCCTGCCGCATGGAGTAAATATGGAAGGGGTGGAAAGAGCCGTCCGCATATTCCTCCCCAAACATCTCCAATGTCTTGTTCTTTGGCGTAGCAGTGAAGGCGAAGAAACTCAGGTTCTTGTGCTTGCCGTGGGTGATCATCTCCCGCACCAAGCCGTCCTCAGCGTCCTCCAGTTCATCCTCCGCCTTGCCCTCCAGTTCCGCATACTCCTTGAGGGCATCATGAGTATCCGCCAGGGCCATTTTCAGTTTCATGGCGCTCTGCCCGGTCTGGCTGCTGTGGGCCTCGTCCACGATGATGGCAAAGGCCTTACCCGTGGTGTCATCTACCTGCTCATAGATGACGGGGAACTTCTGCAAAGTGGTGACAATGATCCGTTTGCCGTCGTTCAGAGCGTCCCGCAGGTCTTTGGAGGACTTCTTTTCATCGATGGTCACCACGGAACCCAGGGTGTGGTCAAACCCGGAAATAGTCGCCTGAAGCTGTGCATCCAGCACCGTTCTGTCGGTCACGATCACTACGGAGTTGAAAATGGGCTTATTGTTATCATCGTGCAGGCTGGCGAGCCGGTAGGCAGTCCAGGCAATGGAATTGGACTTTCCGGACCCGGCGCTGTGCTGCACCAGATAGTTTTTGCCGGGTCCATTGGTTCTGACATCCTGGATCAGCTGCCGCACCACATCCATCTGGTGATACCGGGGGAAGATGACGGATTTCTTGGTGATCTCCTTCTGGGTGCCGTCTTTCTGGGGAATTTTCTCCTTCTTCACTTGGAGATTGATAAACTTCTGGATGATGTCCAGCAGGCTGTCCTTCTGCAGAACATCTTTCCAGAGATAGGAGGTCACATAGTCTCCATCCGAGGAAG
>CALXBT010000066.1 GCA_944386585.1 uncultured Clostridia bacterium | reverse complement strand
GGCAGGAACGGTCAATGCTCCGGGTATTATTGGGCTTGGCTATTCTGCCGCATGGGTACAGCGGGTTGGTGTAGAGAATATTCAGCGGCATGAAGAAGCACTGGTGGCACCGCTGCATGAAGCACTGATGAATATGGATTTTGTGAAAGTGTATGGACCAGATCATTTCAGCGAAACGGCGCCTGAGGCCGAAGGGGAGGAGACGGCATCGTCTTTTTCTGAAAAATCCGCTGTGCAGAAAGAGTGTACCCGCGCACTGAAAACGGCGGTAGTTACGTTTAATGCAGTAGACAAAGACGGAAAAGTCCGTATGAGTTGTGAAGAAGTCGCAGACCGGCTTTCCGGCGAATATGGAATTGCCGTGCGGGGCGGATTCCACTGCGCCGGTCTTGCGCATAAAACAATCGGCACATGGGATACGGGTGCAGTGCGCATGTCAGCGGGGCCGTTCAATACAAAGAAGCAGATAAAAATCGCAATTGATGCTGTCTATCATATTTGCAGACCGTAAAATTGAAATAAAAAGACCGCGCAGCTGCTGTAAAGGCTATAGACTAAAAGGCTGCGCGGTTTTCGGTTTTTTTGTTTATTTATTTTCGTGCAGGCGCGCTTCTTCGATTCCAAGAGTTGCAAGCGCATCAGCGCGGTGATTCATCTGAGTAATATATTTAAAATCCTCAAAGGAAAAATTCATACCATTCCATTCGAGAAACTTTTCATAAAGTGCATTGAAATCTGTTGATTTGCTGTGAAGATTAACATGCCCTTTTACGCGGTAAAAAGAAAAGGATTTGTGCTTTGTAAGATGTGCAATCAACTGTTCCCAAAGTTCTTTGTTTTCTACTGGTTTTTTTCCGGAAGTAATCCAGCCGTTTTTCTGCCAGGTTTCATACCATTTTTCACGGAAGCAATTCATTAAATATGCGCTGTCAGAAAAAATTTCAAGCGACAGGTTTTCTTTTTTTAAAGCGTTCAGCGCATTTAAAAGCGCTGTCATTTCCATACGATTGTTCGTCGTATTGCAGGCGCCGCCGTAGAGTTCTTTTTGACGGCCGCCGTATTCGAGAATCGCACCCCAACCGCCGAAATTTTCTCTGCTTTGGTTTCCGCTACAGCCTCCGTCTGTATAAATTCTGATGATTGACACAAAAATTCTCCTTTCCCGATTTCCCCCTCATGGAATCATAAATTTTATAAATATACAAATTATTGTAGGGGAGAACAGCATAAAAGTCAAATGTAAATCCATCTTAAACCCGCTGTAATACGGCTGTAATATACATCATGTATACTGATAACGATATTATGGTGCAATGTGCCATAAACTTCAATTATCAGGAAAGGAGATGCGGCGTTGAAAAAGGCGATTGTTTTTATACTGCTGATTATGATTACAGTGCTTGGCACAGCAAGCATAGCGTTCGGTGCGGAAGCCGATCCCAATATCACAATTGTAAATCCGGTAGCGGATACGCCGGTGAATTCCACAAGTCTCCTTATTTCCGTGAAAATAATGAAACCGGAAACAATTAAGGTCAGTGTTTTAAAAGAGAATGTAACCGTGCAGGCAATTACAGCTCCAGACGGAACAGTAAGTGAATCACGGGTAACGACATGGAACTCTGTTTTTACATCCGATAAATTTACAACCACTTCAAACCTCAGTTTTTATACAAAAAAGCTTGAGAATATTACGCTTGGAAATTATATCGTACGGGTAGATACGCTCAACGCTGAAAATAAGGTAATTTATCAGACATCAAGAAGCGTTGCTGTAGAAGAGAAAAAAGATGAGGCAGAAGTTTTTTCAGATGAAAATAACGGCGGAGTAAATAACTTCCTGCAGTCGCTTCTGAAATCAATTTTCGGAAATTAGGAATTCAGCATGAATCAATCGAAGAATAAAATGGTTGAAAAAATAAAAAGTGTTGTTTTAGTAGTATTGTTTTTATTGACAATACTACTTTTGTATTTTTTTTGGGAAGATGTAGAAATCCGCGATTTTTCTTTAGAAAATCTGCGCTTTTCTACCGAAAACGAATTGCGGAACACGGTGAAAGTAACGGATGTTATTCTTCCGAGCTATATCAATATCTGCTTTGATAATGATACTTACACAAAAATTTCAAATGGCCGAAAAACTTACTGGAATGGAGAGACGACTTCTGTTTTTAAAGCATTTCAGGAAGTAATTTCTTCAGAGGATACTTATACGGAAGAGATTACAGCCATGCAGTATGAAGAAATTATGACATTTATTTCTCTGAGGGCGGTATTTGAATATTCACTGCCATTTCGTGAATACTGTGAATTTCTGGGGATAGATATTCCGCCGTCAATGGATGTAATCGCAAGCATTGGCGAAATAGGATTTTCAACGGGAAATACAGAAAGTATGTTCCTTTATGATGAAGCATCCGGTAAATATTTTCGTATTGTATCTGACTTTTCAGCAGTATCGCTTCTTGAAGATGTATCTCGACAGGCAGCTTCTGAAAATTTAACATATTACCCTCTGGAAGTTTATGTAGGTCAGGATCTGGATAACCGCGTGCTGGTACCTGCATTTTTGGAAACAGACCTTGCTGCGCTTCCTGCTATATGTACTTTTGATACGGAGACAAAGGAGAGGCTGGAAGCATCGGCACGCAGTTTTTTTTCGGGAACCTTTGATTTTGTGCGGAAGATAGAAGAACAAAGCGGTAAAACGATTTATATGTATGGTTACGGAGAAAAAACGTTGGTAATTGATATCGATGGAAGCATTGAATACAGCACTGAGAATATTGACGGTGGACGCAGTACGGGCGGCGGATATTTTACGGCGCTGGAAGTAGCGCTTTTGACACTTAGCGAACAGCGCGGATTAGTGAGTGATGAGGATGGAGATTTTCAGCCATATCTTGTCTATGCAGAGCCGCTTGCCGGACAGGCCGGTTACCGTTTTGAATTTGGATTGTCGGCCGGCGGAGAAAAGATATATTTTGAAAGCGGCAGCCCCTTTGAAATTGAGGTTTCGGGCGGACAGGTAACATATTTTAAAAGTCGTTATCTGCGGTTTGATGAAACTTCTGTACACTTCCAGCCGGAAGAAGTATATACACCGATCAATGTAATTGCCATGTATTATGAAGATGTATATCGTGTATTACAGGAGGCGGAGTCTGGCGGCACAGGCAGAGAAAACACCGCAGATTTTGAAGATAATGCCGATAAACGCTTTGATTATGTTTCTGCAGCAGTAAGTGATGTCACATATGGATATCTTTTTATGGAAGAAGAAAAAGAATTGCATCCCTGCTATATTTTATTTTTAAACTCCGGGAATTTAGCATTTTATTTTGACCTTTATACAACGGAGCTCCTGGAGTATAATAATTTTTATGAAATACGGCGGAGATAGGAAAAACAATGGATTGGACGAAGGCAAAGACAATTTTAATCATAGCGCTGATTATCACGGATATTTTTTTGATTGCGACTTATGTTCAGAAAGATGATAATGGTGAGCTGCGCAATGAAAAAGCGCTTTTATCGGTGTTGGAAGAGAATCAGATATTTATAGGAATAGAAAGAATTCCGGAAAAGCATGAAGATATGCCGACGCTTTCCGCAGAGTACAGAAGTGTAACGCAGGAAGAGGTAGAGGCACTGATTGAAAGCACAGACTTAGCAGCGGCCGAAAATACGGAGGAGGCGTATATTGCAGCGGCGGAGGAGTTTGTAAGCTATCTTGGGCTCATGAGTTCTTATGCAGAGGCAAGCACAGTAAAACAGCTTGATGATGGCACGATGCTTGTTACTTTTTCCTGTATTGTCGATGGGACTGAATTTGACGGCAGCTATATAAACTGCATTTTTAAAGAGCGCAAAGTCATCGGGATTGACAGCTTTTGGCTGGAGCCTATGGAATTTTCCGATAAAAAAATGGAAACAATTTCGGCTTCTGTGGCACTGATTACTTTTATGTCGCAGCGGGAAGAACAGGAGCCGGTAACAGTTACAGGAATGGAGCTGGTTTACTGGATTGATTACGATTTTTATGAAGGCTATGAGACTGTAACGGATACGGCACTTCCAGCCTGGCGGATACAGTTTTCCAGCGGGGAAACAGTATATATAGAAGCTTTTGAACGATAGTACAAAAGAAAAAAGAAAAAGGGAACGGGAAGGAAAACTGATTTATGAAATTAAGTTTTTGTTCGCTTTCAAGCGGCAGCAGCGGGAATTGTTATTTAGTACGCACCGAGAATACCGCGCTTCTTGTAGATGCAGGAATTAGTGGAAAAAAGGTGCTGACAGGACTTGCGGCGCTTGGGATAAAAGAAGAGGAATTAAAAGGGATTCTTGTAACGCATGAACATGTCGATCATATAAAAAGTGTACAGGTACTGGCAAAAAAACTGGCAGAGGCAAATATTTTTGCCAGCGGCGGCACATGGCGGGCGCTCTGCCGCAAAACGGAGGCGGAACGTCAGGTTACAATTGCAGCTGGCATGAAATTCGCTGTCGGAGATATTGAAGTGCGTCCGTTTGCGCTTTCACACGATGCGGAGGAGCCGCTGGGATATTCCTTTGAAGCGGGAGGCCGGCGCATTAGTATTGTAACGGATACTGGCTGTATAACAGAGGAAATTCATGAGGCAATCAAGGAATCCGATTTACTTGTAATCGAGGCAAATCATGATATACAGATGTTGCAGTTTGGCCGCTATCCTTATCATGTAAAGCGGCGTATCTTGGGAGATACGGGGCATTTGTCCAATGAAACTGCGGCTGCTGAAATCTGCCGTATATGCGGAGAAAGCGGCGGATATAAAGAAGTACTGCTTGCTCACTTGTCAAAGGAAAATAATTTCCCTGAAATGGCCTATCAAACCGTGAAAAATTTATTAGAAGAGCGGAATTTATACATAGGAAAACATTTGAATCTTCACATTATCACAAGGGAAAAATTAAGTCCGGTGTTTACATTGGAGGAAAAGAAAGCGAAGGATTAAAAAACAAAAGGAAAGGAATTTTTGCCTGTGAATATTACAATTCTTTGTGTAGGAAAGTTAAAAGAGAAATATTGGGTAGATGCAGTAGCAGAATATTCTAAACGGCTCTCTGCCTACTGCATGCTTCGGATCGAAGAAGTGAAAGAGGCTCGTTTACCGGAAAATGCCGGTCCGGCAGAGGAAGAAGCGGTAAAAGAATCAGAAGGAAAAGAGTTGCTGCGCCGTATTGATAAAGAAGCATATGTAATTACGCTTGAAATTCTAGGAAAAGAATTAAACTCAGAGCAGTTGGCGAAGCATATGATGCAGCTTGGGTTAAGTGGCCGCAGTAATATTGTTTTTGTGATCGGTGGTTCTCTTGGATTGTCTTCTGCGGTATCGCAGCGAGCGGATTTTAAATTATCATTCTCCCGTATGACTTTCCCGCATCAGATGATGCGGGTAATCTTGCTGGAGCAAGTGTATCGGTCTTTCAAGATCAATCGAAATGAAAAGTATCATAAGTAAGAGACTGCTTTTTTGTTTCGATAAAGTTTTAATGAGAAATTTGAAAATACTAAAATTACATAAATTGTACAAAATAAAGAAAGCATTTTTCTTCTGTTTACAGTGAAAAGTGCTTTTTTAATTAAGGCTATGTCACAACAAACAGTTGATAAATAGCCATTTTTATAGGGGAGTATCAGAACTCCCCTACAAACTGTTATTTGCAGTTATCTATACTCATTTGGAATTTCGATATGAAGTGTCTCACA
>CALXBT010000065.1 GCA_944386585.1 uncultured Clostridia bacterium | reverse complement strand
TAGCCGGAAAGCAGGAGCCGGATCAAAGCAGCTTCTGTCAGACACGCTTTTTTTGCTTTATTTTTCAGCGCGCCGGCTTCTTCACGATTGAGCCAGATTTGTTTCTTAATAGTTCGTTTCATTTTCTTTCCTCCATTTTCAGTATAAAAAAACAGCTACACGCTTTTGTATAGCTGCTGTTTTATGTCCGTCATTAAAACAGGAAACACTTTTAAGGGTCTCAGGGCATACCCTGACAAGCAGCATTTTTACTCACGGGAGTAAAAATGCAGTGCTTGCTAAGATATGGACATACGCCCGCCTATCGTTCCTCACGGACAAGTTTGGCCTTTTTCTCCAAAATTTTTTCAGCTATGATACCTTTTTCGGAAAGGAAAAACCGTTCAGGTTCCTTAAACATTTTTTCATATTTTGCTCTCAGATTCGCAGGAAGCGGCAGGAATTTTTCACTTTCAATCGGTGCATAGCAAAGAAAAAAGCTCCCGCAAATGATGTCGAGAAGCTTTCCGTTTTTATCATATATCCCTCTGTTCAAATCCAGATTCTTCATCTTACCTTCTTCATTGCAGATCACCGCGACTTCATCGTCAAACGGCATATATTCCTCAATATACCCGTCCACCAGATTTTGCATAGAAGCAAGATCGTTATCAATCTCTACAAACTCAGCTGTTTTATTTGGCCTAACATAAAGCACTTCCAATCTATCTTTCTTTTCCGTTTTTTCTTTCATTTTTCCGTTCTTCTCCTCGCATTATCCCTAAAACACTGCACAAATAATCATTATAATCTTTGCCGTAAGGCGGCGGTTCATTGCTTACTTTAACAATTCCTCTCAGTGAATTTTCTATGCCGACTGCTGCTATTCTTCCCGGCGCATCGTTATCAAAATGCAGGTATACGGTTTGCATTCTTTCGTTTTCAGCAAGTACTTTTTGAAGAGCCACAGGGATTTTAGAAGAACCATCAGATTTTGGTCTGTATACCCCTGCTAAAGAAACCAGACTTTCTTTCCGCCAGTCATTTCCTTTCAATTTTTCTATCGTCGCATAGGAAAGAAGGTCGATTGCACTCTCAAAAAGATGAAGTTCTGTACTGATCGGATTTAAAAGTTTGAAGCAATATCTCTTATCGCTGCCCGCAGCTTCTCCCAAAATCCGCACACCGCCTGTGGCGCGAAAAGCGGCATATCGAGGTCTGTTTTCTTCGTCGTACCCAACAAATACCGCATTGCCATAGATCTTTTCTTCATATATCATATGCCGGTCAACGCAGTACTGAATAATCTCCCGGTCGATTCCCCTGCCGCAAAGATAGCGGATCACGCGATTTTGACTGTCGTTTCTTTCTGGCAGCAACAGCTTTTTTTCTTTTTCCTTTAATCTGTAGTTGCACGGGACGCTTTTATATGCCGGTATCTGTCTGTTCAGTATTTTTACTGCTTCCACAAAGTCTATTTCTCTTACTTTCACCAGATAATCCAGTGCGCTGTATCCGCCAAATCCCCGCGAAAACCACATCCATGCACCATTACTGATCTTCAGGCTATCGTGAGTGCGGGTGGTATAGTTCCCATGTCCAAGGGATACAATTTCCTCCGGTTCCTGCTCCTGCAAATAGGATAACAAGTCGATCTCCCGCGCCTTTTTAATTTCCTCCAGCGTGACTCCACTCATAAAGCACCTCCTTTACCGTTCAATTTCCGTCTCTCTTTTCTTACAGGGCTGTTGAGGCAGCTTCAGCTCTCTGTTGGCAGTCATCCCGATCAAAGATTTCATTTCCTGCTCGTTGAGCGTCAGTCCCCTTGACATGCGCGAATGATCGGCAGACCAGTCCCGTATATCGTATTTGCCCGGATTCCCATTCCAGGACACAACATTCAGCTCTTTGTTCCAGCCAGTCTGATGTTGCTCCAGTATGCCAATATGCTCTATGATCTCAAAGCGAATCTCATTTCTGGTATCTTTCATTCCTTTTTTCTCCTCTCTTAGCAATAAAAAAACAGATGATTGTCATCTGCTTTCTCTGTTTTTCTCTTGCCGGATAACCTCATTTGCCCTTGCTTCAATACAATCCCGAACAGTATCCATATATTCCGCCTCTCTTCTCTCAAATTCTTTGTAGACATCATCAAGCGGACAGAAAGAACGAAGCAACGCCTTTACTTGTTTCGGAGAAAGTTCCAGTTCCTCCATACACACCACGATGTCCTCTCTCACCGTGTACTCATAGGTGTGACTCAGAAGTTCTTCCGGCGGCTGAGTTAGCAGCCAGTCCCTGTACTTGTCCTGCTCTGCTTTCATCTTCTCATAGAGCAGGGCGTTGTAATCTGTTTCGCTCATATGTGGGTACCTCCTTAAAAATAAATATAGCCGCCTGATTTTTTTTATAAAACCAAGCGGCTATGTAAAATACAAAACCTATTTATTTAGATTTATTGGAAAATCATCTTTAAAATCATCATTTCCAAGATCAGATCGCATAGCATTAAGTATGTTTTGTGCTTTAGGTTTTACAGTTATTAACCTATTATAGCTATTGCTAATATACTCATTTCGCAAGATTTCATAATGTTCCAGATCTTGTTCATTGAAATCAGATACCTCAAATTTTGTACCATCAGGTTGAATTTCTATGTGAACTTTACTCGTTGGATCGTTTTGTATACAGAAATCACGATAATCTTCATATGCATTTACTACACATTCATAATATACCTTGAACGCTTTAAGCACATTATTTGAAGCAACCAGTTTCATTTTTGCTTTGATTCCAAATAAATTGTCGATATATTCTTTTTGAAAGATAACATTATTATCAGCAATATTTTGCTCAAGGAACTCGTAACATTCCATATAAAGCTGAAGCCGACTTTCATTTATTCTGTCTTTTTTTGCCTTTTTTATTTCAGTAATGATAGTTAGTCGGTTAAAAAACCAAGTTAATAATGCTGCGAAAAAAGCTATTAGTATATCAGCCCATATCGTTTTATCCATTATAAATAAATCTCCTCAATATCGACTTACGCATTTATGTGTTGTGAAAATATTTCTTGAATAATTATTTGTAACTTTAACCATAGTCATAATATCGCAGTATTATATCTTTCTCCACCTTGCCGTGATATGTAAGGGGGCGGATGAGACTGCGCCCGTACCGCAAAGAGACTCATCATTCATAAGCCTTTTTTAGAGGCCGACATATTATCTCCCTCATCATACGCACTATCATAAGTTCGTTTTCAAACTATCCAAATTTAGTAAATCACCCAGTAATTTTCTCAATTTGTAAAATGCAACCTACTCTGTAATTTCCCAATGTCCGCTATATCCGCTTCCGACATATTTAACATTTCTCATAGCTTTTATATGTCTCTGTATAGTCTTTGTGCTTACATTTAATACTTCGGCCATCTTTTCTCTGCTAATCTTGTTATCCTGACTTATCAACTCAATAATTTTCGCATCAAGATCATCTTGAGGGACATCTTGAGGGACATCTTGAGGGACATCTTGAGGGACATTGTAGTTGAGATCTGGCATTATTACCGTAAACTGATAGCGATCCGAGCGGAATTGGGGTTTTTTGCTTCCGTCATAATTGATTTGAAATTCATATCCACTGAGTATCTTTTCAAACCCGCTGCCTTTTCTCTCCATATATCCAAGCCGACTCAAAACATCCGCCAACACTGGATTTCTCCTCGTTGAAGGAACGGTAAGCGGATCTCTTTCCTGAATAAAAGAACCGTCCGGCATTCCTCCAGGAGAATAGATTTCCATTCTGTCGTCATAAATGTCGATATGAACCTCGCTGCCATTGATCATATAATCACGGTGAGCAAGGGCATTAATGAGCGCTTCATGATAACTGCGTTCCACATACTCCGGCATTTCTTCCCTCGAATTTGATGTTTTTCGCCACATGACCTTATTATTTCGTTTTATAAAAGCTTCTCCGTTTTCAATCAGAGAAATAACGCTTCCTGTATATTCCGCATCGTCCAGTGCGTCAATGGTGCCACCACTTTTATTCAATCCATTCCATCTTGTGCAAAATACCCTTGAGCAAAAAACAGGACTTTCATCCGCCAATAAAGCGCCTGTGTTCGTCAGATATCCATCTTCATTTGCCAGTCCGAAAGAGATCAGATCTTTGTCGTCAAAACTGTTTCCCGTCCATTTTTTATATCTTTCTTTCAGTTTGGAGAATGCAAAATCTTCGACCTTATAGGAAGAAATCTGCGAGTCATAAGATGTATTTTTACCTCTTAGTACAAGTCTTTTCATTTCTGTAGCCGTCGCTTTAACACTTTCGTTCCCCACACGAATATATGCTTCAAAGACACCGTCCCCTGCATAGTAATAGGGTGTTTCTTCACCTTTCGCAATCTCAAGAATGATCAGAGTCTTTCCGTCTTCTGTTTCAGAAAACCGCAGTCTAAATTCAGGGATCGGGTCCAATCTTGCTTTGATGATTTCACTGATTTTTTCCGCATCCTGTTCCGGGTGTTCCAGACCGACGATCTGTCCTTCATCAGAAACACCAAAAATGATGGCTCCGCCAAAGGTATTCGCAAAAGCACTGACACTTTTACACCAGCTCTTTGGTTTTTTCTCTTCCAGTAAGAGCTTCTTATCATATTCCGTTGTTTCACCAATTAATTTTTTTATGTCCATAAACAAATCCACCTTTTGATATGAGTTTATTCTTTGCATAATTCAGGTTTTCTAACAAAATATCAGCCTTTTAAAATTGCATTCATTATAACATTTCATCAACTTTTTTTCTACCTTATCACTATGTACCGCGGTATAAAATTTCTCTTATACCGCGTAAACTATCTCTCATATTCTTTTTCTTTTGAACACTCCGGCACATCGCTTTCATCCGGTGCATCTATAATTACATTTTCCCGCTTATCCACATTAAGCAGACCGTTCAGGACATTGAGCCGATTTGTTTTTTCAGTCAGCTCTTTTTCCCGATCAAACGGTTTCTCAACCTCCCTTTTGGCAGTAGTAAATTGCTGTTCGACTGTTTGAAGTTCTTGCTTTTTCGCTTCCAGCCGTTCCGGGATTTTCTCAATGGCATTGTCGATTCGGGTAATATTGCCGCCGGCATCCGTACCTAAAGAAACAGAACGAGAAAGACTGCCTTTGATCCTCACCTGATAAACCTTCTCAAAAGGCTCAAAGGAAAGTTCCAGGTCAAAGCCTCTGTACTTGCCAAGAGGAACGGGATCAGGTGAAGTCATTTCCTTGCAGGCGTCAATGATTTTCTGTCCGGCTGCTACCCTTTCAGAAAATGAAACACCCTTAACCTCGATCCCCACAAAGGTATCATCAAAAGGTTTTGGGTGTTCTTTTGCAAGCAATATATCCTTTTCCAGCCCCATAATCGTCTCTTTCACCTGAGCGATTGTTTTCGGGTAGTATTTGATGATCTTGTCCTCCAGTTCATACTTTTCCGACAGATAATTTGACTTCAAAAGGCGCAGCTTCTGTACCTGAATATCTAAGTCCATCTTCTCTTTGATATACGGATTATCTGCTGCAAGCATTTTGATTTCAGCATAGGAAAGGGCAGTAGCGTCTACATCTTCACAGGAGCGAACCGGAGATTTTCCGGTCATAATCTGGGAAGCAAACTTCTGCTTACCCTCTACCAGCTGCCAGCAATATGCGTCAAAGGTTCCTTCTGTAACATAGCGATAGATACCGACTCTTGGATTCTCATTGCCCTGCCGCACCGTTCTTCCGGCTCGCTGCTCCAGATCGGCAGGTCGCCACGGACAGTCAAGGTCGTGGGAAGCGATGATCTTATTCTGCACATTGGTCCCCGCGCCCATTTTCTGCGTACTGCCCATCAGGATTCGCACTTCTCCACGGCGTACCCTCTTAAACAGCTCCTGCTTTTTCGCTTCGGTATCCGCCTCGTGAATAAATCTGATTTCTGATTCCGGTATACCACGCTCCATCAGCTTTTTTCGTATGTCCGTATAAACGGAAAACTCGCCTGCCCCCTTTGGGGTAGAGAGGTCGCAAAAGAGAAGCTGCGTCAGCCTTTTGTCGCTGTTTTCCTCCCATATACGGTAAACCTCGCCCACACAGGCGTTAACTTTACTGCCTTCCTCATCGGGCAGCATGGGATTCATCATTCTCTGATCAAGAGCGAGTTTGCGTCCATCGTTTGTAACTTTCAGCATATTGTCAACGCTGGAATCTACGCCGCCGTTCCTTATCTTTTCAGCTCGTTCTCCAAGCGAAGTAACCATATCCTTTTGTATCTGTGAGGGCTTCACCGCAATATTGTGATACTCCACTTCCGGTACGGGAAGATCGAGCAGATCCGCCGTTTGAATATCCGCCACCTCTTTGAACATCGTCATCAGCTCGGGCAGGTTATTGAATTTCGCAAAGCGTGTTTTTGCTCGGTATCCCGTCCCTTCGGGCGTAAGTTCTACCGCCGTGACCGTCTCGCCGAACATCGACGCCCAGGCGTCAAAATGCTGCAAATCGTGTTCTTGCAGCGTTTTATACTGCAAATACCTCTGAATCGTATATAACTCCACCATACTATTTGAGATCGGTGTACCCGTTGCAAACACAACGCCACGCCCTCCGGTAATCTCGTCAAGGTAGCGGCATTTCATAAAAAGATCTGAAGATTTCTGCGCCTCTGTCTGAGCGATACCGCCCACATTCCGCATTTTTGTGTAAAGATATAGATTCTTATAATAGTGCGATTCATCAATAAAGAGACGGTCTACACCAAGTTCTTCAAAGGTTACCACATCATCCTTTCTTGATTGATCGTTCAGTTTTTCCAGCTTTGTTTGCAGGGATTTCTTCGTCTTTTCAAGTTGCTTGACCGAGAAACGGTCACCACGGTTTCGCTTTATATCTGCAATGCCTTCGATAATATCGTCAAGCTGCTGCTGCAAAACAGCCTTCTGCCGATCAATCGAAATCGGGATTTTTTCGAACTGCGAATGACCGATAATCACAGCGTCGTAGTCTCCCGTGGCAATGCGACCGCAAAAGCGCTTGCGGTTTTTCATCTCAAAGTCTTTCTTTGCAGCGACTAAGATATTTGCTGCCGGATAGAGCTGCAAAAACTCTGCCGCCCACTGCTCTGTCAAATGATTGGGGACAACAAAGAGAGACTTATTGCAAAGTCCGAGCCGTTTGGCTTCCATAGCAGCGGCGGTCATTTCAAAGGTTTTGCCTGCACCTACGGCGTGTGCTAACAAGGTATTTCCGCCGTATAGAATATGGGCAACCGCATTTTTCTGATGTTCCCTGAGTATGATTTCCGGATTCATACCGCTGAAAATGATATGGCTTCCATCATATTCACGGGGACGATTGCTGTTGAATTTTTCGTTATACAGCCGCACCAGCTTCTCCCGCCGTGCGGGATCACGCCACACCCAATCCTGAAAGCCCTGCTTGATCAGCTCCTGCTT
>CALXBT010000064.1 GCA_944386585.1 uncultured Clostridia bacterium | reverse complement strand
GGGTAGGACGGCAGATTTTATCGCGGGGTAGAGCAGTTGGTAGCTCGTCGGGCTCATAACCCGGAGGTCAGAGGTTCAAATCCTCTCCCCGCAACCACATGAAACTCACTATAGGATAGTGAGTTTCTTCTCTTTTTGCTGCTATTCTTTCCCTGCGCTTGTTCTATCAAAACATTTCCCTCAAAAGCTCCCTCTTACTTGCCAGCATGCTCTTTCCTCAAACCTCTTGACAAGGAAATCGTTCGATAATAATATAATAATAAATAGACAAACAGAAATTTTGAAAACGGAAGATTAAATTACTTCGGAGGTAATATTTTATGAAAATACTAGTACTGAACGAACGCGACATGCGGTCCGTATTTACGATGAAAGATGCGATTCAAGCTGACAAAGATGCTCTTGCGCTCCATGCGGCCGGCGAAAGCAACATTCCGCTGCGTGCCAATTTGGATGTACCGGAACATAACGGCCAGAGCCTTTACATGTACGGTTATGCAGCAAAAGCAAACGCATTAGGAGTCAAAATCGTATCTACATATCCGGACAATATCAACAAGGGAATTCCAAGCGTTCCTGCCACGATGGTTCTCTTAAACAGCGAAACAGGAGAAACCTGTTCCTTTATGGACGGAACTTATTTGACACGCGTCAGAACAGGCGCTGTTGCCGGTCTTGCTACGGATTTGCTTGCCCGCAGAGACAGCAAAGTATTTGCTGTAATTGGTACAGGCGGTCAGGCTCCAGGTCAGATTGAAGCCGTTCTCACCGTACGCCCGGAAATCGAGCTTGTAAAAGTATACGATTTGAATATGGAACGGGCAAAAGAAGCAGCAGCGCAGATGACAGAATTTTTCAGCGGAAAATTCCCTGCAAAATTCGTTGCATCACAAACGGCCGCAGAAGCGGTGGATGGTGCCGATATCATTACAACGATTACTATTTCTAAGAATCCGGTCTTCGACGGTAGGCTCGTCAAGAAAGGCGCACACATTAACGGTGTTGGTTCCTATACGCCGGAGCTTTCAGAAATTGACGAATATATCCTTATAAACGCCGATAAGGTTTATATCGATACTTCCGATGCACTGGAAGAATCGGGAGACTTCATTAAACCAATCGAAAAAGGCATTTACAGTGCTGACCGGATTACGGGCGAACTTGGCGCTCTTATCAACGGAAGCATCATCGGCCGTGAATCAAATGATGAGATTACCTTCTTCGAGACAACAGGAAGTGCCGTACTTGATATTGTTACTGCACAGCGCATTTATGAAAAGGCTGTTGAGAAGGGAATCGGCCAGACGATTGAGCTGTAATACCGCAATAAACCTTAAAGCCGCAAAATTAAAATCATCAAAACAGGACCGGATATCAAGCTCCGGTCCTGTTTTAACGATGCGGCAGGCTTATGCCTGTTTTTGCTGACGCAGATACATCCTCTTCCAATTTATAAAACCATAAAAATCATTGATAAGAAATATGATAAAGCAAACAACAACAGAAAAATAAGCAGGCTCTTCTTTTGCCGCCATAACCCAAAGAAAAATCAGGACAATATCATTTGCAGCATATCCAAGCGCGTAAAATGCGCTTCTCCGAAATGTAAGGTACACCGCCAGAAAACTTGTCGTAACAGAGATCGTGCTCGGAATCAAATTCATAGTATGAAGTGCTTTTAAAACAAAATAAAAAAGAACAGTAACCGCCAATGTCAGCACAGCCATAAGGATCAGCTCTTTTTTATCCAGATGATTCACTTTTACTTCCGACCGGTTTCCGTTATAAGGATTTCTCAGCCATGAAATTAAGGCAAACAGCGCCATCGGCGCCGTCATTCCCAGATAAGTAATCATCTCGCCGTAATAGGCGAAAGAGAAAGAGATTATACCGTATAAAATGCTGAAGACAATCATTAGAAATTGTCCTATCGGATTTCCTTTTGCGTTGAAAATCAGTGAAGTAGCGCCGATAAGAGACGCCACAAGCGTTAAATTATTTTGTCTGTCAAAAATACAAAAAGAAGCTGCGATAAAAACAATCGACAAAAGCCATAAAAGATACTCTTTCTTAGAGAAGTAAGTGACAAACGATTTCTTTTGATTCATAAAATCAATCTCCTCAAAAAAACAAGCATCTGCAAACACATCTTCTAAGACCTAACGATGTGCAAACAAATGCTTTCACATTTAACTACTACCCGGTGGCAGTCTATTTTTTATGTTATTTTAACTGTGATCTTCACTGCTGTCAAGCATTTTTTCTTTTTTATAAAAAACAATATTGATCATTCCTGCCTGCGCTTGCAGTCTCATCATTATTTATCACTCTGTTCTGCTTCTTCGGCATAATTCCTTTTTACAATCTCTATCTTTCGCGCATATTTAATTTCATTCTCTCGGTCTCCAATCGCGCGATAAACAGCTGTCAATTCGTCCATTACTTCAATATTGGAAGGACTTAGGGAAAGGGCCCGCCTCAATGAAGTAATTGCAGCCTCTACCTCTCCGATACTTTCATAAGCAATCCCGAGATAATAATGCATCGGCCACCATGATGCAAACGCACTTTCAGTATACCTGGAAAGAATCTCAATTCCCTCATGATAGCGGCCTGCCGTTACAGCTGCTGCCCCCGCTTCAATCTCCATCGGAACTGCCAATGACAGAAGGCGTTCTTCAATCTCCTTCACTTCTTCCTGCACTTCATCAACCAACGGATCAAGTCTTACTTTTTCAAGAAAATCATTCCATGTAAGATACGCTTTTGTATAAAGGCCTAAATTCAAATAAGCATATCCTAAATAATAATAAGCGAATGCAAATTCCGGATGAAGAACAGTCAGCCGTTCCAAAGTTTCCATAGATTCTGCTTTGAATTTTGCAATAAAAGCTTCCGTTTCTTTTCTCTCTTTCTGCTCATCCAATGCTGCTGCACCGTTTTGCCTGCTCTGTATCTTCTGATTATTTATCAGTACACTTTTCAGTCCCTCTGGAATTCCTTGCGTACCTGCTGCGGTATAAATCTCACGACAGCAGAGCGCATAGCTGTAAAGAGCGTCTCTTGAATTTTTGTTGCACTGAATTGCAGCACGAAAAAAACAGGCCGCTTCCAGCAGTTTTCCTGCTTTAAGATACGCATATCCCTCGTTCACAAGCACCTCTTCGGCACGCCCCTGAAAAATACGATGCAAAAATGCCTGATAAGCCTCTATATACAGAAAGTCCGGCACTGCGCCTGCCGCAATCCCTATAGCTCTTGCAATATCAAGCACTGTAAGGCTGTTTCCTCTGCGAAACGATAGAAAATCACTTGCTTTTATCGGTACGGGAACACCTTGCAACAAATCCTCAGCATTCATTTTTTGTAAAAAATCATCCGAAAGCTCGTTGAACACATATTGCCGAAGAAGTGCTTCAAAATATGGCTTTACTCTGTCTTTTTCCATTTCGTTTCACCTTCCCATATGGTCTCTTTTTATAAAGCCCGAAACCGCTCATCCTTCAGCATTCCTGTATCTGCCATTGCTTTTTGAAGCAGCGTTAGCATCTTCTCCTTATCTTCTGGCAGATTTCCACGCAGCGACAAGTAGTTAGAAGCATGATTGCTTCTGAAAACACAAGGCTTATCAAGCTCTACATGCTCCAGAAGAAGTGCTGTCTCCGCCAATACTTCCTCTGCGGAAAGAAGCTTGAATCTGCCGCTTTTTACATCTTCTGTAAGCGGTGCCCCTGGTTCCGTCATTAGTGTCAGCAGCGCTGCATAGGACGGTTTCATCTCACTGATCATCGTGCCTGTTTCAATCGCATGATCACGCCACCCTTCTTTTCCGGCAAGGCCGGAAATAAAGGTAACAGAAGCCTTGATCCCCGCAGTCTCAATGCGGCGGACTGCTTCAATAATTTCTTTTCGGGTCGCTCCCTTTTTCACATCAGAAAGTACCTTATCAGAACCGGATTCCGCTCCAATATAAATCATTTCCATTCCGGCATCACATAAAGCTGCAAGCTCCTGCGGCGTCTTTTGAAGAACATCTTTCGGCGAACCGTATACATTGATTCTCTGACATTCGGGAAACTTTTTCCGAATATAGCCAAGAATCATCAGCAGCTTATCCGCTGACAGACACAGCGCATCGCCGTCGCAGAGAAATACTCTTTCAACATGGCTGTAGTAAGTGCGCGCCGTATCAATATCTTCCAAAATTTCCTCTATCGGCCGCACGCGGAAGATTTTGTCTTTAAACATGCTGCAAAATGTACATTGATTATGCGAGCAGCCAATTGTTATCTGTACAAGTAAGCTATAGGCCTCACTCGGAGGCCTATAAATCATTCCTTCATATCTCATATCAGCTTTACAGACCCAAGCTTCCGCCAGCCGTCTGTATCCTGCCTTTCATTTCGTCAATTTCTGAAGCTTTCTTACATTTTTTCCGGCGCCTTAATGCCAAGA
This sequence comes from uncultured Clostridia bacterium, assembly GCA_944386585.1. Lineage (GTDB taxonomy): Bacteria > Bacillota > Clostridia > Peptostreptococcales > Anaerovoracaceae > QAKD01. Next base: position 3,735 of record CALXBT010000064.1, on the reverse strand, counting down.
AGACCTAAACCGTTTGCAATCGTGTCTCTTGCAGCTTTTACAAGAGCAATCTTTGCGAGCTTCTCCGCTTCATCCGGCACAAGAATATGTTCTTCATGATAAAAACGGTTGAATCCCTGTGCAATATCAATGAGATGTCTTGTTACCACAGACGGCTCATATTTTTCAGCAGCGTCTATAATTACATTCGGAAATTCATACATGAGTTTCGCAAGATTATACGCCGCATCTCCTGTTACATGTGAGAAATCAATATTGTCAAGCTGCGACGCTTTGTTTACCAAGTCTTCGCCCGCATTTCTGAGAACTGAACATGCTCTTGCATGCGTATACTGAACATACGGTCCTGTTTCACCTTCAAAATTCAATACCTTATTCCAGGAAAATACATAATCCTTAATTCTATTATTAGAAAGCTCCTGAAAAACAACAGCACCGATTCCTACAGCCTTTGCTGTTTCTTCGAGACTTTCCGTATTGACACCTTTTTCCTTGATGATTTCTCTTGTCTGTTCTACTGCTCTATTCAATACATCTTCAAGAAATACAACTCTGCCGTGTCTTGTCGACATCGTGCCGTCTTCCAGCGATACAAGACCAAACGGCACATGAATACAGTCTCTTGCCCATTCATACCCAAGCAATTCCACAACCTGAATCCACTGCTGGAAATGCAGGTTCTGCTGCGATGCTACCACATAGATATTTTTATCAAAATTATAATGCTCTTTTCTGTAAACAGCCGCTGCAACATCTCTTGTCAAATAAAGCGTAGAACCATCCGACTTCGTAATCAGAGCCGGCGGCATGCCGTAAGCCTCAAGATCTACAATCTGTGCACCCTGTGATTCATGCAGCAGTCCTTTTTCCTCAAGCTCCTTGACAATCCGCGGCATTTTATCAGAATAAAAGCTTTCTCCCGCGTAAGAATCAAAAGTAATACCGAGCATATCATAAACGCGGTTAAACTCTTTCAGCGACTCATCTCTAAACCACTGCCAAAGCTCTACTTCCTCCGGTGCGCCTTTTTCAAGTGCTGTAAAAGTTGCTCTTGCCTCATCATCAAGCTCCGGATGCGTTTCTACTTCCACATGGAACTTCGTGTAATAAGAAAGAAGGGTTTTAATCGGTTCCTTGATAACATCCTCCTTATTACCCCAATGTCTGTATGCGCAGATCATCTTTCCGAACTGGGTGCCGTAATCTCCGAGATGATTGATTCTAATTGTTTCATATCCAAGACAGTCATAAATCTTGTAAATTGCATTTCCGATTACTGTTGAACGGATATGACCGATATGAAAAGGCTTTGCAATATTCGGCGAGGAATATTCAACAATAATTTTTTTACCCTTGCCCATCTCGCTTCTGCCATAATTTTTTCCTGTTTTGACAATTTCCGAAACAACATGATCCATAAACGCGTCTCTGGACAGAAACATATTTACATAAGCATTTACACTCTCTACCTTTTCAAAGAGCGCATTATCGGCAATCTTTGCCGCAATATCCTTTGCAATCATCGGCGGTGCTTTTCTCAGCACCTTCGCAAGCTTAAAGCATGGAAATGCATAATCGCCCATTTTACTGTCAGAGGGTACTTCTATGATTTCCTTAATCTCTTCCAGCGAAAGACCAATTTCCGCTTCAACCAGTATCTTTGCGATTTGCTCTTTGTAGTTAATCATCATTCAATCAATCCTCTCTTCTTTTTTCTCTATTTTCTCTGTTTTCTCTGTTTTTCAAACTGCATTTTCTGCGCGGTCTTTTTTCATGGCCGGAAACAGCAGTTTCTTCATCTCACAGATTTCATTCCGCCTCTCATTTACATTGCAGGCCAATGCTGTCCATCTGCCGCAGCGTGTCTTCTGTATAAACCGGGATTCCTTTTGACAGCAACATCTGCACAAAAATTCCGTTTCCCGATACTATTTTTCCGGTAAAAGTCCCGTCATAAATACTACCGCAGCCGCAGGAAGGACTGCGTGCTTTCAGCACTGCACCTTCGATTTCCTCTCCGCGCCGCTTTGCTTCTGAAAGCGCCTCTGACAAACATATTTCGCTTCCTCGGACAAACGCATAAGTAACGTCTCTGCCGTCCTTGTCAAATACACCGCCGTCCCGCCGCTCTGCAGGAGGACGCGGTACCGGAAGGCCGCCTGCTGTTTCCGGACACACGGCAAAGAAGCTATGCATCTTTGCAAAGCCTTTTACCGCTTCACAGGCATTGTTGCCGCCGTTATATTTACAATTTTGTCCCAGTAAACATCCGCTAATCAGATACATGGTATTCTCCCCCGTCTATAATTGTGTTAAATTATATCACAGAACAACATTCTTTACCATATTTTTTTCTTTCACAGTTATATTTACCGCATGCGCGGTAAGTCTTATTTCTTCAGCGTTACAACGGTAACGCCGTCCCCTCCTTCATTATAGGCTCCGCGCCGAAAGGAAGCCACATGTCTATGACGCTTTAGAAGCTGCGCAATCCCGTTTCGGAGAATCCCTTCGCCGCGTCCGTGTATAATCGTTACTGTTTCAAGACCGGCAAGAAATGCATCGTCTAAATATTTATCAACATCAGCAACAGCACTGTCAAGAGTTTCTCCCTGTACATTAACAGAAAGCGAAACCGACATCATTTTAGCACGGGCAAGGCCGCCTGTTCTGCGGGATGCAGCACTGCTCCGCCCATGTTTGCCTCTCCCCTGCTCAATCAGCATCAAATCCCTGGCATTCACATTGATTTTCATAATACCAACCTGTACCTGCAAATCCCCTTTTTCGTCAGGCAGTGTCAGAATCTCCCCGTTCTGACCAATCGACATGACTTTAACGCGGTTTCCTATTTTTAGTTTTGCCGCATCAACCGGTTCATAATTCGTATCAACTGCAATTGTTTCGCGATATTTTCCTTCTGCTTTCCGCAATTTGCTGCGATTTTCATCATAACGCTGATTCCGTTCGCCAAGCGACTCAATTTTACTGAGTTCACGCAGTTCACCTGCCACCTGGCGCGAAAGTTCACGCGTCTCCCGCAGCATACGGCGCGCCTCCTCACGCGCATCACTCAGAATTTTATCCTTCTGAGATTTGATTTTTGCTTCCAGTTTCTCAAGCTCCTCTTTCTGTTTTTTCATCGCAATATTGAGCATAATTGCTTCATCGCGTTCCGTTTCAGCAGCGCGCCTGTCCTGCTCAATCGCTGAAATGACATTTTCAAATTCAATATCTCCCGTTTGGAGAAGATGCCGCGCTGTTTCGATAATATCCGGTGACAAACCCAGTTTCTCTGAAATTTCAAAAGCATTTGACCGGCCCGGTGCTCCGACTAAAAGCTTATAGGTTGGCGACAGCGTCTCGATATCAAACTGCATAGAAGCATTCATAACACCTGGCGTCGAAATTGCATATTTTTTTAATTCGTTGTAGTGCGTCGTCGCTATCGTCATTGCTCCCGCCGCCTTGAGATAGTCGAGCACTGCAATCGCCAGTGCCGCTCCCTCTGTCGGATCAGTGCCGCTTCCAAGTTCATCAGCCAGCACCAGTGTTTTTGCGCTCGCCTCTCTTGTAATATTCACAATATGATTCATGTGAGAAGAAAAGGTTGAAAGGTTTTGCTCAATGCTCTGTTCATCGCCGATATCTGCAAAAATCTGCTGAAATACTGGCAGTTCAGACCCAGAATTTGCCGCAATATGCAGCCCCGATTGCGCCATCATTGCCGTCAGT
>CALXBT010000063.1 GCA_944386585.1 uncultured Clostridia bacterium | reverse complement strand
ACGTTTAACGGCGAAGTCGCCAACGATATGAAAAATAGCGGCGGCGAATCTGCTGAAGTTGATAAATTTATTTTCGGAGGCTCTTTCTCCGACAATGTAGATTCCTTCGTTGTTTCCGGTGCGGTGGTGCAACAGCAGCCGGATGGTACCTACTCTATCGTGAGAGATTCTGCGGTCGATGCTGTTGCTTCCATCGGCAATGCGGGATATGCAATGCTTAAGGAAGCAATTGCAGCGGCAAAAGATAATGCTGTTATTGTGCTCTTAAAAGATATTCCGGCGGCAGAAGGCATTACGGTTGCTTCTGGAAAGAAATTCACAATAGACTTTAACGGACATACATATACGTTGGCCGGTCCTGGCGCTGGCTCAACCAAGACGGAAACAAACGGCTTCCAGCTTCTGAAAGATTCTACGATCGTTTTCAAAAACGGGACAATCAACATTGCACCTAACGCGGTGAATATTAAACGCATTATTCAGAACTATGCAAATCTCACCCTAGAAAATATGAGAATTGAAGCGAAAAACCAGGTCGGCGGTGAAGCGTACGTTCTCAGTTTTAATAATGGAAATGTTGTTTTCAAGGGCAACACAACTATCGTAACAACAAGCGGCGATACAGTAGCATTTGATGTGTGTAATTATGCCTCGTATCCCAATGTAAGTGTGACTTTTGATGACAGTTATACCGGAACGATCAATGGAAGAATTATGTACGACGGCAAGAGCGCGGAAACTGCAAAATTGGAAATTAACGGTGACGGTACTTTTGGCGGAATTGATCTGGAAAAACGTGTAACCACCGGAAATAGCAGCTTTAAGCCGAATATTCAGATTACCGGCGGCAGCTTTAATGAATCAGTCATTGATTATGTAGCAGAAAGCTTAAAATATGAAGTGAAAAGCACCAATACATTCACATATCATCCGACTCTGGCTGATGCGATTGCGGCTGCGACAGATCCTAATGCTGTGATTACCGCAGTTAAGAGCGATGGTGAAACATCGGAAGCAAGCAAAGATACTTTAACGCTTGATTATGACTATGATGGCAAATTGACTGTAATTAAGGTTCCGGCCGGCGAAGAGATTGGTCTGCCTGTTCCGGAAAATCGCAGCGGCTATACTTTTAACGGTTGGTATAACGGAGCTGATAAAGTAACCGCCTATACCGGTTCCGCTAATGGAAATGCAGCCGTAACCATCACGGCAAAGTGGACGAAAAACTCTTCATCATCCGGCGGCGTTATAGTTACCGACCACACACTGACCTTTGATACAAACGGCGGCTCCGAAATCAGCAAGGTTACAAAGTCCGACGGCACAGTGATTGACCTGGCAGACTACACGCCGACGAAGGAAGGCTATGATTTTGCAGGTTGGTATTCCAACAAGGCTCTGACCGAGAAGGTTATCTCCGTCAAGCTGACGAAGAACACGACCGTTTACGCGAAGTGGACAGAAAAGGTGATTGAATTACCATTTACCGATGTGAATGAAAAGGATTGGTTCTACGATGATGTGGCTTTCGTCTTTGAAAACGGAATGATGAAGGGCATTTCCGATACGCCCTTTGCACCGCATGATACTACGACCCGCGGCATGATTGTTACAATTCTCTATCGATTGGAGGGCAAACCGACAGTTTCGGGAAATTGCCCGTTTAACGATGTGACGGCAGACTCTTGGTATGAAGAAGCTGTTGCTTGGGCAGCCGCAAACAATATCGCAGGTGGCTATGGCAACGGCAAGTTCGGCCCCGAAGATACAATCACCCGGGAGCAGATGGCAGCAATTCTCTACCGTTATGCAGAATACAAAGGGTATGATGTAACGGATAAAGCGAATCTCTCAAAATTTGAAGACAAAAATGGAATCAGTGCTTGGGCACAAACTGCATTGTCTTGGGCAAATGCTGACGGACTGATTGAAGGCGACGGCGATAAACTGATGCCGAAGGAAAATGCAAGACGATGCCAGGTTGCTGCAATCCTGATGAGATTTTGCCAGAATATAGTGAAATAAACAGTAAAATAGAGACTGGAATATACAACTCTGCACTTTTCGCTTTAGATGCCGAAAGCCTTGCACGCAGGATGTTTTAAATACTTAAAGTGCGATATAAAAACCCAGACAATCTGAAAGGGAGATGATATTTTTGATATCATCTCCCTTTTCTTATGTTGCCATACTATTTATGCCTGTTTTTTAGATCTAAAAACTTTCTTCTGACTGTTTTGTTAAATATCAAATTCCGGAGGAATATCAAGCTCATCGGAAACATACTTGCCGTTTTTCTTTCTCTGCCTTACACATTCTGTCAGCAGGTATTCGATCTGTCCGTTGAGTGAACGAAAATCATCCTCTGCCCATGCGGCTAAGGCATTATAGAGCTTGGATGAAATCCTCAGCGGGATTTGTTTTTTGCTGTTTGAATCAGCCATTTTAATAAAGGCTTCCCGAATTTACAATAGGCTGCGCGTCGTGGTTGCCGCATAATACCACAAGCAGATTAGAGACCATAGCAGCTTTTCTTTCTTCGTCAAGTTCTACAAGCTGCGTTTCGTTTAATCGGGACAGCGCCATTTCGACCATTCCAACTGCACCGTCTACGATCATTTTTCTGGCATCGATGATGGCTGAAGCCTGCTGACGCTGCAACATTACAGCTGCAATTTCCTGTGCGTATGCAAGATAAGTAATACGGGCTTCGAGAATTTCAAGACCGGCGTCTGCTACTTTTTCCTGAATTTCGTCGCGGATTCGGGAAGCGACAAGTTCACTGGAACCGCGCAGGCTTCCTTCGTCAGCAATGCCGTCTCCGGTAGTGTCCACATTAGGGGCGACATCATAAGGATAATTGCGTACGATGTTTCTAAGAGCACTGTCGCACTGAAGCGAAAGATATTCTTTATAATTGTCTACATTAAATACAGCTGCAGCGGTATCTACTACGCGCCAGGTAACAGCGATACCGATTTCTACAGGGTTGCCGAGACAGTCGTTGATTTTCTGACGGCTGTTGCTGAGCGTCATGATTTTAAGAGAGATTTTTTTACTTGTCATTTCTCCCTGTACACTGCCTTTCGAGAGACTGCCGAGCAGAGCGGCGGCACCGGTTTCTTCACTGTTTCTGACATCACCGCTTTGACTGAGCTTTGTTTTAGCCGCCGGATTTACAGCGGAGCAGAAAGGATTGACAAAATAAAAGCCTTCTCCCTTCAGCGTTCCGGTGTATTTGCCAAACAGCGTTAGTACCAGTGCTTCCTGCGGTTTGAGGATTTTTAGGCCAAGCAGGAGTATCCAGCCGAGCGCGAGCCATGCGATACAGAGGACGAGGAAGATGCTTCTTTCAAAACCTGCAAACAGACCAAAGAATGATGCGATGTAGAGTATGATAATCAGCATCAGCATCAGCATGCCGTTTTTTCTGTGTGTTAATACTTTTTCATTCATAAGAAATCCCTCCTTTTGTGATATTAAAATGATATCATTTAAATATTAAAATGTCAACAATCTTTTCAGACATTTCCCCGCTGTTCTTTACTGGGAAAAGAGAGAATAGAAGTTACTTATATGAAACCTCTATTTTGGTTGCGATAGAAAGGCGTTTGTGATAAACTGAGGACAGGAAAATTTAGGGGATAAGAGAAAACATGGGAGATACCATATGAGAAGAACAAAAATTATCTGTACAATAGGGCCAGCCAGTGAAGAAAAGGAAATGCTGAAAACTTTAATGTCGGCGGGAATGAATGTAGCGCGGCTCAATTTTTCGCATGGAAGCAGAGAAGAACATCTGGCTAAGATAAATGCGATTAAAGAAGCGCGGGACGAGCTTGGGCTTTTCGTAGCGATTTTGCTCGATACTAAAGGACCTGAAATCAGAACCGGACGATTCTGCGGCGGAGAAGCCGCGCTGGAGGCAGGCCAGCAGTTCATCATCAGCGGCACCGAAAGAGAAGGAGATAAAAGCGGCTGTTCAGTAACATACGGCGGTCTTGCGCATGATGTTAAAGCAGGTGATAAAATTCTGATTGATGACGGACTAATCAGCCTTACGGTAAAGAGTGTAGAAAACGGAGAGATTGTCTGCATGGTCGAAAATGCAGGAATCGTAAAGAATAATAAGGGAATCAATGTACCAAATGTAAATATCAAGCTGCCGTCTCTGACTGAGAAGGATAAGGAGGATCTTCTTCTTGGAATTGAAAACGGTGTGGACTATATCGCTGCTTCTTTTATTCGGAATGCGGATGATGTAAGAGGAATCCGTTATTTTCTCGATTATAATGGCGGAGAGGAAATCAGAATTATTTCAAAAATAGAAAATCAGGAAGGACTTCTTAATATCGATGAAATTATCGCAGTATCGGATGGTGTGATGGTGGCGCGCGGGGATCTTGGCGTAGAGATTCCGGAAGAGGATGTGCCGATTGAGCAGAAGAAGATTATCCGCAAGTGTAATGCAGCCGGAAAGATTGTGGTAACGGCAACGCAGATGCTTGATTCGATGATTCGCAATCCGCGTCCGACAAGAGCAGAGATAACGGATATTGCCAATGCGATTTTGGACGGGACGGATGCGATTATGCTTTCGGGCGAAACAGCCTCCGGTAAATATCCGCTGGAAAGTATTTTAATGATGGACCGTATTGCCGAAAAGGCAGAGTCAATCATGGAGTATTATGAGATTGACGGCAGAAGCGCAATGAAAAAAAACGGCACGATTACCGATGCGATTGGACATTGTACCTGCATGGCAGCAAAGGAGCTTGCTGCAAAGGCTATTCTCACTCCGACCAGCAGCGGCACGACGGCGTTTGCTGTTGCCAAATTCAGACCGGATACACAGATTATTGCACCGACTTATCATGAAAATGTAGCGCGCAGGCTGGCACTGTGCTGGGGCACGGAGGCAGTGATTATCGAAAAGGCGGAGCGGCAGCATGAGGTGTATGCTCACGCGGTTAATGTACCGAAAGAGAAGGGTTTGATTAAAGACGGCGATTGTGTGATTATCACATCAGGGGTGCCGCTTTTGATACAGGGAAACACAAATCAGATGCGGGTGCATATTGTAGGAGATCAGCTTGGTTAAGACGAATTTCAGGCTGTAGCGGTTAAAAAAAGCTTAAAAACAGAAAAGGATTTAAAAAAGCAACAGGGAAGCACATGAAAAAAGATGTAGTACTGATTGGCATTGCAGGCGGCACTGGCAGTGGAAAAAGCACGATGATTCGGCGTATAAAGAAAGAATTTGGAGAACAGATCACAGTAATCAGCCACGATTTTTATTATAAGCGGCACGATCATCTGACACTGGAGGAGCGAGCAAAGCTCAACTATGATCATCCGAATGCGTTTGATACGGATCTGATGCTCAGGCATATTAATGCGTTAAAAGCTCAGAAGAAGGTAGAACGGCCGGTTTATGATTTTACTGTGCAGAACAGGACCGATGAGACAGTAACGCTGTATCCTGCAAAAGTAATCATTGTGGAAGGAATCTTGATTTTCGAAAACAGAAGATTGCGGGACATGTGCGATATCAAAGTTTTTATTGATACTGATGCGGATGTCAGGGTGCTGCGGCGTATCATGAGAGATGTGCGGGAGCGCGGCAGAAGTCTTGAATCGGTAGCAAGACAATATTTATCTTCTGTCAAGATTATGCATGATCAGTTTGTAGAGCCGGGCAAAAAATATGCCGATATTGTTGTGCCGGAAGGAGGCTATAATGAAGTGGCGCTTCAGATGCTGATGCACCAAATCAGTATCTTGCTGAAAGAGCAGTGAATAAAAAATACAGAAATACTAAAGAAGGGAAATGGCAGATGGAAGAATCACAGCAGAAACGGGTCGGGATTTTAGAAAGAAAGACTGTGCTTTATGCGCTGGCAATAACACAGTCAATTGTTTGGGGGTTTTCTTTTATAGGAACAAAGGCAGCGCTGGTACGATTAACACCGCTTGAAGTGATTGCAGTGCGGTGGACGCTGGCGGCAGTGCTGCTTATTGTTTTGGCATTTTTAGGAATCATAAAGGTCAATTTTAAGGGAAAGAATCTGAAGCTTGTTCTTGCAGCGGCGTTTGTGCAGCCTTGCATTTATTCAGCTTGCGAAGCATACGGAGTCAGTTTGACAACGACATCAGAATCTTCCATTTTGATTGCAATGGGACCGGTTGTAGTAATGCTGATATCGGTGCTTTTTCTGAAAGTGAAGGTTGACCGAATTTCTATTGGCGCGGTATTTATGGCATTTCTGGGGGTTTTATTTGCGATTGCAACAAACGATGATTTTTCACTGGGAGGAAAATATCTTGGCTACATGATTTTGACGGTGGGAGTCATCTGCAATGCTGTATTTACAATTGCCTCCAACCGTATTTCAGACCGCTTTTCACCGATGGAAATCACGCTTGCAATGGCAGTGCAGGGAAGCATTTTTTTTAATACAGTTTCGCTTGCCTGCGGCAGAGGCTTTGCAATGTATCAAATCTGTTTTACAGATGTTAGAACGGGTCTTGCGGTAGCGTTCTTGGGACTTGGATGCACATTTTTTTGTTACATGATTTTTAATATTGTTGTTTCGAGGCTTCCGGCACATGTGGCGGCGGCATTGCAGACGAATCTTGTGACACTGACCGGTGTAATTTCGGGAATTATGATTAAAGGAGATTCGTGGAATCTCTATACAGTGATCGGACTTGCTGTTATGCTTGCCGGCATTGTGGTTGTTAACAGGCCAACATCGCGGTCGAAGGAGAAGAAAATGGAAATGTTTGCATCGGAAACGGATTTTTTGACAAAGAAAGAAGAGAATGCAGGATTTAATAAAGAGGGAGCGGAGCCGGCAGTAGCAAAAGGATAATGCGCGATAGAGAAAAGGACAGGGATGATTAGAGAGGAAAGCAAGCAAGACGGAGAAGGAGACAAAACGAGATGAACAAAGTAAAGGCATTTTTGAAAAGAAAAGACATAGAATTTTCAGCGAAAAGATATTTTCAGGACGCGCTGTCAGCGATGGCACTGGGACTTTTTGCATCCCTTTTGATTGGTCTTATCATTAAGACGCTTGGAGAACAAGTAGCGATTTGGATTGCACCGGGTGCTTTTTCGGAATTTTGTATTGAGACAGGAAAAGCGGCGATGGCGCTTATGGGACCGGCAATCGGCGTAGCGGTTGCATGGGGACTCAAATCACCTCCTTTGGTACTTTTTGCCAGCGCAATTACTGGCAGTATGGGTGCAAGCGTGGTTGCAACCGTGTTTGGATTTACTGTTTCAGGCGGCCCGGCAGGGGCGTTTCTGGCAGCGGCGATCGGTGCGGAATTTGGAAAAGCGGTATCAAAGGAAACAAAGGTTGATATTATTGTAACGCCGGCAGTTACTCTGATAACAGGGATGCTGGCAGCTAAAATTTTTGGACCGCCGGTGGGAGCTCTCATGTCGGGTCTTGGCAACCTTATTATGACAGCAACTGATATGCAGCCATTTTTGATGGGAATTATAATCTCTGTTATCGTAGGGCTTGCCCTCACAGCGCCAATTTCTAGTGCGGCGCTTTGCATTATGCTTGATCTTTCTGGAATTGCAGCTGGCGCAGCAACGGTAGGATGCTGCGCGCAGATGGTAGGTTTTGCCGTGATCAGTTTCAGAGAAAACGGTATCGGAGGACTGGTCGCACAGGGAATCGGCACTTCAATGCTGCAGGTCTCCAATATTATCAAGAACCCATGGATTCTGGTGCCGCCGACACTGGCAGGAGCGGTATTGGGACCGATTTCAACCTGTGTGTTTCATATGACAAACATTGCGGCCGGAGCTGGCATGGGGACATCGGGCCTTGTAGGACAGATTGGTACCTTTACTTCAATGGGTTTTTCTGTTCGGGTGTTGCTCTTGGTGCTGCTGCTTCATATTGTACTGCCGGCCGTGCTTTCACTGCTGTTTAACAAATTGCTGCAAAAAGCAGGACGGATTCGGCTTGGAGACTATCAGCTTGATTTATAGAGGCTTTTGTTTTAGAAAAAGGATTTCAAAATGAGAAGAAGGAGAGAAAGAAAGCGCAATGAAGATATTGTTTTTGGGAAACAGTCATACCTATTATAACGATATGCCGCTTTTATTTCAGGAAATCTGTGCTGAAAGAGGAAAATCTGTTCAGGTGCGGATGCTGGCGCAGTCCGGCGTTACTTACGGATGGCATTTGCGGCATGAAATAGAGTTGCGTTTTGAGCTGATGCATGGGGAATATGACTATCTTATCATGCAGCAAGCAGCACACCGGCCGGCGCCAAGCAAGGAAGAAACGCACCGCGACGGGCATGTGATTGCAGAACTTGCCCGGCGGTTTGGAACGGTACCGATTCAGACGGTTCCTTGGGCCGAAAAAAAAGATCCTGCTCATCAGGCGGAAATGTATGAAATTTTTGAAGAGTTTGCAGAAAAAGAAAAGCTAAAGCTGAATCCTATAGGCCGCATTTTTGAGGATATTTTTTATCATTATCCAGAAATTGATATGTACTGGATAGATGGAGAACATGCCTCTCCTTATGGCACCTATGCGCTTGCACTTTGTATATATGTGACAATTTTTAGAGAAAAGGTCTCTGCTGTTTCACTTTCTCACAGTTACCATACATACCCGGTTCCGCAGAAGGACTGGGAGAAAGTTGAAGCTGCAAGAGAAGCAGCGAAACGGAATCCGGACCGGCCGGAACTGGCAAAAGAAGCAGCCTCCGTTTGGGGACAGTACTGCCGGGCACTGTTAGATAAAGAGAAGGCCTTTTATCCGCTCGACCCGGCAAAAGCGGAAGTGATCCGCTCATTGGTCGATCGGTATGCAGGACCGTGCTGAAGCAGTTCATAGATGCGATATAAAGAAAAAATTATAAAAGGTAGTTTAAAAGATAGAAAAGAGAGATAACAATCATTTTTGTTATCTCTCTTTTCTATCTGCTTTTAGGAAGAAATGAATATAGTTTCGCCGGAGGAATATAACGGCTTGGTCTCTGAATATACTTTACAAATGAAAGGATACAAGGAGGCTCTTATGAAAATAGGAATGATAGGTGCCGGCACGATGGCAAAAGTCGTTGCCAATTATATTAAAGAAAGAAATGAGCAGGGAGAACAGATAAGCTGCTTGGGAATGGCAGAGCTGCTTGGCGGAGGCAGTATCGATGAGGCTTTTAAGGAAGTACCGGAAGTTCTGATTGATTTTAGTAATCCGGCAAATATTGAAAAGACCTGCGGCTATGCTAAAGAGCACGGAATTCCGGCGGTTATTGCCACAACAGGATGCAGTGAAGATGATGAGGCAACAATCAGAAAAGCGGCAGAAACAGTACCGATCGTTTATTCTGCTAACTATTCTCTTGGGATTACAGTGATTGAAAAGGCGGTTGAGGAAATGACAAGGACGCTTGCGGGTGCTTTTGATATTGAAATTATTGAGCAGCACCATAGGAGGAAACTTGACGCGCCCAGCGGCACAGCGTTGCTTCTTGCCAGAGCAGTTCAGCGCGGCGGTATTGCCGCTGATGAAAACGGCAGTGGTAATGGAATCCGGTATGAATTTACATATGGCAGATATGGCAGCAGTCTGCGCCGGAAAGAGGAAATCGGTGTGCATGCCGTGCGAGGCGGCGGGATTGTCGGCGAACATACGGTATTGTTTGCGGGGGATGAAGAGGTGATTGAGATTAGGCATCATGCTCAGTCAAAAAGGATTTTTGCGGTGGGAGCGCTGAAGGCCGCTAAATTTGCGCTTTCAAAAGAGGCAGGATTATATCAGATGAAGGATGTATTATGGACTCAAGAGCAATCATAGAGCATATACGCAAGGCGAAGAAAGTAACGCCGTGCAAGGCATACATTCAGTGGAATGAAACAGGCCAGTCTAAAAAGCGTGCTGTTTTGCTGCTGCGGGAAGCACTGCCGGAGTGCCGCGTTTTTGATTGCGGCAGTGCGGCGGTTGTCTTTGGAGAGTACAGCGAGATTGAGGAAGCGCTAAGTCGTCTCAGCAGTTCCATCCAGTACAGCGAGGTTGAAGCTTCAGCGAGAAATTCGGCACTTCCGCTGCTTGATATTAAAAAACTGAACGCAAGAATAGAGCCGGGTGCAATCATTCGGGAATATGTATCGGTCGGTGAACATGCCGTCATTATGATGGGAGCGATTATCAATATCGGAGCGGTAATCGGTGCGCGTTCCATGATAGATATGGGTGCGGTACTCGGCGGAAGAGCGGTAGTCGGACGGGACTGTCATATCGGCGCCGGAGCGGTGCTTGCCGGTGTAATTGAGCCGGAAAGCGCCTGTCCTGTCATCGTAGAGGATGAGGTTTTTGTCGGCGCAAACGCTGTTGTTATTGAGGGCTGCCGCATCGGGAAGGGTTCGGTGATTGGCGCAGGCACGGTGGTTACAGGTGATATTCCGCCGCATTCCCTTGTGGTAGGAGTGCCGGGCCGCATCGTTAAAACGCTGCGCAGGGATGAAACTGTAGCAAAGGATATTATCCGTGAATTGAGGGAGCTGTGATACAGCGCGGCAGCATGACAGGAGAAGAAACGAACGCATAAAAAAACAGAGAACTTTTAATAGTTCTCTGCTTTCACTTGAAAGTATGCCTTTACATGTTTGCAGACAGGGCAGATTTCAGGGGCAGTTGTTCCCTCAAAGCTGTGGCCGCAGTTGCGGCAAATCCAGTGTACAGGCTCGTCCTTTTCAAAGACTTTGCCTGTTTCGACGTTGGAGAGCAGCTTAAGGTATCTTTTCTCGTGTTCCTTTTCGATTGCAGCAACCTTGTCAAACTGTTCGGCGAGATCGGAGAAACCTTCATCTCTTGCCTCCTTTGCAAACTGCGAATACATTTCGGACCATTCATAATGCTCACCGTCAGCAGCATTTTTGAGATTTTCGGCTGTGGTTCCGATTCCATTAAGCGCTTTGAACCAAAGTTCGGCGTGTTCCTTCTCGTTGGAAGCGGTTTCCTCAAAGATGGCGGCAATTTGCTCAAATCCTTCCTTTTTTGTTTTTTTTTCAAACTAGGTATACTTATTTCTGGCTTCTGAGTCGCCGGAAAAAGCGAAGCGAAGATTCTGATCGGTTTTGGTT
>CALXBT010000062.1 GCA_944386585.1 uncultured Clostridia bacterium | reverse complement strand
AATCCCGATACGAAAGTAATTGATTCAAGACATACAGAAGAAGGACATGCAATCAGAAGAAGAAGAGAGTGCGATAAATGTAGCAAGCGGTTCACGACCTATGAGAAAGTAGAAGAAACGATTCTTATGGTGGTAAAGAAAGACGGCCGCCGTGAAGCGTTTGATCGCAATAAAATTTTAGGCGGTATTATCAAGGCTTGCGAAAAGAGGCCGGTTCCGCTTGCTGAAATTGAAAAGGTTGTAGATGAAATCGAACGCGGATTGAACAACATGATGGAAAAGGAAGTAGACTCTGCTTTTATCGGAGAACTGATTATGGAGCAGCTGAAGAATCTGGATGAAGTGGCGTATGTGCGTTTTGCTTCTGTATACAGGCAGTTTACGGATATCAATACATTTATTGCTGAGATTGAAAAGCTGCTCGGAAATGAAAAGAGATAAAAACTGTAGGTAAAAGGAAAAGATAAAGCGATGGATACAGACAGAAAAAGAATCAGAATTGCGATTGATGGGCCGTCTGGTGCTGGCAAAAGTACGATTGCAAAAGCAGTTGCTGAAAAACTCGCAATTGATTATATTGATACAGGTGCAATGTACCGTGCGATTGGCTATAAAATGCTGACAGAAGGAATTGATGTTTCTGAAGAAAAAAAGATAAAGGAAATGCTGACCCGTACTACTATTGATTTTTCAGGCGGCAATATTATTTTAGACGGGACAGTGATAAATGATCGTATTAGAACGCCGGAGGTGTCAAAAATGGCGAGCAGTTCATCGGCGCTTCCTGAGGTCAGAAGCAAGCTGGTAGCACTGCAGAGAAAAATTGCTTCTGGTAAATCAGTTATCATGGATGGCCGTGATATCGGAACGAATGTTATTACAGATGCCGAATGTAAGTTTTTTATGACAGCATCAAAAGAGGAACGTGCTGAACGCAGGTATAAAGAGCTTGCTGAAAAGGGTGTACAGACATCTTATGCGCAGGTACTTGAAGATATTAAAAAAAGAGATGAAAATGATTCTACACGCAGGCTGAATCCTCTCGCAATGGCGGATGATGCAGTCCTTCTTGATACAACAGGAATGAAAGTTGACGATGTAGTAAATGCGATACTTGAGGAGGTAAGAAGGAAGTGGCCGTATTAAGGGCATTCAGAGCGATAAGACCGGAACGAAAATATGCGGAAAAAGTGATTTCTCTTCCGTATGATGTAATGAGCAGAGAGGAAGCCGCAGGAATGGCAGCAAACAATCCGTACAGCTTTCTCCATATTTGCAGAGCAGAAATAGATTTGCCGGAGCAGGGCAACCCATATGACAGAGAAGTTTATGAAAAGGCTGAAGCGAATATTAGAGAATTTTTGAAGAAAGGTGTTTTTTTTCGGGAAGAAAAGCCAATGCTTTATCTTTACCGCCAAACGATGGGAATGCGAAAGCAGACGGGAATTGTCGGATGCGTATCCGTTTCGGAATATGAGAATGGCATTATTAAAAAGCACGAGCTGACACGGGTGGAAAAGGAACTTGATAGAATCAATCATTTTGATATCTGCAATGCAAATACCGAACCTGTGTTTCTTACATATAAAGATGATCTGCGGATTCAAAAAATTACGGAAGATTGGATGAGGAACCATCCTCCGGAATATGATTTTGTGACAGAAGACGGGATAGGACATGTTCTTTGGGCAATTGATGATGATGAAGTGATTGCGGCTCTGACATCGCTGTTCAGGGAGATACCTTCTCTTTATATTGCAGACGGACATCACAGGAGCGCATCTGCCTATAAAGTTGGTTTGAAGCGGCGAGAAGAGCATCCGGGTTATAACGGACAGGAAGAGTTTAATTTCTTTATGGCTGCTGTTTTTCCAGCCAGTGAGTTGAAAATTTTTGACTATAATAGAGTTGTAAGAGATCTACGGGGGCTTACGGCAGAGGAATTTATTTCTGCTGTAATACAGGCAGGCTTTACCGTAACAAAGATGGGAAAAGAAGCATACGAGCCGGAGGAAAGGCATATTTTTTCAATGTACCTTGAAGGAAATTGGTATCGGCTTGCAGCAAAGCCGGAAGTTATTCCACAGGAAACAATTGCTGCGCTTGATGTATCAATTTTGCAAGACCGCGTGCTTTCGCCGATTCTTGGAATAGAAGATCCGCGCTGTGATAAGCGTATTGATTTTGTCGGTGGCATCAGAGGACTTTCTGCGCTTGCGCAGCGGTGCGAAGAGGACATGAGGGTTGCTTTTGCAGTATTTCCGATCAGTTTATCAGAGCTGATGGAGGTGGCAGATCAGGGGCTTGTGATGCCTCCGAAGTCAACTTGGTTTGAGCCAAAGCTCGGAAGCGGGCTCTTCCTGCACGAATTATAAGAAATACGAATAAACACTCTTTTCTATGGAAAAAATCCGTATAGGAGAGTGTTTTTTTATGAATTTAAAACGAATCAAGATTTTTTTTGGGATTTTTTCAATTCTTTCCCTGCTGCTGGCGGGGAGGCTCTGGTATATTCAACTAATTGGGCATAAAGAGCTCAGTGCCGCAGCTGCAATGCAGCAGCAGGTTGCGATTGTAGGTCTTGATCAGCGCGGCACAATTTATGACAGAAAGATGAAACCGCTGACAGGAAGCACAACGGAATATATCTATTTAACCTATAAAGACCGTGTTGATGAAGCATTTTATGAAATTATGCGCGGACTCGGTGCCGGAAGACGCGGGAGTGAAAACAGTGATTATATAATTTATGCATCAGAACAATATGGAAAAGAGATTGCAGAGAAACTGGCAGCTGATTATGGTACTTACATTATTGAAGGAGCCAAACGATATGAGGATTCTCAGTCGGCAGCTCATGTCATCGGC
>CALXBT010000061.1 GCA_944386585.1 uncultured Clostridia bacterium | reverse complement strand
TCCTGACAGCCGAAAAGGTTCTGACCGTTACCGCCTACCATGCAAAACAGAAAGGCTGGACAATGCCGGAGCATTTGTATCAATGGTGTGCAAAATCGGTTTCCGGTATTTTGGAACGGCGGGAATACACCGGCTGTACCGTCAACTTCAAGACCTATACCAAATCCCTGAAATTCAAAAAACGATTGCAGAATCCAAAAGAAAACCAGCGGATATTTGAAGGAACACAGCCGGCAATCATTGAGTACGGACAATGGGAACGGGTACAGGCTCTCAGGGAAAATAAACGCAGGCCGACGAAAACCGGCAAGACAAGTATGTTTTCCGGACTTGTCTGCTGTGCTGACTGCGGAGCTAAGCTCTACTACTGTACCTGCAACAGCTACAAAGATGATTCGCAAGACCATTTTGTGTGTTCCAATTACAAGAGCAATACCGGTTCCTGCCGGATTCATTATATTCGTGAAATTACATTGTATAAACGGGTGCTGGAATGTGTTCAACGGACGCTGACTTATGTTTGTGTATTTAAGGATGACTTCATACAGGAAATGCTGATGCAGGATGAAGCCAACCGGAAAGCGGAACTGACGCAGAAACGTATGGAGGATTTGGATAAAATCATCCAGCGACTTTATGAAGATAATGTATTGGGAAAACTGAGCGATCTCCGTTTTCAGAAGTTATCCGCACAGTATGAGACAGAGCAGGCAGAAATCCGGCAGCTTTCCGAGACGCTGGAGCGGGAAATCCAAGAAGAATCTGAACAGGTTTCTGATGTAGGGCGTTTCTTACAGCTTGCGGAACGGTATTCCGATATACAGGAGCTTGACGCCGCGACAGTCAACGAACTGATTGAAAAAATCGTCATACACAGCCCGGAGAAAATCGACGGGAGAAAACATGTGACGATTGAGATTTATTTTACTTATGCAGGCAAGATTCGGATTCCGCTTCAGAAACCGGAACTGCCTGCAAGTACGGAAAAACCGGCGTGATTTCCACCACGCCGGTTCTACCGGGAAATTTTATTTACTTCCTTATGAGCCTCCGGCTAATATTGAGCCCCTCTTTTATTTTATGATATAATAAAGAAGCATGAAGTGACAGATAGGCTGCAAGCGAAAGGAGAGAGTAAAAATGCCGTATAATTCATTTGACGATTATCCGATGTCGTGGAGACCGGAGTTGGAAAGAGGAAAAAAACCGCTTTATATTGCGCTTGCGGATTTGCTGGAACAGGATGTGGCAAGCGGCGTACTGAAACCCGGAACGAAACTTCCTCCACAGCGGGAACTTGCCGATTTTTTGGATATCAATTTGAGTACGGTTACGCGTGCCTTTAAAATCTGTGCGGAAAAAGGAATTTTGAACAGCAGCATGGGAAGCGGTACCTTTATTTCCTATCATCATACAGCAGTGGACTTACTGCCGGCTGAACGGGATATCATTGATATGGGACCGATCATGCCAGCACTGAAGCGCATGGATGAAATCAGAACTATCGTGCAGGAAATGATGCAGGAACCGTATTTTGATGAGGCCTTTCAATATTCGGAGGGTACGGAATATTGGCAAAAGGAAGCGGGTGCAAGGCTGCTGTCTCACGTAAAATGCAGAATTTCGGCAGAAAAGATAGTCTGTGCTACCGGAGGGCAAAATGCGATTGCAGCAATTTTACTGGCATTGTTTAAGCCTGGAGACAGGCTGGGTGTCGATCCGCTGGTATATTCAGGCGTAATCGGATTAGCGCAGCTGTTTGGGATTCGTCTGATTCCGATTGAGCAGGAAAACGGGGAAATGTCGGAAAGAGGAATTCGTGATGCAGTAAAAAAAGATGGTATCAAAGGGCTTTATATCATTCCGAATTGTCAAAATCCTACCGCACACTGCATGTCGGAAGCGTGTAAAGAGATGATTGCCTCTGTTGCACGACAGGAAGATTTGATTGTGATTGAAGATGGCTTCGGTGCACTTTTAACAGAGGATGTAAAGTCGCCGATCTATGACCGGGCGCAGGAGCAGGGAATTTTTCTGTTAAGTTTGTCTAAATCTATCAGTCCAGCGCTGCGGCAGGCTTATATAGCGATAGGAGACCGGTATCGCGAAAGAGTAATGAATGTGGCTTATAATATTAATTTCGAGCAGTCTGTATTTTTGCAGGAGGTTGCTTCGCGTCTGATTCTTTCGGGCAGCTTTGAATCTCTGGCTGCAAGGCGGAAGCAAATTTTACAGGCTCGAAATAGGATTGCTGATGAGATTTTCAAAGATTATGAACTGTGGGGAGGAAAAAATTCACTTTGTCGGTGGCTTGTGCTGCCAAAAACCTTCAGCAGTGAAGAATTTGAGCGTTTGGCGGCACAAAAGAATATTTCTGTCTATGGTTCGGAGCATTTTGCTGTTGGAAAAAAAATCGCGGCATCAGGCGTGCGTCTGGCAATTGCAACGCCAAAGGACGAAGAGTTGCTCCGGCAGGCGCTTTTTTCCTTGAGAGAAATTCTGCAGAGCCGATAGGGAAAACCGAAGAAGGGAAGCTGTAAAATTGTCTTGCATACAATTTTGGAATTGCATTTATTTTTGCGGAGGTTTTATAATAAAATCAGAAAAAAT
>CALXBT010000060.1 GCA_944386585.1 uncultured Clostridia bacterium | reverse complement strand
TGCTCTTTCTCTGCGCTGTCCGGCTGTTTAGCTCAACAAGAATCGCTAAAATACGGAATCAAAGCGACCGGAATATCCGCAAGGTGCGTGGCACAATGCTAAAGAAGATACGAAAAAAGCTGCTCCCTGCACTTTTGGACAAGGCAGAAAAGCAGCAGCCGATGACCTTATTGGAGAAAGATTTTTTAGAAGAATCTGGAATGGAGATTGATTCAGGGGAAAAGAAATCGTATAATGGATAATATAAAACCGAGTTATTCGGGTTACAATATGAAGTGAGGAATAGACTAATATGAGAAATATAAAAGCAGAAGAAGCAATGAGGGAATTAACACTGATGCTGTTATACCTGTCCCGCTTTACACAGAGAGAAAAGCTTCACGAAGCAACCGATTTTTATGCGTGGAAAGGTTATGATTTTGATATACTGAACGAATTGGACGATGCAGACTATATCCGGCAGGGAAATCATCCGTCCCGTTCCAAATCGGTATATATCACGGAAAGCGGCATGGAACAGGCAAAAGAGCTTTTATCCAAATATGGTATCAGTGATTGGAAACAGGGGTGAGAAAATGAAGAACCTTTTTGAACGCACCAGCTCTAACTGGGTGCGATACAGCGAATATGAATGGAGGGCGGCAGAGGACGGAACTCTGTACCTCACGCCCACTAAGACAGCACAGCCGAGTATCTATGATCCACTGGCAGAGTATCAGAAAATTGTACTGGATGCCATCAACATAGGACGCATGGGTATGGGTAAAAAAACGGATGCCGAAATTCAAAAGGCTATCCAGCAATTTGCGGTAAAATACGGCTTGTTTGGGTTAATGACTGCGTTACCCACTACTCCGAACTTTATGGAATATGAGGCGGTGTACCTGCCGAAAAATCACTTCATCAAAGAAGAAACCATGTCCACGGAAAAATATCTGGCACTGTTCTTTCCTTTTGACAAGCTGGATGTGATCAAGCGTGGTATCGAGTCCATGTGGAATATCCAGAATGACCGGGTGATGATGGCGCTGGCTTTGACCATGACAGATAAGCCGATGGCGGTCAACATGAGCTTTCAGCGGGAATATGCGGAGCGATATGAATGGATGAAACAGCAGTTCATTGACTGGGCGTTTACCTATATCAACAGTTTTCTTTATTATGAGGATTATGATACACTGAATGATGAAACACGGCAGATGATGCAGCAGAGTATGGCGGCATTCGGCGGCATAGCGCCGACTTACCATATCGCCCTGTTGGATAAGCCGACCATCGTTTGGGACTTTCATTCCCTGCTGCTGGGTATACAGATGATGTTCAGCTTTATGCTGACCGACAGCGAAAACCCGATTAAGCTTTGCAGGCACTGCACCAAAGCCTTTGTTGCAAGCAGACCAAGTGCTGTATTTTGCAGTCCGCAGTGCAAGAACAAGCATAATGTTTACAAAAGTAGGGCAAAGAAAAATAAGGATGGTGACGAAAATGCCTGAAAGCCAAAATATTGAATGGAAAAGCAAATGGAAAGATAAATATTTGGAATGGATTTGCGGATATGCCAACGCACAAGGAGGAAAAATCTACATTGGATGCGATGATGACGGCAATGTAATTGGGTTACCCAATGCTCATAAGCTTCTTGAAGATATACCGAATAAAATCAGAGATGCTATGGGCATTATCGTTGGTGTGAATTTATATGAGCAAAACGGGAAAGAATACATTGAGGTAGATGTTTCTTCCTATCCGATAGGCATTTCGTGCAAGGGCGTTTATTATTATCGAAGCGGCAGCACACGGCAGATATTGACTGGTCCCGCTTTAGAGGCATTTTTGATGCGCAAACGTGGTGCAACTTGGGATAATCTTCCTTTGCCTGCATTTTCGTTGAATGACATTGACGATTCCATTATTGATCGATTTAAGAAATGGGCAGCTAAGAAGGGACGAATTGACAAGAGTGTTCTGGATGAACCGAAAGATATACTTATGGAAAAGCTGCATCTGATGAATGGCTCATATCTTACGAATGCGGCAATGCTCCTGTTCTCAAAAGACCCTGAAAAATGGCAGCTTGGCGCATATGTTAAAATCGGATTTTTTGAAACCGACGCCGATCTTTTATATCAAGACGAGATACACGGCTCTATCTTGGAACAGATTGATAAAATCGTGGAACTTGTATATCTAAAGTATATGAAAGCAAAAATTACCTACGAGGGTATGCAGCGTATTGAGAGATATTTTGTGCCTGAAGCTGCTCTGCGAGAGGCTCTGCTAAACGCCTTGTGCCATAAGCAATATCAGTCCGGTGTTCCGATTCAGATAAGCGTGTATGAGGACAGGCTGTATATTGCCAACTGCGGTTGTCTGCCCGAAAACTGGACATTGGAGAACTTGATGCGTAAACACGCTTCCAGTCCTTACAATCCCAATATTGCCCATGTGTTCTATTTGGCAGGCTTCATCGAAAGCTGGGGACGTGGAATTGAGAAAATCTGCTCTGCCTGTGAGAAAGACGGCGTTCCTCAGCCTGTTTACACAATCAATCCCGGCGATATTATGATTGAATTTACTGCACCGGAAGACAGAATTATTCATTCTGTTACCCACAAGGTGACAGATAGAGTAACAGAAAAGGTGACAGATCGTTTGGATGAAAAATCTATACAGATTCTTACACTTATTTCTGAAGATCCGGCATATACCTCAACTGCAATAGCAGAGAAACTGTCCGTTAGCAGGAAAACGGTATCGCAGAAATTGAAAGAAATGAAAGAAAAAGATATTATTGAGCGTATTGGTTCAGATCGTAAGGGTTATTGGAAAATCAAAAACGACTAACTACACCAAAAGAAGATGCCCGTTATCAGACATACAGCCGATAACGGGCATTCAATTAAGCATATACAAGTTCGGTCAAAACGATTTCTTCTGCACGGTTGCGAATAGAATTGATACGGCGCACCCATTCCATTTGGTCAGCCGCTTTGAGTGTTTCGGTTACGCCCTCCTGCTCCGACATAGCGAAAACAATAATTTCCATGCGCTCGTTGCAGGCTTGGTCAATTTCGGTTAAGTGCTTGAACAATGCGCCCTCCAGCACATAATTGTTGTAGAGAATTTGACGTTGTTCTTTTAGATAGCTGTGGCGCATACGCCCGTATTTGCCGATCTGATATTCGCCGTCATCCGGCAAAGTAATGTTGGGAATGAAATAATCGCCCACTTGACGGTATGTTCCGCCCATTTCTTCAAAGATAGATTTCATAAAGTTTAGCTCCTTTTGCGTTGATTTCCAGCGGTTATAAGGCTTTTTTGACTCCTTTCTTACAACTGCTTTTCAATTCACCACAAATGAGCCGCAGTCATATGTATTAGATGGCAGAAACCACCCTTTACATATTAACTCTTGATGGCTTATGGAGTTGCTCTCGCCCTGTAACTCATCATCGCGGCTCAAACGCTCATACAGAGGGGTGATTTTCTCGTTTCTCATGGCTGTACCTCCTGAAATGAAAATGCTCTAAGTGACTGCT
>CALXBT010000059.1 GCA_944386585.1 uncultured Clostridia bacterium | reverse complement strand
GGATTTTGCCAGGCGCAGCCGGCGTTTCATACCGCAGTCTTTTGTATAAAAAAGCGGATTCTTAACTTTTCCCTCTCGAATCAGCGCACGCATTTTCTCTCTGTATTGCGCCGGCTTAATATAACGGAAAGCAACCCCCCTCGGAACTACCATCCAAAGCGTCTCCTCCGTTACAATCTTGAGCGGAAGCTCCCGTTCTTCGATATAATCTTCAACAAGAAGCCTTGCAACATTGGCACCAGCTCCCGTTACATAATAATTGGAACGGCCTTGCCGCGTATTGATTTCAAAGACTTTATATTTCCCATCCCGCTGATCGTACTTGATATCAAAATTTGAAAAACCGATATAGCCCATATCCTCCAGCAGCTTTTGAAACTTCTGTTCTACCTCCTCGTTATGCTCTGTAATAATGACCGCGTGATTTCCAATTCCGTGAGGTGTGTGTTCCTCCAGCAGTACATGGCCAAGACACATCATTTTTACCTTACCGTGCTTGTCCGAATAATTGGTCAGCACACGCATATAAGTATCGTCTCCCGGAATAAAATTTTGGATAATAATTGAATCGCAGTATCCGGCGCCGTAAATAGCATCAAGAACTTTTTCCAGCTCCGCGCGCGTATCAACTTTATATACCTTTTTCTGTCCGGGAAACGGATGACGCCAATATTCAATACCGCTTGAAGGCTTAACGATAAAGGGCCCTTCAAACGGAAGCACAAAAGCCTGTCCCATTTCACGACGATGAACGAAAGTTTCCGGATAATCAACACCGGCCTTTTCACACATTTCGTAAAACTTTTCCTTATGAATCAAATCATTCATCATTTCGACCGGAATATAAGGCGCAATAACATTCTCTGGCAGCTTGTCGCGATTAGCGCTTGCAAGCTGCACATAACTATCTCCGCAACCTATAAGAAGCACCGTTTCCTCTTTGTGCTCTGCGGCAAAGGCACGGACGATTTCAAGAAAAGTTTCCTGCACATCCGCTTTCTCCTTTGCCGTATAATGTATAATCTTGCTTTCAATGCAAGGCATCGTCAAATACTTGCCGTATACATAGGATTTTACACCGTATGCTTCGTGAAATGCTCTTGCCACACTGTAAACATTAATATCTCCTGCAAACAGCAGAGGAACAAATTTTTTCTCCATTGTACGCTCCTAAATGTCAGATATATTATCTTTTATTATACCTCTTGTTCCCTTATTTTAGCAATGATTTCATCACGCAATTCATCTATTTTTTTGAAATCCATATTTGGGATATAATAACTTTCAAGAATATCATGCTCCTTCTTTGCCTCCGCAATGCATTCAATTGATTTTCTCATCATAAGGTCGCAGAGCCTGCTGCTTTCATTCATCAGATTCTTTTTGCCGTTCAGCATCGATTCAGAAGCAAGATCACTCATATCAAGAAGCTCGATTTCTTCTGCCGACTCCGGCAGTTGCCACGGCTCTACATCATGATAATCGTTTGCCGTCAGAAAAGCCAAAGAAAGCTCAGGTATTACAAGATGCTCCATTTTGCTTTCCGGTTTAAGCGGACAGAAATATTCTTCAACAGCAAATCCTCTGTAAACAGCTCCTTCTGCAAAAATATTGAGGATTCTTTCCGCCGAAGCGCCAAACGGAGAGGAAATGAGATAAATTTTCTTGCAGCCGGCCGCAATGCTTGGAAGATAATTTACAAATCCCGACGGCGTAATTGCACTGGCAAAGAATTTCTTAATGTTGCCGGGTCTCAGACAAATCTCCTTGTGAGAAAGCTCTTTTCCGACAATTCTTGCCGCCACCTTATAGATTTCCGCACTCTCAATCGCATCACCGTAAACAGCGGCAACATTGTCATAAAGTTTCTCCGCCGCACCAAGATAGTTGTAAGCTCTGCCGTACCATTTGCTGATTCGTTCTCCCGATTCGATGACATTCATCTTATTCTTGCGGATTCCCTCTTCATTCCAATATTCTCCTAAATGAATAATATCATCCACTGCGCCGGGACTAATCGGATCCACAATATGTGGACTGGTCGCATCGATAAATGCAATTTTTCTGTCACGCAGTACAATTCCGTCAAGTGATTCTGCATCAGAAGAACAGTGCATGTAGTCTACACTTTCCCCATTTTCCGAAAACGCCTCGCCAATTCTGCGGATAAACGAGGACTTTCCTACACCGGGTCCTCCCTTAATGCAAACAATCCTGTTTGCCTCCCGCTGTCCCAGAATATATCCGTAGTAGGAATGAAATCCCTTCGGTGTATTTCCTCCGGGGTATATGTGTCTCTCCGTAGCCATTAAAAAATCCCCCTTAATAATAGTTTTTCAGATACTATTATATGGGGGATTTTCGCTTTTGTGCTTATACTTATTTCAGTTCTCCGATGATCCTTCGCATAATATCAGTCGCCTCAGACGGAAGCTCGTCCTTTCCGCCTTTGAGCTCCTTCAGCGATTCAAGATAGTTCACTCGGCTTTCCATACCGCGTCTCAAAGCTTCTACATAAGCCGAATCTGAAAAGTCCGCTGCAAAACCGTCAATATCCATCGTTTTCATTTCCCGAATCGGACCGAACTGCCTAAAATCTGCCGTTTCATCAATAATAGATTCAAGAATTCCGATCGTCACTTCTTTTGGAATCTTCTTATCCATAAAATGGCCCGTATTGATAATATAGTTTTCTACTTGTCTTTCTTCAAAAAGCGCTTTAAACTTCTGATAATCCTCGCTAAGACTGTAAGTTCTGAACGGATTTGCATACGGCTCAAAGACAAGTGCGTTCATATCCACGCCTTCTGCCAGCTTTTCAGCTGTTGAACGCTTTGTTGCCAGACAGGCGCCCATCACCGATGCCAGAACCGGGTCCTCAATTTTAAGTACCGGCGGCAAGGTAGAATCCTTCATCAGCCAGATCACTGTATTGATTGGTTCTTCCATCTTATCGACTCTGTTCGCCGCCCACAGCTTGCTTTTTATCGCTCTGCCGTTGCCATTGCGGATGTCTTCTGTTACCAGCACCATCCTCCCCTCGCTGTCTACTGTCGCACCGCAGTTTTGCACTGTAATAAGATATTTATTATCGGCTGAAGTAAGAGGATAATCCTGCGTCTTGTCAAAATAAGAAGGTTCCAGCGCCACCGTCGATCCATTTTCAAGCGAAATGATATAAGCATCATCATGAAGCACCGTTACATCGTACTTACCGCTGTGCTTTGCATGTGTCAGCGTCGATTTTCCAGAACCAGAAAGACCAAATACACCCAGCACATGTTTTTTACCGTCTTTTCTAACGCATCTCTTCAGTCCGCCGTGACAGGATGCATAGCCATTCCTGTTGGCAATTCCCCAAGCAAGCGTCAGCGTTCCTTTTTTATGCTCACCGAAATATTTCAGACCGAGAAGACAGGCACAGTTATGCTCCGGATCAAAATATGCAAGACCATCCGGAAATTTTGGATGTTTGAAATCGGGATCCGACATGATAAAAATATCCGGCTCATCCCCGATTTCTTTCGATTTTCCGTACATTTGATCATAAAATTGATTCATATACTGAAAATTGAGCAGCCAGTTATACATCGTATTTTCATAAGTTTCCGGGATTAAAAGATGCGCTTTTACCATAAAATCTTCATCAAGTCCGATATAGGCTTCTGTATGATACATCTTTTTATACCGTGTCTGAAATACTGCTTCCCGCAGCACTTTTGCAATCTCACCCTCATTGACTCCCGGCTCACCGAGAATAACCCTTGCACCTGCAAATCTTCCTACGGTCTCTCCGTCATTAAAGAGCAGTATTTTGGCGCCTTCGGGAATCCCGATGCGCTCCGGCTCAAAAACCGGCATATCGATTTCAATCGTTCCCGGTGCCGATTTTGCCATTTCATAGGCTCTTGCAAGATCATTCATCCTCTCCACATTATTGCCGTAAAAAGCCGTTTCGATCGTTGTTCTTGATTGAGAAAATCCTCTGTTCCCTGTCGTGATTTCTTCTCTCTTGTAATTCATTCTGGTAGCCAAAGCTCTGTCTCTCCTATTCTTTTCTGTTTCTTTATTCCTCTATCGTCGCCGTCGTATCGATCACGCCCG
This sequence comes from uncultured Clostridia bacterium, assembly GCA_944386585.1. GTDB lineage: Bacteria > Bacillota > Clostridia > Peptostreptococcales > Anaerovoracaceae > QAKD01. The sequence continues at coordinate 53,367 of CALXBT010000059.1, read as the reverse complement.
GACGCAGATTACCCCTCATAATCTCATACATCGCCGCAAGCGAACATTCTACATAAGGTGTTACCCATAAATAGCCGGCACTAAGCACAAAATAGACAATTTCAAAAAGAAAGATACTCCCAGCTGCATAAATCCCGCCTTCTGCAAAGATCGTGCTGAAAAAACTAGCCGGCAGGCTGGCAAGAATCATCCAGCCAAAAAATGAAAGCACCAGGCAAAAGTACTTGCCTTTATTGTTTCTCATCATCCTCTTGCTTTCATTCACTATTTCCGGAACCGGCATGTCAGGATAATCAGCCAGAATAAAAAACGACTGACTGTAACGAATCGCTGCAATAATTCCTGGAATGACAAACAGCAGCGACCATAAAAAAACGAACAGACAGATATAAAGATACAGCCCCATCGTTTTTAAAATCCTTTCAAAACCGCAAAAAATCTGAGCATAGTCAACTTCCTTGTTTCTGAAAATATTCAGAATAAATACCGAATATCCAAGCGAAAAAGCTCCTGTTACAAGGATTGTATAAAGATCCGCTGCAAAACTGTTATGTAAAACAGTTAAGAGAATCATGGAAGGAAGAGACACTACTGCCATAAATACCAGCGTGCCTACTGCCGCAATTTTCCATTTTCCTGCAAGTGATTCACGCGCCAGTGTTCTTAAATCCCTGCTTGGAATTGTCACTGTAATGTTGCTTTCTGCGTAATAATAATTCATCTCTTTTCCCTCTCTCCATAAATATAACCATGACATTATAGCATATCTTATCCGTTTATGCTATAATACAGTTAAATTCTTTCATAAAATTTTAAGAAATTCAGGTGATTATCATGAAAAAATGTGCAATTATACCCGCTTTCATTGAGGGAAATCTGCAGGAACTGCTGCCGGATCCACAGAATTATTTTGTCATCTGCGCTGATAACGGTTATGCAAAAGCCGAAGCCGCCGGTATCAGACCCGATCTTATTATCGGTGATTTTGACTCCTACAGCGGCACGCTTCCAGATGATATCCCAGTGTTAAAGCTGCCGGTGGAAAAGGATGATACCGATACAGGACGCTCTCTTCTTTATGCAATGGAGCAAGGTTACCGCGATATTACAATCGCCGGCGGAATCGGCGGCCGTTTTGATCATACAATGGCAAATATTCAAAATATTTTTGGAGCCGTTGACAAAGGTGTTTCCGTAAGACTCATCTCTGAAGGCAATGAAATTACCGCTGTAAAAAATGGAACTATTACAATTCCTAAACATCCAGGTCATAAACTTTCCATTTTTGCACTCAGTGAAACGGCAGAAGGAGTATCGCTGTCCGGCGTTTATTATACACTAAATGACTATACGCTCACAAGCCGCTACCCGCTTGGCGTCAGCAATGAATTTCTCGATGAAAATGCCGTTATTACTGTCAGACGCGGTACACTTCTTATTGTAATCTCACGCGATAGATAAATTTGTGAAAATTTTAGCAAAATTCTTGATTCTGTCGCCTGAAAATGATATGCTAATAACAAGTAATATGTTTAATATCATCCCATTAGAAGAATGCAAAGAAAGGAAACGAATATGTACGAAAACATTAAATTCGAAGTAAAAGATGGTATCGCTTATATCACAATCAACCGCCCGCAGGCAATGAATGCCCTTAACTGCGATGTTCTTGATGAACTTACATGCGCTTTTGAAAAGGTAGAGAACGACGCTGATATCAAGGCGGTTATTCTGACTGGTGAAGGAAAGGCTTTTGTAGCTGGCGCTGATATCGCACAGATGAATCAGATGGACGCTGTAGAAGGCAGAGCCATGATGATCAAGGGCCATACTCTCATGAACTATATGGAATCCATTGAAAAACCAATTATTGCGGCAGTTAACGGTTTTGCACTGGGCGGCGGCTGTGAGCTTGCAATGGCCTGTGATTTCAGAATTGCTTCTGAAAAAGCAAAATTTGGACAGCCGGAAGTAAATCTTGGCATTATTCCTGGTTTTGGCGGTACGCAGAGACTTCCGCGCCTTGTCGGAAAAGCAATGGGCAAGTATCTTATCATGACCGCCGAAATGATTGGTGCCGATGAAGCATTCAGAATCGGTCTTGTTGAAAAAGTTGCTGCTCCAGAGGAATTGATTGCAGAAGCAGAAAAGCTCGCAAAAACTATCATGTCAAAGGCACCTCTTGCAATCGCAGCTGCAAAAACCGCAATCAACAACGGTTACAATCTTGACATGAAAACAGCAAGCGCTCTTGAAATCGAAGCATTCACAGCTCCATTCTCTTCACAGGACAAGACAGAGGGAATGACCGCATTTCTTGAAAAAAGAGACGCTGTATTTAAAAATAAATAAAAACAGTGACCCTCAATATCAAACGGCATAGCAGCTGCTATGCCGTTTTTATATGCTCTCTTTCATTCTGTTTTTTCCTAACTGCACCAAAAGGACCATTACTGTCTGCATTTCCATGCCATTGTAAGCTCTTTGCAGCCAGTATCAGATTCTGTCTCCCTTGAAAGCACAATAAGTCCTTCCCGCAGATAAAACTCTACTGCACGCCGGTTTTCTTCATAAACATGCAGCGTAAATGCCGGAAAAAGATTCTTTATATAGTCAAGAAGAAACTTTCCAATCCCGCAGGAACGGGAAGTTTTCTCTACAAAAATTCCCGCCAGATAATTGTCCGTCATGCCGACAAAAGCGCATATATGCCCCTCCGCTTCATAAACATATATCTCTGCCTGCAGAATCGAATCCCGCACTGCTTCATAATTTAAACGCCAGTATGCTTCCGGAATGAAAGCATGTGCGTCCAGATTTCCGCAAAGCCATAGCTGCATCACAGCGTCAAGGTCTCCGTCCTGAAATTTTCTAATCATAATCAACTTCCTTTTCTAATAAATAAACGCATAAAAAGCGGCAAAGAAACTTTAAATTTTTCTTGCCGCCTGTCTTCAGTTTCTCTTCAGCTAGAGAACACCTCTACAGCACCTTGCTTAGGAAAGCTTTTGTTCTTTCCTCTTTCGGATGATTAAAAATCTCTGTCGGCGTCCCCTGCTCTACAATATAACCCTCATCCATAAACAGCACTCTGTCTGCTACTTCATTTGCAAAACCCATTTCATGCGTCACAATAATCAGTGTCATGCCGCTGTGAGCAAGCCCTTTCATTACCTCCAGCACTTCGCCGACCATTTCCGGATCGAGTGCGGATGTGGGTTCATCAAAAAGCATATAACGCGGATTCATCGCAAGCGCTCTTGCGATTGCAACTCTTTGCTTCTGTCCGCCCGAAAGCTCCTCCGGATAGGCCTCCGCCTTTTCTTCCAGCCCTACGCGTTTTAAAAGCTGCATTGCTGTTTTCTGCGCCTCCTGTTCAGAAATGCCGGATACCTTTACCGGTGCTACCGTAATATTTTTCAGTACTGTCATGTGCGGAAACAAATTAAAGCTCTGGAACACCATACCCATCTGCTTTCTGATTTCATTGACATTTTTGGAAGAAAGCACTTCTCCGTCAATGATTACTTCTCCGCCGGTATGCTCTTCCAGCATATTGAGACATCTTAAAAATGTGCTCTTACCAGAACCGGACGGTCCAATCACGCAGATGACTTCACCATCGTGTATTGTTTCTGTAATATCTTTCAGCACTTCCAGTGTGCCGAAATTCTTTTTTAAATTTTTTACCTCGATCATGAGACTTCACCCCTCTCCATTGTACCGGAAAACTCCGGCGGCAAAGCCGCATTTTTTCTTTTTTTCTTTACACTTCCGGCAGACATCTTCTTTTCCAAAAGACCTACAAGCTTTGAGAGCGGAATTGTCAGCATCATATATACTATAGCAACCCCAATATATGCCTGGAAAGTATTAAAAGTTGCTGCATTATAAAGCGTACCCCTTCTCAAAATTTCCCGCACACCGACGTATGAAAGCACAGATGTTTCCTTAATGAGTGTAACAAATTCATTGCCAAACGCTGGAAGCACAATCTTAAATGCCTGCGGGATAATAACAAGCTTCATTGCCATGCCATGCGTCATACCAAGTGACCGAGCTGCTTCCATCTGCCCTTTATCAACCGCCTGCAATCCACTTCTGATGATTTCCGCTACATAAGCGGCACTGTTCAAGCCACAGACAATCATCGCAGGAATCAAAAGATACGGCCATTTAAAAGAACCGCCGAGCGACTGTACAAGCTGCGGAAGTCCATACGCTAAAATCAGTGCCTGTACCAGCATCGGCGTTCCTCTGATAATTTCTACATATAGTTTTGCCGGAATATTCAGGACCTTATATTTCGACATCTTCATCAACGCCACAAAAAGTCCTAGAATTACTCCGATTAAGACAGCAACAAGGCTGACCCCCACTGTCATGGGGACGCCTTGTAATGCTACCAGAATTCCGTCTAAATAAAGTTTTAAAGTTTCCATGTTATGCTTCCATTCCGGTTAAATCGTATTTAAATAAAAGATTTCTGCAAATTTATAAATTTTGCATGATTAGTTGAACCATTCTTCTACAAGTGCATCGTAAGTACCGTTGTCAATCATATTTTGAAGACCGGTATTGATCTTTTCAAGCAGCTCACTGTTGCCTTTCTGTACTGCAAAGCCATAAGATTCTGCGTTGAGCGGCTCACCAACCATCTTTACCTTATCCGGCTGCTTATTCATATAAGCCTGTGCTACCGGCTTGTCAATAATAACTGCCGCTATATCTCCGTTAATCAACTGAAGCATACAAGTATCAAATCCATTTAAGATTACAGATTCTGCAATCTTGCCGTTTGCAAAAAGCTCATCTACCTGATCCGCACCAGTTGTACCAATCTGGCTTGCAACCTTCATATCCGGTGTCAAATCATCAATACTTGTAATATCCTCATTGTCATTCTTTACAACAACAACAAGTGCAGAATCATAATAAGTGTTAGAAAAATCAACCTTTGCCTGACGCTCCGGATCATCCGCATTCATGCCGGCAGTAATAATATCTGCATTTCCTGCTTCTACAGCCGGAATCAGCGAATCAAATTCCATATCGACATATTCAACCTTAAAACCCTGATCCTCTGCAATCGCATTCATCAGATCCATGTCAAAGCCAATAATGTTTCCGTTTTCGTCAACCGTATCAAACGGCGGAAATGTCGCTTCTGTTACAGCCGTATATGTAGGAATATCCCCCCCATCTGCTGTGTTGTCTCCGCCACAAGCCACCATTGCAAATGCCAGCGCAGCTATCAGCGCTACTGCTAAAATCTTCTTTACGCTTTCTTTCATTTTTTGTTCCTCCTGAATATTTATTAGTATAATTGCATAATAATTTACTAATAATGGTTATAAATATACACCATTCCGATAAAATATGCAAGTACTTTTTTATATTTTTTTTAAAAAAAAACAAAAACCTTTCCAATTCTCAATACTTCTGCAAAAATAGCACGAAAATTTTCTGTTTTGTGCTCTTTTTTTATTCATTTTTTATTTTTATGCAATATTTTTAGAATATATGTACTGGTGATTTGCGCATATCTCTACTTTTTGCTTAAATATTCGTGAATTCCGCGTGCAGCATCTTTCCCTGCACCCATCGCAAGAATTACAGTTGCCGCACCCGTTACAGCATCTCCGCCAGCAAATACTCCTGGCTTTGATGTCGCACCAACATCCTCTGTTGCTACGATACACTTTCTTCTATCTATTTCAAGACCCTTTGTTGTCGAAGAAATAAGCGGATTTGGAGAAGTTCCCAGAGACATAATAACCATATCACAGTCGATATCAAATTCTGATCCGGCAACTTCAACAGGGCTTCTTCTTCCAGACGCATCCGGCTCTCCAAGCTCCATTCTGATGCAACGGATTCCCGTTACCCAGCCGTCTTCTCCTACCAAAATCTCTACCGGATTCGTCAGAAGATCAAAGATAATCCCTTCTTCTTTTCCGTGATGAACTTCTTCTACACGAGCAGGAAGCTCTTCTTCAGAACGCCTGTATACAACATGCACCTCTGCACCGAGTCGGAGCGCCGTACGCGCAGCATCCATCGCTACATTTCCGCCGCCGACAACAACGACCTTCTTTCCAATCGAAATCGGCGTATCATAACCGGCGTCAAAAGCTTTCATGAGATTGTTTCTCGTAAGATATTCATTTGCAGAGAATACGCCGCAGGCCGTTTCGCCCGGAATTCCCATAAACTTCGGAAGACCGGCACCCGAACCGATAAATACTGCGTCAAATCCTTCTTCCTCAAGAAGTTCGTCAATTGTTACAGATTTGCCGATAATAACATCTGTCTCAATCTTTACGCCGAGTGATTTTACATTTTCCACTTCCGGCAGTACAACGCCGTCTTTTGGAAGACGGAATTCAGGAATTCCGTAAACAAGCACGCCGCCCGCCTTATGAAGTGCTTCAAAAATTGTCACATCATAACCAAGCTTCGCAAGATCTCCTGCACAGGTAAGACCCGCAGGGCCTGATCCGATTACCGCTACTTTCTTGCCGAGCTTTGCTTTTGGTGCTTCCGGCTTAATATTATTTTCTCTTGCCCAGTCAGCTACAAAGCGCTCAAGTTTGCCAATTGATACCGGCTCTCCTTTGATACCGCGGATACATCTGCCTTCACACTGGCTTTCCTGCGGGCATACACGGCCGCAGACAGCCGGCAGCGAAGACGATTCGCTGATTACTTTATAAGCCTCTTCAAATTTGCCTTCTTTTACATTTCCGATGAAATCAGGAATGCTGATGCTGACAGGACAGCCTTCTACACACTTTGCGTTTTTACAGCCCAAGCAGCGCTGTGCTTCCTCCACTGCCTCAGTCTTATCATATCCGAGACACACTTCGTTAAAATTCGTAGCACGCACTTTTGGTTCCTGTTCCCTTACAGGTACTTTTTTTAATATGTTTGCCATTATTTGTCACCTCCGCAATTTCCGCATCTACCGTGTTGCGTATCACCTTCCTGATATTTCAGGAGTGCTCTTCCTTCTTCTGTCTTATACATCGTCTGACGCTTCATCGCTTGATCAAAGTCTACTTTGTGGCCGTCAAACTCCGGACCGTCTACACAGGCAAACTTTACTTCATCACCAACAATTACACGGCACGCACCGCACATGCCGGTGCCGTCCACCATAATCGGGCTCATGCTCACAATCGTCGGAATATTAAACTTCTTGGTTGTCAGACAGGCAAACTTCATCATAATCATCGGTCCGATTGCAACACAAAGATCATACTGCTTACCTTCTCCTACGAGCTTTTCGATCATGCCAGTAACCATACCGCCAAATCCGTAGCTTCCGTCATCAGTACATATGTAAAGATTTCCGGCTACTTTTTTCATTTCTTCTTCAAATATAAGAAGCTCTTTTGTCTTTGCACCGACAATAACATCTGCATCAATACCGTGCTCATGCAGCCATTTTACCTGCGGATATACAGGTGCCGTACCAACGCCGCCGGCAACAAAAAGAACTTTCTTTTTCTTTACTTCCTCAAAATCGTCTGTTACAAGTTCAGACGGGCATCCGAGCGGTCCAACGAAGTCTGCGAAATAGTCTCCTTCTTTCAGATCAACCATCTTAAATGTCGAGGCGCCTACCGGCTGGAATACGATTGTAACCGTACCTGCTTCACGGTCATAGTCACAAATAGTAAGCGGAATACGCTCTGCGGCCTCATCCAGTCTTACAATGATAAACTGTCCCGGCTCACAGGTCTTTGCAACTCTTGGAGCATGAACTACCTTCAGGTATACATTTGCAGACAGCTGTTCTGCTTTTAAAATCTTGAACATTATTTTCCTCCTGGAATATGCTTATTTGCACAGGCTTCCCTTGTGCGTTTATTTTTTGTCAATTCTATCATATCTTAAATAAAATAAAATTTCAACAAATACTCTGCTTTTTTTACAAATTCCCATTTTTATTTTTCCTTAAATAGAAGCAATCAGCATTTCAAGCGCCAAATTCTGTTCAAGCAGTCCGCTTTTAATATTCCGGTCTACATCATAAACGCGAATCAAAAGGCTTCTGAGATCAGCAGCTGTATATTTCTCCATAGACTGAAATGCCTTTTTCACTCGAAATATATGTGCATTCAATGTCTTTGCAATCTCCTCCATTCCAAATCCACATTCTGAAAGTTCCTTTACATCCAACATGAACTCATACTGAGATGCAATCATTGAAAGAATGCGGTAACTATTTTCACCGCTGCCAAGAATATTATAAAACAGCTTGAAAGCATCACCTCTATGCCCGCTGCTGATACTGTCAATCAATGCGAAGATATAAGTTTCAAGGCTGCCCGAAATCACTTCCGCTACATCTTTCATCGTAATTTCAGGACCATCAGCATAAGCAGCAATTTTTTTGAGATCATTAACAAGATTATACAAAGTATAGTCTGTTTCTTTATTATAGTAGCCGCAGTCCGCAATTAGCCCTAAAATAACTGTCTGGCTGGAAATCTTTCCTTCTGCTTTCAGCTGTTTTATGATAAAACTTACTAAATCATTTTCTGAAAGCGTATCGAATTCATAAATTTTTCCCGCTGCCGCGCAGGCCTTATAAAGCTTTTTTCGTTTATCGGGATTTTCACAGGTAAAAATCAGCACCGTTCCCTCCGGAACACTTTTCACGTATTCTGTAAGCGCCGCCTCGTCAGCTTCGGAAAAGCCTTTTTGCTGTCCGCCCGCAAGCAGCGTAAAATCAGAAACAATCACTACTCTGCGTTCAGAAAACATACTCAGTGTTTCACAGGCCTCCATAAGCGATTCCAGTGAAATACTTTCATCTGAAAACCGTACAGAATCAAGCACTTTTGTTTCCGGATTAACAAACTTATCAAGAATCAGACGAATACTCCATTCTACAAGATACTGCTCTTTTCCGCACAGCACAATGACAGGCGGAATTTCACCTGCTTTAACATCTCTTGCCATAGTTTTTAGTGCATGCTCCGCCGTCTTCTTTGCAAACGCCATTACATTATCTATCCTTCCTGACTGTAACGACACGAAATAAAAGCGCCGTGCCGTTTTCTGCTTTTCTTTTACCGCATCTGCGATCCTTTTTTTCTTTTTCACAGATCAGTCCCACAGCACCGTCTGTATCATTTCTATATATCATTATACCTTTTTGACGATATTTTTCAATGACACTTTTATCCGGATGTCCGTAATGATTTTTTCCAACCTGAAAAATCACTGCCGACGGTGATACCGTCTCTATAAATTCATCACAGCTGCTGTATTTACTGCCGTGATGCGCTGCTTTTAAAACAGTACAGGTCAGCGCACTCTGCCCTTCTGCAATATCCGCACTCACATTATTCCCTGTCTCTGCCCGATAAAGGCCGTTTAACTTTCCGCAGTTAGCATCTCTCAAAAGTGCCCGTTCTCCTTCTGCCGAAATATCACCGTTCATAAGGACAGAAATGCCGTTTAGTTCCACTTTCATGATAAGCGATGTTTGATTTTCGTCATCTTCTGCAAGCAGCCTCAGGTATTCTCTTTCTTGCTGGCCTTCCGGGCTCAGAATCACTATGCCGTCCTCTCTTCCTTTTTCTGCGCTTCTCCTTTTTTCATTTTCCGTCTCTGTAGCTTTCTGCCGGTAATTTCCCATTCTTACCTGCTCCTGCTCAAAGAAAATTCGATCTCCTCTCTTCACATAAATAAGCTGCGACGGCAAAAGACCTGTTTCCTCCAGAATCTCATTTTCCAGCAGTCGGCTGCTTTCAGAAAGACATAAAAACCGCACCATTCCCTCGCGGCATAAAGAAGCAATTCCATCGTAATGATCTTTATGCAGATGGCTGACAAAAGCAATTTCAATTTCCCGTACACCATTTTTTAGAAGATACGGTTTTAAAATATTTTTTCCGACATCGTAAGAGGCAGAACCACCGCCGTCAATCAGATAATGTTTTCCGCCATTTCCCTTTATATGCAGGCAGTCTCCCTGTCCTACATCAACAAAAACAAGATTTGCCCGGCGGAATCCGTCATCCGTAAAACTATGCCATACAGCAGCAAGCAGCAAAAGCAGAACCGCCGCTGCTGCTAATTCTTTCAAATACCTCTTCTGCAGCAGGTATCTTCCTGTCTCTGAAAAAATGCCGAAAACAATTCCGTAATATAAAACCATTAGCCCTATACTCGGGCTTGTTACATCAAAAGTTAAGAAGCCATCCCAGTAAAAAAAATGATTTAGATGCGCTATAAGATCACAAAGCTTTAAAGAAGCTTCCGCCATCCATGAAAACAGCAGTGTACTTCCACAGCAGTGAAGAAAAAACGCCAGTATCCCAAAAGGAACAGCAAGGCCGGCAAGAAACAAAACCGGAATATTTGCAAAAAATGCACCGGCAGAAAAGTAATTGAAAAGATATGCTGATGCCGGTATCATCCCAAGCTGTACAGAAAAAAGCAAAGCCGGCGTCCTGCCAAGTATGCGCTCCATCTCCTCACCTACAACTGCAATTGAAAAAACGGCCGCGTAGGAAAGCTGAAAGCCCGTATGAAAAATAATAAACGGATTACAGGCAATGCCTCCTATCATACAGAAGCAAGCTGCCGAAAGCATATCATAGCGGCGGTGAAAAACGCGCGCAGCCATATGAAGAAAAATCATGCTGACAGCCCGCATGACCGACGGACTAAAGGAAGATACTGCCGCATAAGCAAAAAGCAGCGCCGCTACAAGTAGCATAACGGATATCTTTCTATGGCCATGAAGACTCCTCATCAAAAATCCGTACAGAGCGCCTACATGAAGGCCGCTTACCGCCAGTACATGCGCCGTACCGTTTCTCTGAAATTCCTCATAAAAATCTTCCTCCATCAGTGCAGTTTCCCCGAACAGCATTCCTTCTAAAAAAGCGACTGTATCCGTTTCCTTCACTTCCGCAAGCTGCGCAGCAAAACTGCTTTTCAAAGTGGAAAGATAATGAAGATATGTACCGTAAAAGCCATGCGGCTTTGAGTTCACAGAAAGCTGTGCTGTTTCTGCACGAATGATTGTCTTTATTCCGATACTTCTCAGATACAGACGATAATCAAAACATTTCGGATTTCGGCGGGCGGCAGGAAGCTCCGGCCTAATCTCCCGTAAAACAATCGGACATCCGACAAAGGTATATCCGTCAAAACAACCTGCCTTCACTATCACAAGCGTTTTATCCGCATCCTCCGTCTGTACAGTCAAGGCATATTCAGATCCCTGCTTTTTCCACTCTGCTTTTAAAACAATCCCTCTGAGCTCTGCAATCTGCTCCCCGCATTCTGCAATCTGTGCAAGATAGCTGATATCTTCCTGTGCCTTTCCCATCAGAAAAGAAGCAGCTGCCAGAGCCGCTAAAAATAAAAATACTGTCTTTGGTACTCCCCGCTGCAAAAAGACAAACAGTTTGCAAGATGCAGGAGTTTTTTTCCTCAGAAAATAATGCAGTATTACAGCAAAAAGAAACAGCAAAAAAGCCGCCGGAAAGAAAAAGAAAGCTGCTGCTTCGCCGTATTTTTCTGCCGTCAAATAACGAAACACTGTACCGAGCACTGTTCCGGCACAAATAACAACAAGAGGTCGTCTCATGCTTATTTTCTCCTATATGATGGAACAGAGACGCTTGATTATAAATGCTTTTTCCATTATATTCCATTTAATGGAACTTTTCAAGCACTTCTTCGTCTAAAAAAGGTAACAATTTGTTAATACTTATGAAAGAGAATTTCTATTTTTTTTCAGTGCAGGATATGATATACTAATATTTATATATCATTGATGACGCATTCCACAATCTATAAGGCAGGTGATATTTTTGCGTAACGATTCAAGGGACGATAAGCGCCATGATATCGACGATTTTTTTGCTCAGTTCGACGAAATCGCCGAAGGATTGAATAAAGAGGAACCTTCTGCCGAAGAAGAAAACGGCGGAAATCATACATCAGAGGAAAAAGCCACTGCTGACCTTCTAAAAGAAAGCGATGCTCCGAAACGAAAAACAAGAAGCGAAAGACTGGCAGAGGAAAAAGAACAGCGAAAAAATAAAAACAAGCTGGCAGGTCTGGCAGCAAATGCTGCTGCAAAGGCCGAAAATATCTTTTCCAGAATTTCCCAAAAAGCAAAAGAAGAATTTTTTATTGATGATGAAGGAAAGCCCGCTTCCGAAACGGAGCTTTCCGATAGAAAACAGACAATGGCAGGAACATCAAAGAAAAGAAAAAAGAAAAAATACAAGCTCAATGTGAAAAAACTGATCCGATTCTGTCTTTGTATCTTTCTTGCACTGACACTTATAATCGGTGCTTACGCTGCAATTATCATTATCAAGGCACCGGAAATCAATCCGGACAACATTTACTCCATGCTGTCTCAAAGCTCTGTTCTTTACGATGACAAAGGCAATATCATCGCAACGGTGGGCAGCGGAGAGACCCGAACAAATATCGAATTTGACGAGCTGCCGGAAGATCTTGTCAATGCTTTCATTGCTATTGAAGACAAGACTTTCTGGGATCACAGCGGTTTTAATGTCATTCGAATTTTCGGCGCAATCCGCGATGCCATTGTAAGCGGCGGCAAAATCAGCGGTACCAGTACGATCACACAGCAGCTGGCAAGAAATGTGTATCTCACAGAATCACGAGAAGTGCGCTCTTTGGAGCGAAAGATTGCAGAAGCTTATTATACCGTGCTGATCGAAAATGCTCTGTCAAAGGAACTCATCATTGAGGCATATTTAAATACAATCAATCTCGGTTTCGATTCCTACGGTGTTCAGACTGCCGCACAGTCTTATTTCTCAAAGGATGTAAACGAGCTTGATCTGATTGAATGTGCAGCACTTGCAGCACTACCAAAGGCACCTTCCAGCTATGCGCTGATTAAAAAATACAATCCGGAAGATGTCGATCCTGAAAAAGATATTATCATTTATGAAGGCAGCGACTACACTTATGTCTATAATGGCGAGGCTTCTGAAGACAGGCGCCGGCAGACTCTATACAACATGTGCGATCAAGGCATGATTTCCGAAGAAGAGCGCGACGCTGCACTTGCTGAAAATCTTCTTGATCACATCAATCCAAATATGCGGAGTCTTACACAGATTTCTTCCTATTTCTCAGATTATGTTATAGAACAAGTCATTGAAGATTATGCAAAGCAAAATAATCTTGAATATGACGAAGCGCGCGACAGAGTTTATAATTCCGGACTGCAGATTTACACAACAATGGATTCTGATATCCAGAAAATTGTGGAAACCGAATTTTCCAACAACGCAAACTTTCCGCATGTCTATAATCTTTCAAAGGATGCGAATGGGAACATTCTCGGCAAAAATGGCAGTATCCTGCTTTATGACTATAATGATTTCTTTGATAGTGAAGGCAATTTCTATTTGTCTCCGGATGAATACGAATGGCTTGATAACGGAGACTTAAAACTGCTTTCCGGAAAGCGCCTGAATTTTTATCAGACCTCTGTACAGGGCGGCACCGATATTTCAATAGAATTTAAACATTTGTATCTTGTCGAAGACAATGTTTTTTACAGCATTCAAGGCGGTACAATCCTGATTCCGCAGCAGTACAAAACACGCGACAGTGATAAAAACGCAGTTATTGATGCTTCCCTCTTTAAAAGCGATGAATATAAAAATTACATCAGGACTGACGAAAGCGGCAATCTGTTTGTTGATTCTAAGCATTACTCTCTCAAGCAGAAAGTAGTGCAGCCGCAGGCAGCGATGGTGATTACTGATTATAAAACCGGCCATGTCAAGGCGATGGCTGGCGGAAGAAACACGGTTGGTGTTCAGCTTTTCAACAGAGCTGTCAATCCTCGTCAGCCGGGTTCCTCTATTAAGCCAATCGCTGTATACGGTGCCGCACTTCAGCAAAGCCTTGAAATCATGGAGGGCGGCAGCACCCCGAATTTCATTACCTATGATAATGCCGGAAATCCAGTCGACAATTCCTATGGAACTTATTTCACAGCAGCTTCCGTCATTGACGATGCACCGCTTATCGTAAACGGAAAACAATGGCCGAAAAACTGGTATTCCGGTTTCAGAGGACTGCATACGCTCCGTACATCAGTGCAGCAATCAGTCAATGTCAACGCAGTAAAAGTAATACAGCAAGTCGGCGTAGAATATGCAGCAGATTTCTCAGAAAAACTCGGTATCTCCTCCATTATCCGAAGTGGAGATACCAATGATATGAACGCTGCAGCACTGGCGCTGGGCGGTATGTCAAAGGGAATCTCTCCTCTTGAAATGGCAAGCGCATATGGCACTTATCCGAACGGTGGCGTGTATGTAGAGCCGATTATTTACACACATGTTACCAATAGTCATGGCGAAACCATCTTAGAGAAAACACCTCGCTCAGAGGAAGTTGTTGATCCTGGCGTAGCTTTTATTATGACAGATATTTTAAGAAGCGTTGTAACAGAAGGTCTTGGAAGCGGTGCTTCTATCAGTAATCAGCCGGTGGGTGGAAAAACCGGTACTACAACTGATAACTATGATGCATGGTTTGTTGGTTTCACGCCGCAGTACGCAGCATCTGTATGGATTGGAAACGATGTTAATATTGAGCTGTCAAGAGGTTCTGCAGCTGCAACCTCCGTATGGAGCAAGGTTATGAGGCAGGTATGTGCTAATATCCCAACTGGTTCTTATCCTTCGCAGCCAGAAAATGTAACTGCACTTGAAATTGATACAAAGAGCGGACTGCTTCCAACAGAACTCTCTTACCTTGACGACCGCGGTACGGTACGCTGGGAATATTTTATCAAAGGCACAGAACCAACAGAAAGCGATAATGTACACAAATACGTCACAGCCTGCTCATACACCGGTTATTTAGCGACCCCGTACTGCACGGCGACTTACTCGCGCTTCGGTATCATGAGACCGTATGCAGTAAGCCCAAGCGTCGGAGATATTGCTTATGAACTTCCGCATTACTATTGTTATCTGCATAACCCAGATAGCAGCAAATATCCGATTGATCCGGCACACGGCGGTACAGGCGATGCAATCACAGGTGACGACATCATTACCGATAACCCTGATGATCTCATTGATCCGGATATTACTGATCCGCCGCTCATTGACAGCGGAAACGGAAACAATTCCGGAAATGAAAATAACGGAAGCAATATTCAAATTCCAATCGTAGAAGAAGAACCGCCGGATTGGCTTTAAAAAAGAAAAGCACAGTGAACACTGTGCTTTTCTTTTTTAGAGCAGAATAAAAAGCGTGCTCTTTATAAAAAGCACGCTTTCTGTCAATATCCGAAGCATTTAGCGGTTATATATTTACTCTTCGCTTTCTCTTCTGATAAGCCTCGAAACTGGAGACTGCTTCCATCTTGAAAGTGATGCCGAAGCCACGCGCATTGCTGACAAAGTTGTTGTTTCTCTGCCAGGTGCATCGGTATCAAAATAAAAACATGTTGTTGCAAAAGCGATAACTTTTCCGGTATCCATTACAATTCCGGCATTACGCATTACAGTATTGACATCATGTCCGCCTGGCACAGGATAATCATAAGCCGGTACAAATTCCTTAGACATAATATCAGCATCTACCTGCAGATAAATTGCATCTACCTCCTCCGCAAGTTTTTCTACAGCTGTGCGCCACGCGGCCTCATCTTTGAACTGCGCTGCATCAAGCGTATTCACCTGATTTTCTGCGATAATCTCATCTTCTTCTTTGCAGCCTTCACGATAATCGCTGATTAAGACATGCCTGCCCTCACACGGCTTTTTTAGACCACAGGAAACTCGCCAGTCATCCAGACAAACACCAATAATCGTAGACAGCGGCATGCCAGCCAGCAGGTCTGTATTCGTCCGATCCGGTGCTGCAATATCTGCATGCTCATCAATCCAGACGATACCGATTTTTTTATCCTCTCCGATAGCTCGCTGAATCCCACCTACAATACCTGGTGCATAAGTACAGAAACCGCCGGTGACAAAAAGTCCGTTTTCCGCACGCAGCGCCGCAAGGCACCGGTCTGACAGCAATCGTGTAAATCCAAGATATCCCTCTTCATTCGGATGATCCTCTGATAAATACGAAAGTCTTTCTCTCGTATATGGTACACCGGCTTTGTGATAAACACCGCACAGTTCCAAATCCTCTATTTCTCTCGGTTTCTTAAACTCTTCACAAGGTGAAGAAATTGGATAAGACGGATCTTTCAAATCCACAACCCACTTAAACGGATCGTAGTACGGAATTTCCACGACAGATAAATTTTTCAGCATTGTAACTCTCTCCTTTCTTGCCCGAATCCTCTGATTTTTCGATAACTATTCAATGATAGAAAAAAGCACCGCCGCATATCCGGCCGTACCTTTTTCTATGAATTCAACAAAACATTTACTCTATCCAAGAAGTGCGCTATCGTCAGCAAAACTGTCTCCGCTTGCTTCATAAAACTTAGCAAGCAGGCTTTCCACTGTTAGATGCTGTTTCTCTTCACCTTTAATATCGAGAATAATTTTTCCTTCTGAAAGCATGATCAGTCGATTTCCGTAAGCAATGGCATTATTCATATTATGTGTGATCATCAGCGTCGTCAGTTTATTTTCCTTTACAATCTTGTCAGTAATCTCAAGCACCTTTGCTGCTGTTTTCGGATCAAGTGCCGCTGTATGTTCATCAAGCAGCAATAGTTTCGGTGTCTTGAGAGACGCCATGAGAAGCGTCAAAGCCTGCCTTTGTCCGCCGGACAGCAGTCCAATTTTCGTCTTTAATCTATCTTCCAGTCCGAGCCCCAGTGCCGCAAGCTTTTGGCGGTATGAAATTCTTTCTTCTTTTGTAATAAACCATTTAAGGCTTCTTATCTTTCCCCGCCTCATTGCCAAAGCAAGATTTTCCTCAATCTGCATTTTTGCCGCTGTTCCAAGCATCGGATCCTGAAAAACCCGACCAAGAAATTTCGCCCGTTTATGCTCCGGCATTTTTGTCACATCAATGCCATCAATCAGAATCTGCCCTGAATCCGGCTTCCACACGCCCGCAATCGCATTGAGCATAGTGCTCTTTCCGGCACCGTTTCCCCCGATGACAGTAACAAAATCACCTTCTTCCAGCTTCAAGGAAAGATCGTCAAGCGCTACTTTTTCATTAATCGTACCGGGATTGAAAGTTTTGCATACATTTCTTATCTCAAGCATTAAATTTTACTCCCTTCTCGGCATGATGCTTTGGATTTCTCACGCTTTTAAAATATTGATTCTTCACATACGGAATTGCAAGGAAAATAGCCACGATAATTGCCGAAAGCAACTTCAGCATCTGTGCGTCAAGACCTCTCCAAATTACAACCTGCAGCACTAAATAATAGATAATCGACCCCAGAGAAACTGCTACCAAGTTAAATGCGAAATTATTAAACAAACGCCCGAAAATCGCATCGCCAATTACCACCGCTGCAAGTCCAATAACGATAGCACCGCGTCCCATATTTACATCGGCAAAGCCCTGATACTGCGCGAGCAGACCGCCCGCCAGTGCTACAAGACCATTTGAAATTGTAAGGCCTACGACTCTGTTGAGATTTACATTGATTCCCTGTGCTCTGCACATCGCTTCATTACTGCCCGATGCGCGCAGTGTACACCCAAACTCCGTACCAAAAAACCAGTACAGAAGCAAAACAATCACAACTGTAATTGCCATTACAATAAAAATAGTATTTTCAAAAAAAGGTACATTTTTGATATTTCTTAGTGACACAAGCAAATCATAATTATTTGCATTGATCGGCTGATTGGCCCTGTTTTCCATAATCTTCAGGTTAATGGAATAAAGACCAAGCTGCGTGAGAATTCCTGCAAGAATTGCGGGAATTCCCATCGCTGTATTCAAAAATCCAGTGACAACACCTGTCAGCATTCCGGCAACCAGCGCTGCAATAAGCGATACGGTATTCCCATATCCTGCCAGCAGCATCATAATGCATACTGCACCTCCAGTGCAGAGTGAACCATCCACTGTCAAATCCGCAATGTCCAAAATTTTATACGTGATATAGATGCCGACAGCAATAATGCCCCAAATGAGACCCTGTGCTACTGCGCCCGGTAAACCGTTTATCAGCGCGCCAATATTCATAATAACCTCCGCCTACTTGTGCTATGATGTTTCTTTTAAATTCTTTTTCTTTTACTTCTCAATTGCAATATAATCATTTGGAACAGAAATGCCAAGCTCCTCACAGATTTCAGCATTATACTTCTTTGTTACCTCCGGTGCATATGCAATCGGCATTGTGGAGATATCAGCACCCTCTGCAAGAATCTGTGCTGCCATCACACCCGTCTGATAACCAATGTCGTAGTAATCGATAGAAAGTGTTACCGTACCGCAGCCCGAGCAGATTCCTTCCTCACCCGCTATAACAGGAATTTTAGCCGGACGGCAGATATTGTCAATAATGCCCGTATTATTTGCAGCTGTATTGTCTGTCGGTACATAAACAAGATCTGTATCCTCGATTGCCGCCGTTAAAACAGGAGCGATATCGTTGGAATCCGAAAATGAATAAGGAGTACATTCATATCCAAGCGCTGTAAGCTCATCTGTAATTACATCAATCTGATACTGAGAATTTGGCTCTGAAGAGCAGTAAAGCAATGCGACTTTCTTTGCCTCCGGAAAAATCTCCTGAATCATCTGTGCCTGACCATCAAGCGGAGCAAGGTCTGAAGTTCCCGATACATTGCCGCCGATCGTACCGTCAAAGTCCTCAATCCCAAGCGCTGTGCCGTACTCTGTAATAGAAGTTCCAAGAATCGGAATCGTATTCGTACCGGAAACAGCTGCCTGAAGTGCTGCTGTCGCATTTGCCATAATCAGATCCACTTCAGATGAAACAAAATTGTTGATAATTGTCGTGCAGTTGTTAGATTCACCCTGTGCAAGACTAATTTGAACATTTACATTCTCTTGCCCGAGTTTTTCCTCAAGCGCCGCTACAAAGCCTTCCGTAGCCGCATCAAGTGCCGGATGTTCCGTCAGCTGGCACACACCCACATTATAGGCGGCACTGTCATTTTCTGCATTATCACCGCCGCAGGCTACAAGGCCAAGTACCATTACAACAAGTAAGATACATGCAAGAATCTTTTTCATAAGTATTCCTCCTAAAGATAAAAATAAAACAAATAAAAACGACTGTTTCCTTGTAGGGCACAGCCGTGATTAACAAAATTGCTCTTTTCTCACACGATTGGCATATATGCCCTTTCTATAGACGCTGATTTGTTCTTCCGCATCATAAAGTAACCTACATAATAGTAAGCCGTAAAGCCGAAGTAATAAACCAATGTTTTAACTGTGTGAGCTATCATTATACTCTCCTCTTTTTGTCTTCACACCAAATATCTTGATATTTCTTGTGATTTATGACAAACTATGTTTCTAATTTACTACTTTCCCTCGCTGGTGTCAATCCTTTTTTCGAATTTTTGTAAAATAACTATTTTGCAAGATAGATTAAATTTTTATCAGCGGCAAAATTTAAAATATTATACAGAATAAGAACATCTGTAATCTTATATTTTTCAATCAGCTCATCGGGACTTTTTCTAAAATAACGCAAATCTACCGCAACAATACGGTCAAAGTCAGCAGTCAAAAATGGAATAAAGCAGTTTGCATAAGAATCTTTTATGACAAGTAAATTCTTTACAGATTCCGGATTGCTGCCGGTTTCTTCTGTGCGTTTTTTTTCATCCACCGCTTTCTCAATAACCGTTACCGGATTATTGCCGGAAAGAAAATAAGAATACTGATCTTTTTTCGCAAGAAAACTTTCATCATAAATGCTCTCCATTGTTCTTTCCGAAGTAAAAGACGAATCCGCAATATACATGCTGAAATTTTCTTCTGCTTCCTCTCCACTCTTTTCTATTACAAAAATGGTATCCATTTTTGTCCCAATTCCCGGCGCTTTTGAATCATTCGTACCGAGAAATGAAGAAGATACTGCTTTCACCTCATAACCCGCTTGCTGCGGTGGCAAAAAAGTATTGTAATCAAAAGTATTTTCCTGCCGGCCCTCCAAAATTTCAGCAGCATACTGCCGGTAAGCATAATATGCGCCTATCGTCGTCCAGTGATGATCGGATCGATAATAAATATACTCATTACGATGGGTCAGCAAATTTTCTGTTACATCGCAGAATCTGCCGGTAAAATTTTCTTTTACTGTTTTAATCGCAGCACTCTCATCCGGCACTGGTGCATTTTTAGGAAGCAGGTCTTTTTCGATTTCTGTAGCAGTAGGCACAACCATGAAAGAAACATCCAGTGCATATATTTTTTTCAGTCGTTCCGAAAAAATATTGACATAATCAGTATTTTTCAAAAGCTGATCCGTTTCAATCGTCTCAATCGCAAACAACATGCCCTCTTTTCCAAAATACACACTGCCGTTATCATGTTTTCCTATCACTCGGTCTCCCGTCGTTTTCAGCGCAACAAGCCCGTCCCGTCCAGCCAGCTGATCCTGTACATAATTTTCAAAATTTTTACCGTAACTCCCGTTAAATACAGCTTCTGCTGTAAGCACAGGCTGGCTGGCAAGGATTCGGTTTTCCTGATCAGAAAAATCCTTATCTTCTTTCAGAAAAGATACCAATGGAAAAGTACAGATAAGCAAAATGAAAATAAAAATTGAAATTCGATCTGCTGTCTTCCCCTGCTTTTTATTCGTCATCTTTCTTTCCTTTCCTCGCTAAAATCTAAAATAAAGAAACGGATTGTATGTAGACGCCGCTACATATGCAATCGAAAGAAGCAGCACCGCTGCAAGACCGACATTTTCCAGCAGAATTCCAATTATTCCCGCTATATATCTGCGGCAGCTGCCTTGCAGACTTTCTTCCTTCTGCGTGCTTCCTGCGGCTCGCAAAAATTCAGTGCATTTATGATAAAGACGACTGGGAAATTCTGTCGCACCAAATGCAAGAATCAAAAGAAGACCGAAATTGCTTCCGGCAAGATAAAAAGCTTGTCCGTCCCACAAACCAGCTGCACTCATTCCAAACATTGTGCACAGGTAGGAACCCACTGTCTCTAAACTATCAAGCGCAAAAAATACCCAGCTGAAAACAACAAGAACCATAGTATAAAGATGTCCTATTATTTTAGGCCAGCGAGAAAGCACTTTCAGCAAAAATAACTTTTCCGCCATCAAAATTACTGCAAAATAAAATCCCCATAAGAGAAAATTCATGCCGGCGCCATGCCAAAGCCCTGTGAGCAGCCAAACTGTCAAAATATTCCCAAGATGACGCACACTTCCACGCCGGTTTCCGCCAAGCGGAATATAAACATATTCCCGAAACCATGTACCGAGAGAAATATGCCACCGCCGCCAAAACTCTGTAACGGAGCGGGAGGCATACGGATAACGGAAATTTTCCGGAAAATCAAAGCCAAACATTTTGCCAAGCCCAATTGCCATATCTGAATAACCAGAAAAATCAAAGTAAATTTGAAAAGTAAATCCCAGAATTCCGAGCCATGCAGTCATGCAGGAAAGTTCGTCAGGGGAAATTCTGTTCACCGTATCCCAGAGAATCCCTGCGTTGTTTGCAAGCAGCACTTTTTTTCCAAGTCCTGCTGTAAAGCGCCTTACTCCTTCGGCAAACAATGCTGAAGAACAATCTCTTCTAATCAATTTATCCTCTACATCGGAAAGCCGTACAATCGGTCCTGCAATCAACTGCGGAAACATGGAAATATACATCGCAAAATTAATCAGATTTCTTTGCGGGCGTACATTTCCTCTGTAAAGATCAATCACATAAGAGAGCGCTTGAAAAGTATAAAATGAAATGCCAATTGGAAGCGGCAGCGCAAGCGGTTTTAGGTTTATTCCGATAAGTGCGCTGAAATTCAGCAGAAAAAAATCAGCGTATTTAAAGAACCCCAATAACAGCAAATTACAGAAAACCGCACCCATAAGCACCGCTTTCCTGGCACCTTTTTTCTTTCTGTCCAAAAGAATCCCTGCTGCATAATTCATCAGCACTGAAAAAATCATCAGCAGAATATACACCGGCTCACCCCATGCATAGAAAAAAAGGCTCACTACGAGCAGAATCATATTTTTGAATCTGTCGGGAGCCATATAATAAGCGCCGATTGAAACCGGTAAAAAATAAAACAAAAAAGTAATACTGCTGAATACCATTTGTCTTTTTATTCCTTTCCTGCTACCCTAAAAGCCTCCTTGTCTGTCTTACTCTGTTTCCTCCGTAAGATATGCCGCAATATAGCTGTCCACCGCAGTCTCTGCTTCCTCTACATCGTTGCACACAATCATCACAACAGCGCTGTCAATCTGCACAATAAATGCATTTTCGAGCTTCGGGATTTCTTCCGGAACATAGTTTTCAAACCCACGCTTCTGATCTTCGATACGCGCTTCATAGGCTGCGCTCACAAGCAAAGCCGCTTCTTCTCCGGAAACCGTAAAAACAGCGATCTCTTCTGCCGTCGCACCAGTACTCATATATACAGTTCCTTCCAAAGCGGTATCCGGCTCAATTCCATAAAGCTCAAAGGCAATTTCCTTATCAACTTGATTCAATTCATCATAAAAGGTAATATTCTCAAAAAGATACTCGGCCAATTCTGCTGCATCTATCGTCTTTGTATACGGATTTTCATCCGGATCAGGCTGTACTTCTCCGCCGCAGCCTGCAAATCCTGCTATCGCAAGCATCATCACTCCTGCCAGCACAAACACTTTTTTTAGCTTCTTCATCTCTGTCTTCGCTGCTCCTTCTTTTTTATTCTTTCTTCTTTATTCTTTCTTCTTTTTATCAAAATCCCGGCTACTGCTGGGAAAGCTCCGCAATTTTTTCCGCCCAAATACGGCAATAATCACTTTTAAAATGTACTCCGTCTGTTGTCGCATCCGGCAAAAGTGCGCCGTTTTCATTGATAAGGGGTGCATCTGCATTAAGATAATTAACGCCTGTTTCTTCTGCAATCTCAACGATGTGCGTATTATACCAATAAATTTGCTCGTTCGTTACAATACCGCCTTTTGCTGATTTTTCCTCTGTTACCGGAATCAGTGACTGAACATAAACAACAGCATCTGGCTGACTTTCACGCACCGCCCCGATCAGTGTTTTATAAGCATTGACAAAATCCTCAATATGTACCCATCCGAGCTCATTTAATCCTAAACTGATATAGACACTCGTATACTCCTTTCCCTCAAGCAGCTCGTAGATTGATATCTTATTTCCTCCTACCTTCACTGCCTCTCCGTTTACAATGCGATCAATCGTAAGCGATTTTGCGCAGAAAAAATCTGCATTGGTAATTCCCGAATACAGCGATAAACCCTCTGTCCTTGAATCGCCGATAAAAAGGGCGTTATCAAATATTTGATAAAGTTCACTGGCATTTTCGATAGCTCCGTCTTTATGAATCATGCCGCTTTCTTCTGCCGGCGGCAGAACTTTCTCATTCGTTTCAGATGATGACACTGGATTTTCGCCGTTTTTTCCTGTAGTCTCCTGTGATTCTGTCATGACAATAGTACTCTCGTCACCGAATTCTTCTGTAGATGCAATTTGATCCGCCGTATCTTTTATACTGCTTTTTTGCATTTTATTTTCTGCCTCTCTGCCGCAAGCAGACAGCACTGTCAGCAGCAGTATTAAAATGACAAGAATCACCAAATTTTTCTTTTTCATGCTCTTATTCCCCAAGATTGTTTTGCTCCCCTTTTCTTTATGGAAACTATGTTTTTATTATACCATATTCCCCCTGCTTCGTATCTGTTTTTTTGACAGATTTCGATGTAAATTTGTTCCGTTAAAAAAGAAACGGCAGCTCCTGACAAATATCGGGCTGCCCTGCTTTATTCAGCTTTGAGATTCTCTTTAATCATATTGATTTCAAAGCCATTTCATTCGTTTTTTCTTCTTTATTACCGCATTGATTTTGGATTAAAAACCAGTGCAATAAAATAGCCAAAAGCAATTGCTACTGTTACCCCTGCTGCTGTTGCCTTGACAGCTCCTGTTACGGCCCCGATAAAGCCGTCTTTTGCTCCGTCCATCGCCCCTTTTGCCAGTGCATATCCAAATCCCGGAAGCGGTGTCGTCGCCCCATTTCCAGTAAGCTCCACCAGCGGCTGATAAAGATGCACTGCTGTCAGAACTACACCAGATACAACAAAAATAACAAGAATTCTCGGTGCTGTCAATTTTGTCGTATCAAGCAGTATCTGCCCAATGATACAAATAACTCCGCCTGTTATAAACGCATAAATATATTCCATTTATTTTTGCCTCCTTACATTGTTTCCAGCGCTACAGCGTGTGCAATGCCTGGTATAGATTCTCCCTGAAACGGGCTGATTGTCGAAAGAAGCGCGCCGGTTGAAAGAATCAGGGCCCTGTTAATTTCTCCTTTTCTCATGCGGCGGAACAGCCAGCCTGTGTATACGGAAGCAGAGCAGCCGCAGCCGCTTCCTCCGCTGTGCACATCCTGTTCCTTCTCATAAATCATTGTTCCGCAGTCATCATAGATATTCTGCAAAATTCCGCGGTTCAGTCCTGCGTCTGTCAAAAGATCGACTGCAATATCTTTTCCGATAAATCCAAGATCTCCTGTGAGAATAATATCATAATAGTCCGGACTTCTTCCTGTATCCTCCAAATGGTTGAGCAGTGTATCAACGGCAGCCGGAGCCATTGCAGCTCCCATCTGGTTTGCATCTTTCATTCCTGTATCAATAATTTTCCCGATGGTTCCTTCTGTCAGGCAAATTGTTTTTGGCGGCGGTACAAGGTTTTTTACATTTTCATTAGGGGCAGCAGAAATACAGACAGCGCCTGCTGCTGTTGCTGTCCACTGTGCCGAAGGCGGCCTTTGATTGCCATGCTCAAGCGGCATTCGGAACTGTCTTTCCGCTGTGCAGAAATGACTGGATGCACCAGCCAGCACATTTGTTGCAAAATTTCCGTCTACAATCATCCCTGAAATCAGCATAGCTTGTGTCATTGTACTGCAAGCACCGTAAAGGCCAATAAACGGAATATGCAGGTCCCGCGCCATAAACGCACTTGACATTAACTGGTTAAGAAGATCTCCTGTCAGCATTACATCAATTTCCTCTGTACTGACACCAGACCGTTTAGCAGCTGTCATTACTGCTTCTTTCAGCATCTTGCTCTCTGCTTTTTCCCATGTTTTCTCATTATACATATCATCCTGCAAAATTACATCAAAGTATTCTTTCAGCGGTCCTTGACCTTCCTTTGTTCCTACTACCGAGCACATGCCTGATATAATAGGTTTATTGACAAACCGAATCGTCTGTTTACCGATTTTTTTTCCTGCCACCTCTAAACCCTCCTTTTCCATATAATTTCCCCGCTTTTCTATTCTTTTATGCTTTTGTTCAAAAAAAAAGGAGACGCTATGTTTGCCTCCCCGCTGATCTTAGTATTGATTCCTTTTCTGCCGTTATAAATTCTGCTGAAAAAATGCATCTGCATTCATAAAAAAAACTTTTTCTGTCAGCGCACGACCAATGCGGTCTGTCAAATATGTATACAGCGCTTCGATTTGACCGATACCTCCAATCTCAGAAGGCACCTCTGCACCGTCATAATCTGATCCCAGTGCGATTACTTCACTGCCGCCCAGTTTGAGAAGATGTTCAATATGATCCCCGATCTCTGAAAATCCTGCTGTTTTATCCTCTCCGCTGCAAAGAAAACCTTTAAAAAAATTGATTCCGATGAGTCCTCTGCGCTGAATAATTTCCGATATATATTCATCCGGCAGATTTCTCGGATGCCTGCACAGAGAACGGCAGTTTGAATGTGAAGCAACAAACGGCCGTATAGCTATTTGAAAAAAATCTTCTGTCGCCCGATCGCTCAAATGAGAAATATCAACAAGCATACGGCAGCGCTCCATTTCAGCGACAGCTTTTTTCCCGAATTCTGAAAGCCCATATTCCTGAGCTGACGCGCCGCCTGCAAGGGAATTTCTGCCGTTCCATGTCAGCGATGCCATAATACATCCTCTTTTTTTCATCATTTCGATTCTTGCAAGATTGCCGCCAAAAGCCGACGCATTCTCGCATGTCAGAAGCGCTGCGATTCTACCTTCTTGCACCGCATCCACAAGTTCCTTATACGATGCAGCAAGCACCATTCGATCCTGATATTTTACAAGCTGGCGATGAAATACACGCTCATATTCATTCCATTTTATAGCCGCCGCTATGTCATCATCTTCCTCTACAAAGAGTGCAAAGCACTGCGCATAGGCAGAAAATCCCGCAGCCGCTACCTGATTTTGAGAAACTGCTGTTATCTCATTGTCAAAATCAAGTCCCCGCTTTGCAAGCTCGCTCATCGTATCACAGTGCAGGTCTATCATTTTCATTTTTGGCTCCTTTCCTGCGAAAAGTCCGGAATCCGAAAGACAAAAGAATATAATATGTCCCTCCTCCGCAGCCCTAATCACAAATTGCGCAGCTTTTCTTCCAGCATCTTGTCTGTAAGATGTGCCATATTGTCAATTACTAAAATTCCCATATCTTCCGCTCGCTGCATGAAATATTCTGTCCCGGCTCCCTTTCTTCTCATTTCAGAAGCAATCAAAGCTTTTTTCGCATAAATACCGCCGAATCGAAGCGCAACAGTGTTTAATTTATAAAGTTCATCATCATCAATTTCCCCATTCTTGCAGGAAATAAAAACAGGAATTACACCGCGCATTAAAAGTACATCAATTTCATTGCAAGTTCCTGCATCTTCCAGATCACCGTCCCAGTCAATCGCAGCACCACTCTTTGCATCGCTGTAATACGGTCTGCCGTCGTCATCAAGCATCCCGCCTGCAACAGAAAGCACTTTTGCTTCCAAAATATTTCCCGCTTTTTCAAGGCAATGTCTTACATAATCGTTCTGATAGCAATATGAAATACTATCTTTCCGGCAACTATAATTATGTATCAGACCGCTTTTCTGAAGCTGAGACAGCAGCTGATCCGCCGATTTTAACTTTTGTTCAGCATTGGATATTCCTGCAAGCGCTCCTGTTGAAATTGTTACCGCGAGCCGATCTTCTTTCGCTTCTCTTCTGCTTTCCAGTTCCCGTAAATCTGAAACAGCACGATTCCATCCTGCTGGATCAGAACAGCAAATCCGCCAAAGCTTCGCCGTCGTTTTTTCAGACTTCTCGCCGCGGTAACCCGTAAACCGTACTGTACCACCATACAGCATAATATTTTCAGCTACGCTGATTTCTGCCTGTCCTGTCATCTTAGGCGCCTCTCCGCTAAAATCACAGCCTTTAGTGCAGCCTGTCAAAGCATCAAAATGGTGCATCCTGATCTGCTTTTGATTTCGATAGCGTTCATATATCATTCCCATCGCCGCAAGCGACACCGCGTCTCCGCCGGTAAGGTCAAAAATACAGTCTTTTTCCTGCTCCACAATTTCCGAAAGCAGTTCTGCGATAGTATCTATCTTATTCAAACTAACCGTTTTTAAAACGATTTCTGTTGTAATTTTCTTTTGTGCCAAGATCTTTTTATAACACAGAATTTGCTGCTTCATCTTCTGAGCTTCGCCGATAAAAATTACCTTGTCCGGTCTAAATACAAGGCAGCTGATTAGATTTGCTGTCGGTGACTGGTCAAAAAATTCTACAATTGTCACTCGTTTTTCCTCCTTTTTTCAAACTCTGCCTGTTTTTTGATTATACCATACCTCTAAAACTTTTCAATCAGCCAGTAAATGATTCCTACTGCCGTCGCACTGGAAATTCCACAAGCAAGCACTGGCCCTGCCAGACTGAACAGCTTTGAGCCGACGCCCAGTACAATTCCTTCTTTTTTGTATTCAATGGCGGGCGCTACCATTGAATTTGCAAAACCTCTAATCGGTACAATCACACCCGCACCGCAAACCTTTCCAATCGTATCAAACCACCCAAAGCCTGTTAAAAGCTGCGCAGTACAAATGAGCATTATTGTTACAAAAGTTCCTGCATCCTTTTCATCAATCCCTTTTCCCATCAATTGATTCTGAACATAGAAAGCAGCAGCGCAAA
Organism: uncultured Clostridia bacterium; assembly: GCA_944386585.1. Classification (GTDB taxonomy): domain Bacteria; phylum Bacillota; class Clostridia; order Peptostreptococcales; family Anaerovoracaceae; genus QAKD01. The sequence continues at coordinate 25,191 of CALXBT010000059.1, read as the reverse complement.
TCAATCCGCCGACAAGAAAGGCTTTAAGACAGTTTTTTACATAAGTAGGCTTTGGAGTAAATTGTTCCGCATATTTTTCGTAAGCCTTTGCTACTTCCTTTTTCTGAATCGGCTGCTTCCGTACATCGCTTCCTTTTTTTTTTTTTTTTTTTCCGCTCATTTTTTCACCCGTATCCTTTTCAATTCTTTTATCACAAGTATTCCCCAAAATTATAAAATTTATAAAAAAGCAAAAGTTCAAAGAAAAATATGATATAATAAAATTCAATTAAAAATTTTTATTGAGGAACCTTTTATGAAAAATAACACGATTATTCTTGCTTCGTCTTCTCCTCGCAGGATTGAGATGATGAAAGCACGCGGGATAACGCCGCTAATCGTCAAACCGAACTGCAGTGAAGAGCTTCCGTACGGCATTAACATGCGGGACGCGGTGCTGTTTCTCTCGCTAAAAAAAGCACTTTCTGTAGAAGCTGACATTCTTTCCGGCCGCGTGAAAATCCCTGCTTCTTTGGAAGCACCATATATTATCGCTGCTGATACTGTCGTCTATAAAGAAAAAATCATCGGAAAACCTGATTCCCGTGAAGAAGCTCTTGCAATTTTAAAGCATCTCCGAAACGATGTACATCTTGTTGCAACCGGCGTAACGATTTTAAAACTCGGGGTAGCGAAGCGAACTTCTTTCTATGAAGCAACAAAGGTTTTCTTTACTGATTACAGCGATGAAATGCTGCTTTCCTATGTTGACACCAGTGAACCCTACGATAAAGCCGGTGCATATGCAATACAAGGTACTTTCAGCACTTATATCGACCATATTGAGGGCGATTTCAACAATGTAATGGGTTTTCCGATTGACAGGATTGAAGCTGAATTTGAAAAGCTCTGCTCCTTGCCGACAAAAACTCTTTTAAAAGGAGAAAAATGATGGAATACTGGGATATCTACGATAAAGACGGGAATTTTACCGGAAAAATCATTGAAAAAGGTACCGCCTTTCTACCGGGTGAATATCACAAAGCCGTCGAAATATGGATTATCAATAAAGACGGGAATCTTCTTCTGCAAAAACGCAGCGATGCGGTGGAACTGTATCCCGGCCGCTGGGCACTGACAACAGGACGGCTGAAATCCGGAGAAACACCTCTTGAGGGATGTGTCCGTGAACTTTTAGAGGAACTTGGAATTCTTGCTTCACAGAGCAGTTTTCATCATCTGGCACATATTGTCCGAGAAGACGCTGCTATGCTCTGGGATATTTTCATAACTGAATGGAACGGCAATATCAACGACTTATCCTATGCCGATCATGAGGTTTCTGATGCAAAATGGGTAACGCCGAAGGAGCTTCTTACCCTCATTCGCAGTGAAACAATTTTTACTTATCCTGAGATTGAAACAATTCTGCAGCAAATTCAGAAATATTATAGAAAACCATCCGGTAAAAATACTGCAGGAATTTATCGATAAACGCGCAAAACAACTGTTTTTCACTGAAAAAGTCAGCATACAAAATCCCCGTCCGCACAATCAATAAGTGCAGACGGGGATCTTTTTTTTCCAGTTTAGTTTATTTTTCTGATGCTTCAAACAACGCTTCTGCGTTATCCCATTCAGCAATAATTTCAGGGATTACCTTAAAGAGGTCGCCAACAATTCCATAATCTGCAACTTCAAAGATCGGAGCATCCGGATCCTTATTGATAGCAACGATGATATCGGAATTCTGCATACCTGCAAGGTGCTGAATTGCACCGGAAATACCGCAAGCGAAATAAATCTTTGGCTTTACAGTAGTACCTGTCTGACCAACCTGGTGAGAATGATCAATCCATCCGTTATCAACACAGGCTCTTGAAGAACCCACTACGCCGCCAACCTTGTCAGCAAGCTGTTTGATGATATCAAATCCTTCCGGTCCGCCGACACCGCGCCCGCCGGATACAATGATATCCGCATCCGTAAGAGAAACAAGTTCCTTTGCGGATTTCACGATTTCTACAACCTTCGTTCTGATATCTGCATCAGCAATCGCCGGCTTGTATTCAATCAGTTCGCCTGTTGCACCCTGCACAGGTTCTCTCTTTGACATAACGCCAGGTCTTACTGTGGACATCTGCGGTCTTGTTCTCGGGCAGATAATTGTTGCCATAAGATTTCCGCCGAAAGCAGGTCTTGTCTGCTTGATTCCTGTTGACGGATCGTTCGGATCGAGTGTTGAAGTATCGAGCGTCGTATTCTTCTTTGCAAAATCAATATAGCTGGATACCTTTACATCAAGTCTTGTACAGTCGGCTGTCAGACCCGTATTACATCTTGCTGCAATTCTCGGAGCAAGGTCACGGCCGATATGTGTCGCACCGTAGAGTACGATTTCAGGTTTGAATTCCTGAATTGCGTCATAGATAACTTTTGTATATCCATCTGTTGTGAAATTTTTAAGCAGCGGATCTTCAATCAGAATTACGCCATCAGCTCCATATGCGTAACATTCATCAGCTAAATTCTTGATACCGTCGCCTATGAGTACTGCGTACACCTTTGTATCATCGCTGATTTCTCTTGCAAGTCTGTGACCTTCGCCGATAAGCTCCAGTGCAACATTCATAAGCTTTCCATTTCTCTGCTCTGCAAATACCCAGATATGCTTATAAGCGGAAAGGTCCACGACATCGTCATCAGCAGTCTTTTCGATTGCCTGTACCGGACACTTTGCAACGCAGACAGAACATGCAGTACATGCACTGCCAATCTCAGCTTTGCCGTCCTTCATTGTAATTGCACTGAACGGGCATGCACCTACGCAAGCTCCGCAGCCAACGCATTTATCTTTAATTACTTGAATAGCCATTCGTTTTTCCTCCTCCTACTTAGATTACATGCTTGCTCTTCAGTCCAACGAGCAGCTTCTTTGCAACGTCTTTTTCTGTGTCGCCTTCAAGAACAACGCCCTTCCCTTTCGGAGCAGGAGTAAATGATCTGAATACATTTGTAGGGGATGCTTCAAGACCAACTTTCTTGAGATCAACTTCTACATCCTTTGCACTCCAAACCTTCATCGGCTTATTCTTTGCGTCAAAAATACCGCCGATGCTCATGTATCTCGGTTCATTGAGTTCCTTAATGCAAGTGAGCATGCAAGGAGTCTGTACTTTGATTACTTCATATCCGTCTTCAAGCTGTCTCTTTACAGTAATGTCCTTCATATTGTCAGCAATTTCAAATTCCTCTACATATGTAATCTGCGGAAGTCCGAGCTTTTCTGCAATCTGAGGGCCTACTTGCGCTGTATCTCCGTCGATCGCCTGACGGCCTGCAAAGATCATATCGTAATCGCCGATCTTTCTGATTGTTGCTTCAAGTGCGTTGGATGTTGCCCATGTATCAGAACCGCCTACTGCTCTGTCTGAAAGAAGAACGCCTTCGTCAGCTCCCTTTGCCAGACATTCCATCAACATATCAGTTGCCTGCGGAGGTCCCATTGATACGACTGTAATATGTGTATCAGGATATTTATCCTTAATCTTTAATGCTTCTTCAAGTGCGTTTGCATCATCGTGATTCAAGATGCTCGGCACACCGTCTCTGATGAGCGTTCCTGTCTTTGGGTTAATTTTAATAACATTTGTATCAGGAACCTGCTTCGCACATACGATAATCTTAAATGCCATGTCTACATTCCTCCCTATTCCTATTTCTTGAATACTGATCCGGCGATAACCATCTTCTGAACTTCTGAAGTTCCTTCGTATATTTCAGTGATCTTCGCGTCTCTCATCATTCTCTCTACCGGATAATCCTTCGTATATCCGTAACCGCCGTGCAGCTGAACAGCCTTTGTTGTTACATACATCGCAGTTTCAGCAGCAAACAGTTTCGCCATTGCAGCGTTTACGCCGTAAGGAAGGTGCTTATCTTTCATATCTGCAGCCTTGTAAACAAGCAGTCTTGCAGCCTCAATCTGCGTCGCCATATTGGCAACCTCAAACTGAAGTGCCTGCAGCTGTGAAAGCTTCTTTCCAAACTGCTTTCTTGCATTCATGTATTCTACAGTTACATCAAGAGCACCCTGTGCAATACCAAGCGCCTGAGATGCAATACCAATACGGCCGCCATCCAGTGTGGACATTGCTACTTTAAAGCCTTCTCCAACATTTGCAAGAAGTCTGTCTTTCGGAATTCTGCAGTTCTGGAAAATCAGCTCTGTTGTGGAGGACGCACAGATACCCATCTTGTCTTCTGTCTTACCGATGGAGAATCCTTCATCACCTTTTTCTACGATGAACGCAGAAATACCTCTTGTACCTTTTGACTTGTCGGTCATTGCCATTACGATGAATACATCTGCATATCCGCCGTTTGTAATAAAGCACTTGGAACCGTTGAGAATCCAGTAATCTCCGTCATCAGCCGCTTTTGTCTGCTGACCGGCAGCATCAGTACCTGCTCCAGGTTCTGTAAGACCAAAAGCACCCAGTTTTCTGCCGGAGCAAAGATCAGGAAGATATTTGGCCTTCTGCTCGTCCGTACCATAATTAAAGATTGGCCATGCACAAAGAGAGGTATGAGCCGAACAGATAACGCCTGTCGAAGCGCATACTCTTGACAATTCTTCTACTGTGATTGCATAGGAGATGTGGTCTCCGCCTGCTCCGCCAACTTCTGTCGGGAATGGTACGCCTAATAGTCCGTACTTTGCCATTTTTTCTACTGTTTCAACTGGGAATCTGTGTTCTTTGTCGATATCAGCAGCAAGTGGTTCCACTTCATTAACAGCAAACTCTCTTACCATTTTCCTTACAAATTCTTGTTCTTTCGTGAGTTGAAAGTTCATGTAAATGCCTCCTTAAATAAATATTAACGGTGGCCTGAAAGTTCAGACCGCTTTTAGCCCGCATTTAAAGTAATCTTATATTGTTAACAATATAACAACATACATATTTATTAAACACCATTTCTCCTGTTTTTGCAAGGCATTTTTGCATTTTTCATGACTTTTTACTCCGCTATTTTTTTCCTTAGCTTACTTAATACTCTTTTTTCGATTCTGGATACCTGAACCTGGGAAATTCCCAGCCGGCCGGCAATCTGGGCCTGCGTCATATCTTTAAAATATCGAAGCACGATTACCTGTCGTTCTTTTTCATCCAGTCCTCCGATCGCGCTCTTTAAAAACAGCAGATTGAGATGCTTTTCCTCCTCTGAACTAACGGCGGTTCCTGAAAATTCCGAGAACAATGTCAGTCTCTCCGGATTATCGAGGCTTTCCATGCTACCGAGTGCATCCTTTGCGGACATGATTTCAAGCAGCGTTTCCTTGCTTACATGCATCAACTCTGCCAATACCGAAAGACGGGGATACTCTCCTTTCTGATGATAATACTCTTCCTGCAGCTTTGTCATATTTCTAATGTCCGTTTTCAGCTGTCGGCTGACTTTAATCTTTCCATCGTCCCGAATATAGCGTTTAATTTCCCCTAAGATCATCGGCACCGCATAAGTAGAAAACATTACATTAAAGCTCATGTCAAAACGCTCGACTGACTTCAGAAGACCGATAAATCCGATCTGCATGAGGTCATCGAGCTCATAGCCGTATCCAGTAAATTTTAACGCAATATTTTTTACAAGCCCTGTATTTTGCTTGACAATCGTCTCCTTCGCTTCCTCGTCTCCATTTTTTGCTTGTTCGATAAGTTTATATGTATCTTCTTTGGACAGCGGCACATACCTATGCTCCATAGGAAATGTCGAGCGTTTTTATCAGGGTCACTCTCGTCCCTTTTCCTTCTTCTGATTCCACTAGCACACGATCCATAAAACTCTCCATTACAGTAAATCCCATGCCGGAGCGTTCTTCCGGACTTCCGGTTGTAAAAAGCGGCCGCCTTGCCTGCTCAATATCGGAAATTCCGGCGCCGCCGTCTTCAATGATCAGTTTTACGGTACCACCCTCATCATACTCACAGGAAAGCACTACGCTCTGTTCCAGACTGCCGCCGCCGTAACCGTGTATCACAGCGTTGCTGACCGCTTCTGAAACAGCTGTTTTAATTTCAGTCAGCTCATCCACTGTCGGATCAAGCCGCGAAAGAAATGCTGCCGCTGTTAAGCGTGCAAACGCCTCATTTTCAGAAATTGCCGCAAACTCTACTTTCATTTGATTCATTTTTTTCTGCGCCTCCTTTTGCCTTTCTGTCATTTTACTTTCCTCCGTCTTTCTCATCACCGGCTGTTTTTCCGGTCTCTTCTTCCCCTTCTTTTTCGGCTACCGATCTTTGCTTCAGAAGCAGAATTCCTTCCTCTGCGCTGGCGCTTTCCTCTATAATCGTAAAAATACCCGACAGAAACAAAATTGTTCTTAAATATTCAGAGCAGCCTGCAATCAGAATGCTGCCTCCCTTTTCCTTTACTTTATTATAGCGGCCCATGACAACGCCAATTCCGGAACTGTCTACAAAGGATACCTGCGAAAAATCGAGAATCATATGCTTACTGCCAAAAACACTGTAAGTGCTGTCAATCTCATTTCTAATTTCCGCAGCTTCATGGTGATCTATTTCGCCCGACAACTTTACAATAAGAATGTTGTCAGTTATTTCAAATTCCGTTCTCATAGAAAAACCCCCTTTTCACCTAATCATTATACTGCGCTTGTCCTATATCTGTCTTTAGGAGAAAAAGGGGGAATTCTTCTATTTTTGTCACTTTTTGTCGATTCTTATTCCGAAAAAATCTGAATTGTCTCTGCCGCGCAGACCGCCGCATCCGTCAAATCCGCAACAGCAAGCTTTTCTTCTGATTCAAGAATTTTGGCAAGCTTCGGCTTTGTAACGGGATGTTTCGGCAAAAATACCGTGCAGCAATCCTCATACGGCATAATCGATGTATCAAAGGTACCGATCTCTTTTGCTTTTTCCATAATATCAGTTTTATCCAGCGCAATCAGCGGCCGCATGACCGGTATTGAAACAGACGCATCTGTTACAACCAAAGCCTCCGCTGTCTGGCTTGCTACCTGTCCCAGATTTTCTCCGGTAATCAGCATGCCGGCCCCGTTCTTTTCTGCCAGTTTCTCCGCGATGCGCATCATAAATCTGCGGACGAGAATCGTTGTTTCTTCTTCCGGGCAATGCTGCACAATCTGTTCCTGAATCGGCAGAAGATTCACTATATGCATTTTAAATCTGCCGCAGTATCCTGCAAGAATCCGTGCCAGCTCCTCGACCTTCTCCTGCGCCCGTTCACTCGTATACGGATAAGAATGAAAATGTACCGCTTCAATCAGCATTCCGCGCTTTGCCATCATCCAAGCAGCCACCGGCGAATCAATACCACCTGAGAGCAGCACCATTCCTTTACCGTTAGTACCAAGCGGAAGTCCGCCAAATCCAGATACTTTTGCATCGTAAATGTAAGAAATGTCTTTGCGAACATCTACGAATAAAAGTACATCCGGATGATGTACATCTACCTTCAGCACCTTGCATCCAATCAGCACCTTTGCCCCGATAATGCGTGCAATTTCCGGTGATTTTACCGGAAAATTCTTATCCGCCCGCTTTGCTTCTACTTTAAAAGTTTTAACACCTTTTTCACGAATCAGGCGCTGCATATATTCTACCGCCGCCTCGCCAATCCGATCAAGGTCTGTTTCTGCCTCCACTGCCGGTGAAATGGAAGCGACGCCAAACACTTTTGATACTTCTCTGACAATCACTTCCGGCTCATAGCTTTTCTCTGCACGGACAAAAATCAACCCTTCGCAGCGTTTTACCTCAATTGGTTCTCCGTTTTCTATTTTTTTCAGCCTGCCGCGAATGCGCTCTGCCAGCATTCTTTCAAAATAAGGCTTATTCATTCCTTTCAGCGCGACTTCACCGCACCGCACGATAAATATATTCTGTTCGTTCATTTTCTTTCCTCATCTACAGTAAATTATCGGAAACTGCCAAGCCGGCGAAAGCGCGTAACCGCTTCTTTTAAACGCGCAAGCACAAAATCCATTTCACTGATTGTGTTCTCTTCACTAAAACTAAAACGAATCGCACCTTCAATCTCTTTTTCTGCAAGCCCCATCGCCGCAAGCACATGACTCTGTCCTTTCTTGTGGGAAGAACAAGCTGAACCAGTCGAAACATAAATACCGGACTGTTCCAGCGTATGAAGAATCACCTCGCCCCTTGTACCGAGAAATGAAACATTGAGCACCGAAGGACAGCAGAGTCCCTCCTCCCCCGATACACTGCATGTGCGAACGCTGTTCACTTGAATATCGCTGATCTCTGTCTCGATACCAGCAAGAAGATAATTCCTTGCCTGTGCAATTGCTGAAAGGCGCGCATCAAGACGGCTGTATGCAATTTCCGCCGCTTTTCCAAAACCGACAATTGCCGGTACATTTTCCGTACCGGAACGAAAATTCCGTTCCTGACCACCTCCAACAAGATACGGACGGATATTTTTGCCTTTTTTCCGATAAAGCGCTCCGATTCCTTTCGGGCCGTGTATTTTATGCGCACTGACAGAAAGCAGATCCACGCCCGGCTTCATCACACGCATCTTTCCAAAAGCCTGGACCGAATCTGTATGCAGCAGGATATCAGTGCCATGCACCTTGTTATACTGCTCTTTTATCGCAGCAATTTCAGAGATTGGAAAAATCATTCCATTTTCATTATTGACCTGCATAACAGTAATCAAAACTGTCTTCTGATCGATTGCCTGCCGCAGAAAATCAAGATCAAGCCTGCCGTCGTGTAAAACCGGAACCGTTACAATTTCAAAGCCTGCCTCAGCAAGGCGCATTGCCGCTTCCAGCACCGCCGGATGCTCTACCGCTGTCGTGATAATCTTGTTTCCTCTACGCTTTCCCGCTTCCGCCGCACCGAAAATTGCTGTATTATCGCCCTCCGTGCCACCGGAAGTAAAATAAACCTCCTCTTCACCGCAGGAAAATATTCCCGCAAGCATACGCCGCGCTGTCTTCACCGCTTTTTCTGCATTGATACCGGGTCTGTAAAGAGAGGAAGGATTTCCAAATTCCTCACGCATATAGCGTATCATCAGCTCTGTAACCTCATCGTACTGTCTTGTTGTCGCGCTGTTATCCAAATAAACAAACATCTCTGCTCCTACATATAATCCTGCCGATAAATATTGATCCATTTTTTAGACAGCATTCTCGTAATACTCATAAAGCACTTTACAACATCGTTGATGCTTACAAAAAGAATGCAAAAATAAAGAGGCCACTTAAATACCAGCACAGCAAGGAGTGCCAGAGGAACCTGCATGCCAAGATTGCCGACCAAATCTATTTTCAAAGAAAAAATAGTATCGCCACCAGCACGCAGAATACCGCAGATAATAACATAATTGATCATCTTCGGTATCGTAATTATGCTCCATACCCACAGCGTTTTTACAAGCAATTCTATCGTACTTGGTTCAAAATCCGTATATAGACCGGAAATCGGCCTTGTAATCATAAATATGACTGCGCAGGTAATCGCACAAAGAATCAGCGACAGTTTAAAAGAAATCCTTCCATATTCTACAGCTCTGTCCGGATCATTTTGGCCGAGTGCACCGCCAATCGTTACTGCCGCTGCATTTCCAAGCCCAAAGAAAATGACCTGCGCCATATTGGCAACCACTTCAGCAACCTGAACAACAGCCAATTCCGCCGATCCCAAGATACCATAAATCGCAAAAGTTGCCGAACCCAGCACAGAGAACATCACTTCTGTTATCACAACCGGAAATGCAGTCTTTGTTACTTCTCTTGCAAAATCTTTATGAAAGTCAAACATTTCTCTCGGCGAACAATGAAGCGGATGCTTCTTGCTTGCAACCATATAAATTATCACCGCCATTAGCTCAAGTGCCCGGCAGATTGTTGTCGCTATAGCTGCCCCTGATGCTTCAAAACGCGGAAATCCGAAATTTCCAAAAATAAAGCAATAATTCAGAAAAATATTCAAAAACAATACTGCACAGTTGATACTGGTGATAACTCTTAGTCGCTGCACAACTCTGCAGTTATATGTAAAAGCAAAGGTCAGAAACGAAAACATCTGTCCAAAACATACAATCCGCATATAATCAACTCCATAACCGATTACAACCGGATCTCTTGAAAACAGCCATACAAGCTGTGGTCCAAAAAGATAAGTACAGACAATGGTAAATGCACCTGCCGTAAGGCCTACAGCAAGATCAAGACCCAGTACATTTCTCACTCTATGTACATTTCCCGCTCCCCAGTACTGAGAAGCATGCGCTACTGCACCGCTGAAATAACCAAAAATAACACCCCACGACAGCCACATCAACTGATTCGCTGCACCAACACCCGCAAGCTGATCTTCTCCTAACTTTCCAACCATCATTGTATCTGCCATACCAAGCCCGATACTGATGATATTCTGAATAATGACCGGAATCGCAATCGTAATCATTTTTTTATAAAAATCCGATTTTTGATCCACCGTCAGCGTATAATGCGTTTCTTTCATACTGTTCACTAAACTTCTAGCTCCTCTCCTATTCAATTTACCGCGCTAGCCTAAACTTTTTTTGCCGCTGCGGCCTGTTGTATCAAAATAGAAGCGACATCAGTCTGCCGCTTCACATTTTATCAACTACTTTGCATATTCAATGGCTCTCGTCTCACGAACCACATTTACTTTAATCTGACCCGGATATTCTAGTTCCGATTCAATCTTTTTACTAATTTCTCTTGCGAGGAAAACAATTTCTTCATCGTTGATTTCTTCCGGCTTTGCAATAACTCTGATCTCACGCCCTGCCTGAATTGCAAACGATTTATCGACACCCGGCGTTGTATTGGCAATTTCTTCAAGTTTCTGCAATCTCTTGATGTAAGTTTCAAGCGTTTCTCGCCTTGCGCCCGGCCTTGCCGCCGAAAGCGCATCTGCTGCTGCAATGAGCACCGCTTCCATGCTCTTTGGCTCATAGTCGCCGTGATGTGCCGCCATTCCGTTAATAACTGCTTCTGATTCCTTATATTTTTTCAGCACATCAATGCCGATATCTACATGCGTGCCTTCTACTTCGTGATCCAGTGCTTTTCCGATATCGTGAAGAAGACCCGCTCGTTTCGCCAGTTTAACATCAAGTCCAAGCTCGCCTGCCATCAAGCCGGCAAGATGGGCTACCGCCACAGAATGTTTCAGTACATTCTGGCCGTAAGAAGTTCTGTATTTCAGCCTGCCCAGCAATTTTATGAGTTCCGGATGAAGATTATGAATACCAACTTCAAAAGTTGCCTGTTCTCCTTCTTCTTTCATAATCGCGTTGACTTCCTTTTCAGCCTTTTCTACCATCTCTTCAATCCTGGCCGGATGAATTCTTCCGTCCACGATAAGCTTTTCCAACGCAACTCGTGCGATTTCTCTTCTGACAGGGTCGAATCCCGACAAAATCACAGCTTCCGGCGTATCGTCGATAATCAGCTCGACGCCCGTCAGCGTTTCAATCGCTCTAATATTTCGTCCCTCACGCCCGATGATTCTTCCTTTCATCTCGTCGTTTGGAAGCGGAACGACCGAAACGGTACTTTCTGCTACATGATCAGCCGCACATCTCTGAATCGCACCGGTAATAATTTCTTTTGCTTTTTTATCTGCTTCTTCCTTCGCCTTCGATTCAATCTCCTTAATCATCAGAGAGGCTTCATGGCGAATTTCTTTTTCACAGTTAGAAAGTAAAATTCCTTTCGCATCTTCAACCGACAAGCCGGAAATCTTTTCGAGTTCCTCCATCTGTCGTGCAATAAATCCGTCAAGCTCCTTATTTTTTTCGATAAGTGCCTGCTCTTTCTGTGTGATACTTTCTTCTTTTCGTTCTACATTTTCCAGTTTTCGGTCAATTGATTCCTCTTTTTGGATCAACCGTCTTTCTGATTTCTGAATCTCTGATCTTCTCTCCCGCACCTCGCGCTCTGCGTCGCTCCTCATACGGTGCGCTTCCTCTTTCGCCTCCAGTGTAATTTCTTTTTTTATTGTTTCCGCCTTATTTTCGGCATCTAAAATTAAATTGCGTGCTTTTGTCTCCGCACTTCCGATAGCTTTTTCTCCGACATTTTTTCTGATAATATATCCGATTAACAGCCCTACAGCCAGTACAAGAACCATGCACAAAGCAATCAACAGCTTTGGCACCACATTGATACACCTCCTTTTTAACTTGTTCTTTGTGTAATAAGAATAAATATTCACGAGAGTCTCGTGAACGAATAATTTTAAAAGATAATTAAGCAAAATTTATATAAATCTTGATATAATCATACAATATATATTATAATAGATGCGATATAAATGTCAAGAATGCAAAGGACAAACTATGAAGTATTTTTTAAGGCTTTTGAAAAATTTAGATAAATCTATTCTGCTCATTGTTGGAGTTCTCTCCGTGATCAGTCTTACCATGATCAGCAGTACCGCGTACTCTGGCGGCTTTGTAATCAACCGCGACATAATTATTCAGGCATTAGCATATTTTCTCGGCTTTATTGCTATTATTTTTTTGATTTTTCTGGATTATAAACTGTTTCCTCAGTTCGAAAAAATTATTTATGCCCTGTCTGTTATTTTCCTCCTGACCGTATATATACCCGGTCTTGGAAAAGAACAGTACGGCGCGCGTTCCTGGATTGAAATCAAAGGCATCACGACTTTGCAACCATCAGAATTTGTAAAAATTACTTTTATTATTCTCATGGCAATCTATTTTTCCAAGCATCGCGACGACCTTGCAACTTTTACAGGAGTGTTCAAATCACTGCTTTATGCCTCTCCGATCATTCTTATCATTTTGAAAGAAGATCTCGGAAGCGCCATTGTCTTTTGTGCGATCTTCGTTATCATGCTGTTTTATGCCGGAATCGACTATAAAATCTTTGGCAAACTGGCCGCCGCCTGCGCCGCCACACTGCCGATTATCTATTTTCTAATGGCAGACCATCAAAAGGATCGTATCTTAGCTTTTCTGCATCCCGACGACCTTTCAATTGATGCAAATTATCATGTGTGGATGTCAAAAATCGCAATCGGCTCCGGCGGATTTTTCGGCAAAGGCCTCTTTCAAGGCTCACAGAAAGAGCTTGATTTTCTGCCGGTACAAAAATCAGATTTCATCTTTTCCGTCGTCTGCGAAGAACTGGGTATGGTCGGGGGCGTACTTCTCATTCTGCTGTTTACGCTCTTTCTCTATCGCATGGCACTAATTGCAAGAGACACCGTAGATCTCTACGGTGCCTTAATTGTTGTCGGTTTTATCGGAATGTTCGGTTTTCAAATTTTTGAGAATATTGCTATGACCATGGGCATCATGCCGGTAACAGGCATTACACTTCCTTTTATTTCCTACGGCGGTTCTTCCATCCTTTCAAACATGATTGCAGTCGGCGTCGTGCTTTCCTGCGGTATGCGAAGTAAGCAGATTAATTTCTAACTGTACCGCTTGCCTCACGATTTTTTTGCTTATCGCCGTTCAATAATGCGATCGACAATTTTTTCCATGTTTCTGTAAATATATGTATCCTTTTTAAAAACAATCGGCAAACCGTTGTTTGCGGCTACATGAATATTATCATCATACTGAATAATTCCCGCAAACGGCATTCGCAAAATGCCGTTTATTTCTGCAATAGACGGCATTGTTCCGCTGGCAACCAATTCTGATTTTACTTTATTGATGACATAACATTTATTATGGATTCCAATTTCACTCAGCACTTTATCGACTATTTCTGCATCTCGGATTGCTGTATACTCAGGAGTTATTACAATGACAGCTTTTTCTGCTGAAACCGCTGACAAAAGAAACCCTTCATCAATTCCAGCCGGTGAATCAACAATTACATAATCAAACCTTTCGGCAAGACGCCGGAACAAAACCTTCATATGAAGCGGAGTAACCCTGCCGTCATCTCTTCTTGGAGCAGCTGCCATCAGGTACAAGCTCTGAAAACGCTTGTCCTTGATCAGTGCCTGCTTAATACGGCAAAGTCCTGAAACTACATCATATACATTATAAACGACTTTCGATTCTAGTCCCATGTAGATGTCAAGTGTTCTCAGTCCCATATCCATATCTACCAGCACAACACTGCTACCGCGCGCTGCAAGCAATGCTCCCATATTGGAAGCAAAAACGCTTTTTCCGGTCCCGCCTTTTCCTGAAGCAATTAAAAATATTCTTCCCATGATTCCGCTCCTGACTGTTAAGTTTCTAATAAATTGCTGTATCAATATTTATATTATCATTCTCTGTGTTTTCTTCATTTATATTGAGATAATCTCCGATGATTTCACGCGCCACTGGCGCCGCATAGCCTGCTGTGCCACCCTGAAAGATCAATACTGCTACCGCAATTTTCGGATCTTCTGCCGGTGCCATTGCTACTACCCATGCAAAATTGTCATATTCCTCTTTCCACTGATTGATCTGGGTCTGTGTGATTCTTCCGTCAGTCAAATTTTTAACTGCTTGATCAACAGCTGCTGCTCTTGTACTGTACTGTCCTGATTCTTCTGCCAAAAGCCGGTTCATTTCCACTTCAACATCCTCCCAGCGCAGTCTTGAATCAAGCTGGCGCAGATGTGACTGGATATATTCTACCTCATCCGGTGGCTGGATCACACCTGACCGTTCAGCCGTTCCTGATTTTGCCGCTACTGATACCGGAAAATTGCCGAATACACCGCGCATACTTCCCGACGAACCACTTGCTACAAGTTCCATCCCCTCAATAATCGCATCGAGGTTTTCCTCACTGATGTCGATTTTTGTCGGTTCTGCTTTTTTTTCTTTCTCATGATTTTCAACTGCTTTTATGATTGAAACTTCATTATAAATGCCTCTGTTTCCGATTGTCGCGATATAATTCGCCATCTGAAGCGGCGTATATGCGTTTTCCCCTTGCCCGATTGCAATATTAAAATCATCAGCCCGTGTCAGCTTTGCCTGATTGTAATAATCAAATTTACAGCGGTCCGCTACTGTCTCAATCATATCCTCTTTAATGCCGTAATCTGAAAGACGCTTGATGATTTCCCCTCTGCTTGGATTTTCTTCTGTCCACGATACAATCTCTGCGATGTATTCTTCCAGCAGTTCTTCATCATCAAGAACACTTTTTTTAAAGTAGTCCTTTTTATTAGAGCGCAGATGATAATCAAGAGAAGATTTGGTTGCTTTCATTTTCCGTTCTGCAGAAGGAACTTCCGCTACCGTTTCTGTAATCTCAATGCCAGTAGCCTTGCCAAGTCCATACTGCATTGCGGTATCCATGATATCATTCATATCAATCTCGTATCCCAAGCTTCGCCCTGTGTAATAATCCATACCTGTTCCGATATCATAAAAATAATAATTACACGAAACTTCCAGTGCATGCGGAAGATCAACTAAACCATGTGTGCTGTGGCTCCGCGTCCAGATCAGACAATTAAACGGCCTGTTTCCTACCATAACATAGCCTCCGTCACGTAGCTTCGTATCCGGCGACAGTCCTTTCTTCATAGCGGCAGTTGCAACGACCATCTTGAAGGTGGAACCGGGCTGCACCGCTGTTCTTGCTGCCACATTATAAAGAGGAGCAGGTGCAAGATAATCACGGGGGTTTTGACTTTGCAGAGCCTGCCAATCTGCATTTGAAATACCCGTTGCAAAAAGATTCGGATTAAAATCAGGATTGCTCGCCATTGCCAGCACATCTCCTGTCTCTACTTCAAGTGCTACAACTGCACCGACATTTGCGTTGCGGTAAGCCGTACCGTATTTATAATTGCCGTATTTGCTTTCAAAAGTGCCTGCCGTCTGAATCTTTGAAAGCGCCTGCGCAAGCGCCCGTTCCGCTGTCTTTTGCAGCTCTACATCAATCGTCAAATAGACGGAGTCTCCTCTCTTTTCCGGTATCTCGCTGATGACATTAACAAGTTCTCCATTGACATTGACCTGCACAGTTTTGATGCCGTCCGTTCCGCGCAGCACCTCTTCATAACTGCTTTCAATTCCGCTCTGGCCAATAAGATTATTGGGATTATAGCCCTTTTCGTTGACATACTCTTCTTTATCAGCCTCTGAAATCTTTCCGAGATAGCCAAGTATATGCGAAGCCGTGTTTCCGTACGGATAATACCGCTTTGTCTCAGAAACAACGGAAATTCCCGGCAGTTCATTGCTTCTTTCTTCCAGCATAATAATGCTGTTCTCAGAAATATCAGAAGCAATCGTTGCACTCATATACATCATATAGCCTAATTCGGAAATCTCATTTCGTACTACCAGAATTTTTCTCGCCTCTTCCAGCGAATATTCCTCTCCTATTTCAAACCGCTTGCGCAGCTCCTGAAAGGCATCCTCTGCTGGAATATCATATTCCAGCTGCTCTTTTGCCAGCCCATAATTGCCTAGAAATATCTGCTGATTCTGATACTGCGTAAAAGTCATATTGCGCACGGAAATCGGTGGATATACATTATATACATTCTGCATCTCCTCCTGTGCTTCGTAGACATCGTAAGATTCATCAATTTCAAGCTGTTGCCGCAGCTGATTAAAAGCCATCTCCGCAGTGTAATAGGTCGGCATTCCTTCGCTTGTCAGCCAGCGGTCGATTGCTTGCTGATACGTATAAACAAAATGATTTCCCTCAAAAACAATGGGGAATTCATCAATATAGGTATCTCCGTTCTTTTCAAGAATCTCAATCACCTCAAGCGCAACCTTGTTAATCTCTTCATTTTTCATTCCGGTGGAATCAAATTTTACAAGAAATGTCTGTACATTTCCGGCCAGCACCCTGCCATACCGATCAAGAATCTCCCCGCGCGGTGCGGAAGTATAAATCTTCTTTTGACTTAAATTATCGGCATAAGCATTCCAGTCTTCATGCTGCACTACTGTCAGTACAAAAAGTCGAACAGCAAGAACCGCCATCAAAACAATTCCTACAATAATAAGCTGATAATATCTAAATTCCAGAATTTTTTTCATACTGATTTCACCTGTAATAATATCTATCGTTTCTGAAACGAGTTACTCTTTCGATAAAAATATGGTACAAAAATGCAGCGACTGCCACATTATACGGAACCAGGACAAACAGCTTCCCAAGCACATACAATATAGATATCCTGCTGCCGAGAAAAAAGTACATCACCCAGACATAAATCTGAAAAAGAATCGTTGAAAACACTGTCAAAAGCAGCAGCGTCGCTAAATTTTCCCGGTTGATTGTACTGCCTGCCGCCATTGTGCAAAGCGCAAGCAGTAAATAGCCAAGTGAAGAAATCCCAGTATACTGCATAAAGCAGAGATCTGCAATTACCCCAAACAACACGCCGAACACAATTGCATGAAGCTGCTTTTCATAAAAAAGAGAAAACATGACTACCAAGCATAAAATGAGATTCGGCGTTGTATGAAACAAGGAAAAAACATTCAGAAAAGTACCCTGTATTAAAAAAGCAAACAAAAAAATGAGAAATGCATACCTGTATTTCATCAGAGCAGCACCATCACTTTCCGCAAATTTTTAAAATTGACCGCCGGTTCCACTGTAACAGTCATCAATTGCGTATCACTGTTATAGTTTACGCCAGTTGTCCTGCCAATCTCAATTCCCTCCGGATACATACCGATTCCTGTTGTCAAAAGCACATCGCCTTCTACAATCCCAGCACTGCCGTCCAGCGTATAGCCTGCAATTTTTCCTGCACCGTCTCCCGTAACAACACCAAGAATATTCATATCCCGTGATACCTGAAAAGAGACATTTACAGTATCATCGATGACAGAAATCACCTTTGAATAACCAGTGCCCGTTTCAGAAACCCGTCCTACAAGTCCGTTTCCGGAAACAACTACTGCATTTTCTATGATTCCAGACTCAGTTCCCACATCAATCGTAAAAGAACTGAAATAATTTGACTGATCCATCGCGATGATTTTTCCGGTAACGGGCTTATATTCTGCCATTACACTTTCATAATTGAGAGCATTGGCAAGCTGCCTCAGTTCTTCCAGTTCCTTTTCTTCCAGCTGAATCCTAGTAATTTCCCGTTTCAGTGCGTCTACTTCCTCCTGCAGCTCCTCGTTTTCTTTCATCAAGCCGCGAAAACCAAAAATCCCTTTGATCCCTGATTTAATTCCATCGCCTACAGACGAAACCGGTCCTGCTACTGCCGCATTTGCACTGTTTACACCCCTGCCAACAAATCCAGTACCGCTGAAATAGGAAACTGAAATAATAATTACCAAAAGAATAATAGCACTGAAAACTGCCGTAAACACCTTATGCGTTTTAATCCATTTTATCATACCGTTTCCTGCCGCTCTTTCTTATCTATACTTAATGCTGGCTTTGCTGTTTGCATACTTTTTCAGTTTATCAATATTGGAAAGACTTTTGCCGGTGCCCATGGCAACCGCTTCAAAAGCATTTTCAGCGATGGAAACGCTGATATTCGTTTTCTCTGCAATAATTTTGTCAAGATTCTTGATCATTCCGCCGCCACCTGACAGCACAAGACCGCTTACAGCAATATCAGCCGCAATTTCCGGCGCCGTTTTTTCAAGCGTTGTCTTGATTGCTTCCACTACCATATCAACCGATTCCTCAAGCGCATAATACATATCTTTATTTGATACTGGAACAACCTTCGGCAATCCAGTCACAAGGTCTCTTCCCCTGACATTCATATATTCAATCACTTCATTTCCATTTTCATCATAATCCATCAGTGCACAGCCAATATTGATCTTCACTTCTTCTGCTGTCTGTTCACCGATGAGAAGATTATAGGTTTTTCTCATATACTGCACGATTGCATCGTTAAATTTATCGCCTGCATAACGCAGCGAAGTGCTGGCAACAATGCCGCCGATTGCAATCACCGCAATATCACAGGTGCCGCCGCCGATATCAACAATCATCTGTCCGGTCGGCTCATCGACCGGAAGTCCGGCTCCGATTGCTGCTGCCATCGGTTCTTCCAAGATATATACTTCTTTTGCTCCCAGCTGATGTACCAAGTCCTCTACGGCTCGTTTTTCTACTTCTGTAACACCTGAAGGAACGCCTACTACTACACGCAGATTCACTTTTCTGCCGTTTGAAAGCACCCGCATAATAAAAGTGCGAAGCATATCTGCCGTCATATCAAAATCGGAAATAACGCCGTCCTGAAGCGGCCGTACTACCGAAATATTGCTTGGCGCCTTGCCGATCATATCTTTTGCTTCTTTTCCAACCGCAATAATTTCACTTGTTATATTATCTTTTGCAATCACAGAAGGCTCACTAAGCACAATCCCTTTATCGCTTAAATAGATCAGCGTATTTGCCGTTCCTAAATCTATCCCCATATCTTTTGCTGAAAAAAAGCACATATTTTTTCCTCCAAATTTTGTTTTATTGCTGCATAATCCTGTTTTCTTTAAAGCTATAATATTTATTGTCTCCGATGATGAGATGATCCGCCACATAAATTCCAAGCAGTTCTCCAGCCTCAATCAGCCTGTTGGTCGTCTCAATATCCGCTTTGCTCGGCGATGGATCACCGCTGGGATGATTATGCACGAGAATGACAGAAAAAGCGTTTTTCCGCACCGCCATACCAAATACTTCCCTCGCTTTTACCGCCGCAGTATTGATATCTCCTTCCGCCACCCTTTCTATAGACAGAACTTCTCCCCTGCCGGAAAGGAGCATTACCATAAAAATCTCTCTTCGCAAGTACCTTAGATCATCCATTACAAGCGCTGCTGCTTCATCCGCATAGGAAATTCTATATCTGCCGTTTTTCGGTCTTTGAGAAATCCTTTTCCCAATTTCGATAGCTGCCGCAAGCTGACAAGCCTTAGCTTTTCCAATACCGGAAAGCATGCAGAGTTCTTCTGGTACACAATCTGCAAGAAATAAAAGCCCGCTTCGGTCAAGCTCAATCAGCTTGTCCGCCAGCGCAAGCACCGGCAGCTTTTTGGTGCCGGTTCCAAGCAAAACTGCAATCAATTCCCGATCCGACAATACCTGTACACCTGCGCGCAATAGTTTTTCTCTTGGTCTTTCGTTGTGCGAAATCTTTTTAATATCCATATCATTCCCCTGTTCCGCATAATCTCTTTCCCCTTTTTAATAAAATATTTCCGTCTCATACAGTGTGTAATATTTTATCATTTTTTTGGTTTGAAAACAAGGGAATATCGCCGTTTGAATATAATTATTATGTGAAATTTTTAATATTTTTTGCGCAGACGGGCAAAATAGTTTCGTACTAAAATTTTAGGAGGTACTAAAAATGAATAACAACTATAATTCATCTATCAAGTGTACCGTTGATACTTGCAAGCATCACTGCAGCACCAGCAACTACTGCACGCTTGACTGCATCGCTGTTGGTACGCATGAAAGCAATCCGTCAATGGATCAGTGCACAGACTGCCTTTCTTTTGAAAGATAGCCAATCTCGATGAATGTCTCTTTTGCACGGCGGTTCCGCCTGCAAAAGAGGCTACATAAATAAGACCATGCCTATTTCAAGCGGGTCAGGCACTTTCCCTCTATTTTACGCATATAGTGAAAAGCAAATAGAGGGGGTTACATATATGAGCGATTCCTTTCCGATGCCTCTTTCTGAAAAAGAGGAAGAATACTATCTGAGCTTATATCAGATGGGCGATGAGGAAGCGAAAAAGATACTCATCGAACGCAACCTCAGGCTTGTCGCACATATCGCAAAAAAATATACAGTGACAACCTGTAGCCCTGACGACCTGATATCCATAGGCACTATTGGATTAATAAAAGCGATAAATACATACAGCAGCAAACGAAGCACAAGGCTCGGCACTTACGCCGCCAAATGCATCGAAAATGAAATACTCATGAGCATACGATCTTCCAAAAAAAACAAAGGAGAAGTTTCGCTGAACGAGCCGCTTGGAACTGACAAAGACGGCAATGAAATAAGCTTTAACGATATTCTAGGCACCGATCAAGATGCTATCATCGATGATATAAATTTAAAAATGCAGATATCCTCTCTTTATAAAGCAATCGAAGAAGAACTCGATGAGAGAGAAAAGCTCGTTATCATCAAACGCTACGGTATGTATAATCAGGAAAGCAAAACCCAGAGAGAAGTAGCGCAGGAGCTTGGAATCAGCCGTTCTTATGTATCAAGAATTGAAAAAAAAGCTCTGCAGAAACTAAAAGCGAAAATCAATCATTAAAAAAGGCGGCGCTGCCGTCTTTTTTTGTCTGTACAGATAAAACAACAAATAATTCAATGAAAGGCTGAAATTGAAAAGAAAATTTCTCCTCAACTTCAACCTTTTCCTTCTTCCTCTGAACTGATTTTGTAAAATATCAGTTCAGCTATGCATATACATCAACATTCCATGAACTTCTAATTCCTTTGCGGAAAGCTTCAAGCGTATCCTGCGTCTCATCAAGGAAATACGGGCGGGCAATGTTGCCGTTTGCATCCCAATCACAGCCGTCCCACCAGATTGCAATCTTAATACGGCTGAAATTCTGCATTCTTAAAAACATATCGTCAATCCATGCTGCTTTATCGCCCCCAACGCTGGAGGAAGCAAACTCTGTAATCATAAAAGGCTGTGAAAACCACTGGCAGTAGTCACTGTACAGATTATCATAAAGCTCGCTAAAGCTCTGCCATTTCTCCCCGCTATAATAGGTTCCTGTATTGTATGCAGTCAGTCCGATGACATCAACATATTCATCACCTGGATAGTACATCAGTGCGTGATTCCAGTTAAAATCCGGATAGGACTCTGAATTAGGATTCCAAATCCAAATAGTATTTTCATTGGCGCCTGCGGAATCAAAAATCGAATATATGTACCGGTATGCTTCTTTGAAAAGCATCGTATCTTTTGAAGTATTATATGATGAATACGGACACCAGTCTCCGTTCATTTCATTAAACAGTCTAAAAAGTACAGGATGACCAAATTCGCTGATGACAGAAGCATACTCATAAAGATAGCTGTCATACTGTCCGTTCAGAAGATTGTATATCATATTATTAGAGGCATGTGCAGTCTGAAGCGTCAGTTCTAAAACCTTTCCGTTTTCATAAGCATTTTCTAGTCTGTTTTTTACAACCTCCGGAGCCGTATTGATTACTTCCGTATAGCTTAAAAGTACAGGAAATATATAATCAAGAGTCCTTTCATAACCATACAGTGTATCGTATCCTGTATAATCGACATCTGGTTCAAAAATGCCCCAAGAAAGCGATGCTTCATCATTGAAATATTTCTGATAAAACTCATAAGTTTCGGCGTTCCAGCCTTTTTCCTCCGCCGGAATCGTCTCTGACATTCGTATGAAACCGCTCTTTGTGCTTCTTATCAGTTGGAAATTTTCTGCTAAATAGCGGTATCCTCCGTTTTCAGCAATCGGCACCGCCGATTTGACAAAGATCGTATAAACATTGCTGCCCTCCTGAATCTCAAGGCAGACATAATAATTTTTATCGTTCGAAACGCGTGCAAGTTTATTTCTCTCCCAAGCCGTAATCTGAATGCTGCGGCCGCCGATTTCCTCAGTTTGCTGCACGATGCCGTAATGATCGGCTGTATTCTTCAAGAACTGATTAGAATAATTGATGTAACCAGACTTACTGATTCCTGAAAGGTTCTGCTTGTAAATCTCAATTCTTTTCGTCTCATTTTCCAGCACTGCTGCCACGCCGAAATAATCCGTATCAACCGACATACCCCGATCTACAAACATCTCATATCCGTCGACATAATTTGTAAATAAATCATAATTTCCGGCACTGATCAAACGATAAAGTTCCTCCGGCTGTCCGCGAAGCGAGGCCTCAGAAGCTTCTACCGGGACTGAAAACACCATAATAACCGCTGTCAAAATTCCGATAATCTTTTTCACTTTTTCTTCCCCTTTAAATTTTTATGATTCAATCTTTTTATATTTTGAAATTAAAATTTCTGCAATTCTGATACCGTCTGCTGCTGCAGACATAATTCCACCGGCGTATCCAGCTCCTTCTCCCGCAGGATAAAGCCCCTTGATATTTGATTCGTACATCGCATCGCGCAGGATTCTTACCGGAGAAGAACTTCTGCTCTCTACCGCAAAAATCCTAGCCTGCGGCATATCAAAATCCTTCAATTTGCGCGCCAGATACGGCATCGCCTCCTCAATGGCAGAAGATGCAAATTCCGGAATCGATCTCTGTACAGCACTGCCGCAGAATTCTCCCCACATTACACATGGAGGCCGATTGACTGCCGTACTGTTTTCAAAAGCAAGCCGTTCATACTTTTCCTGAAATTCAATGCCGGTAAGCGGATCAATGCCGCCGAAATCTTCCGTCCGTACATCAACAAGAAGCGCACTATTCGCATAGGCACCATCCCGCGCATGATAGCTCATACCATTGGTCGCTGTCATTCCATTCTCTGACGATGCAGCAATTACTTCGCCGCCGGGGCACATACAAAAAGTGTACACCCCTCGTCCGTTCCGACTGCGGTAGGAAAGCTTGTACTCCGCCGGAGGAAGTCCCGCATCTTCATGCGGCATCCCGTACTGTGCAAGATCAATGATGCGCTGCGGATGTTCAATTCTCACACCAATCGAAAAAGGTTTTTGCTCCATAAATAGTCCCCGCGTATAAAGCATCCGCATCGTATCCCTCGCACTGTGCCCAGTCGCAAGAACAAGAACCTTTGTCTTTAGCCTGCGTGCTGTTCCATTTTGAAGCACCGTAACAGCTTCTAACTGCCCTCTTTCTGCTTCTATGCCTGAGAGCTTCGTAGAAAATAAGACTTCCCCTCCGAAACGAATGATTTTTTTTCGAATTTCCTGCACGACATCCCGCAGTACATCGGTTCCTATATGCGGTTTGTGCTTATATAAAATGTCAGCACCGGCACCAGCGCTGACCAGTTCATGCAGTACCTTGCGAGTACGCGGATCTTTAATGCCAGTAACCAGTTTTCCGTCGGAAAAGGTTCCGGCACCGCCTTCACCAAACTGTACATTCGATTCTGGATCGAGTACGCCGTCCTGCCAGAAACGCTCTACATCAGCCGCCCGTTCCTCCGCTTTTTTTCCGCGTTCAAGCACCAGCGGACAATATCCCGCTTCTGCTAAAAGAAGCGCGCAGAACATTCCTGCCGGACCGAAGCCGCAGATGACCGGCCTCTCTTTTGAAACTGCATCTCCGGATTTAGGGAATCTATACGGCTGTTCTCCGCCTTCCGGCAGAGAAAGCTGTATCTTTGGCTCTGTTTCAAAATCAATCGTATAAATCCATTTAATATTTTTCTTATCACGTGCATCAATAGATTCTTTAACAATCTTCCATTCTGTTATCTCTGCACCTTTCAAGCGTTTTCCCAGCTTTTTTTCTATTTTGCGGGGAATCTCCATGCGTTCCTCTTTGATTCCTAATTTTATTTCACTGATTCTATACATATTACTCTGTTTTAAGTGCTGACGCCGCTGCACGGCCAGCTCTCTCTCCCGTTAACCAAGCATGATTCAGATTATAGCCTCCGCAGGGACCGTCATAATCAAGAATTTCACCGGTAAAATAAAGTCCTTCCTGCAGCTTTGATTCTCCTGTTTCTGCCTCAATTTCAGCAAGTGGTATGCCGCCGCCGGTGCACTGTGCAGCTTTCCAGCCAGCAGCTTTTGTAATACCAAAACGAAAAGCTTTTAATTTCTCTGCCAAGACTGTAAAATGCTCCGGCAATATCGAAACTTCAGGCAAAGAAAACTTTCTTTCTTTTAAATGGTCTCTCCTCGCTCTTTCTTCAAAAAAAATCGCTTTCACTATCGTTTCTGCAATCTTATCATCTACAATTGTACGCAGAATGCTGCTATCAAATCCGTTACTACTCGCCCGATATTTTTTTTCCAAAAACTGCGCCAGCTCTGAAATGCTGAATTCCGGCAAAAAATCAACTGAGATTTCATACCGCTGCATTCCCTCCTGCATGCTTTCGTTCTTTTCTATCCTTACAAAACGACTTAAATTAAATACAGCAATTCCGGAAACACCGTATTCCGTAAACTGAATCTCTCCTTTTTCCGATGCGATAATTTTTCCATCCCGCAAAAGTGAAACTTCCGCCTTTGCCCGTACT